>JAUNDE010000039.1 GCA_030526265.1 Eubacteriales bacterium | reverse complement strand
ACAGTTAGAAAATTCTCTAACGGTGTAGGTGTTGAAAAAACATGGCCATTGCATTCACCAAACGTTGAAAGAGTAGAAGTTGTTCGTAGAGGTAAAGTAAGAAGAGCAAAACTTAACTACTTAAGAGATCGTGTTGGTAAAGCTGCTAAGGTTAAAGAGTTAGTAAAATAGTAACAAGAATGAAGGGACAAATACAAATATGTACTTGTCCCTGATTTTTTATGATATAATAATTTAATCTTATCTTTTATATTTGATGAACGGAGGGATCAAATGCCAGAGTTCATAATGAGGAAAAAATCTTCGAGTATTAAAACAAGAAATAAGAAAAAGATCAATATTTGTTTAAAAAAAGAAAAAGAAGTTAGAAAGACGATTCCCAGAAAGAAGCCTGCCAAAAGGCATAAAAAGAAAAAAAGATTACGCGATATTAACTGGAAAGAGTCAATTAATTTCAGTAAGTTGAAGCTTGTTTCTTCCTGGATTTTTAAGATATTGATCACAGTTTTGTTAGCATATGTGTTTGTCTGCTATTTTGGACAGAGAGTAAGTGCAGTTGGAGATTCTATGAATCCGCGTCTTAATAATGGAGATGTTGTCCTTGTGAATCGATTTGTATATAATACGAGTTCTCCAAAGCGAGGGGATCTGATTGTATTCAAACCAAAAGGCAATGAAAATTCTCATTATTATATAAAAAGAGTCATTGGTCTTCCGGGTGAGACGATTGAATTTTTGGAAGGAAACATCTACATTAACGGAGAGAAACTTCAAGAAGAATATGAGTCGACTCCTGTTAATGATGTGGGTATTATAACTGAAAAAATAGAATTGAATGGAGACGAATACTTTGTCCTTGGTGATGTTAGAGAAAAGAGTGAAGACAGTCGTATGGCTGATGTTGGAAATGTAAAAAGAAAATACATTTACGGAAAAGCATGGTTTGTCATTTCTCCTATATCACGGTTTGGATTTTTATAGAATAGATTATTTGGGAGGTAACTATGTATTTTCAGTGGTATCCTGGTCATATGACAAAAGCAAAACGTATGATGCAGGAAAATATGAAACTGATCGATCTGGTCATCGAGCTGGTTGATGCAAGAATGCCATTAAGCAGTAGAAACCCGGATATCGATGAGCTTAGTAAGAATAAGGCAAGATTAATTCTTTTAAATAAATCCGATCTTGCAGACAGCAGACGTAATGAGGAATGGGTATCTTATTTTGAAAATAAGGGATTTTCCTGTGTGATGGTCAATTCAAAAAAGGGAGGCGGTATTAAATCGATTCAAAATGTGATTCGTGAAGCATGTAAAGAAAAAATCGAGAGAGATAGAAAACGTGGGATCTTAAACAGACCGGTACGTGCGATGGTCGTTGGAATTCCGAATGTTGGGAAATCTACTTTTATTAATTCCATTGCCGGAAAAGCCGCTGCCAAAACCGGAAATAAACCTGGTGTAACAAAAGGAAAGCAGTGGATAAGAATTAATAAGAATGTGGAATTGCTGGATACGCCGGGTATTCTCTGGCCTAAGTTTGAAGATCAGAGCGTTGGTTTGAAGCTTGCATTCATTGGATCAATCAAAGATGAGATTCTCAATATAGAAGAACTGGGTACAGAATTCATTAAATTTGCAGTGAATGCATATCCGGGAGTTTTGAGTGATAAATACGAAATAGAAGAGACTGGTGATGCGTTTGAATGCCTTCGAGAAATAGCAGAAAGTAGACATTGCCTTGTCAGAGGAAATGAATTGGATACATTGAAAGCGGCAACACTTTTGTTGGACGATTTTCGATCCGGAAGACTTGGAAGAATGACACTGGAAGAACCTGTTCGTGAGTGTGATTCATAAAAAGGGAGGCGCTAAGTATGACAGAAAAGAAAAAAGAACAGAAACAGGCGAGCGTGTTTCGTGAACTGCTCGGGTGGGTCATATATATTCTGATCATTGTGGCACTTACGTATCTCATCATTACGTATGTGGGTCAGAGAACAAGCGTTCGCGGTCAATCGATGGAGAATACGCTTCAGAATGGGGATCAGTTGATCGTTGAGAAACTTTCATACAGATTTCATGATCCGGAAAGATTTGATATCATTGTATTCCCGTATGAGTACGAGGAAGATACATACTATATCAAGAGAATTATCGGCCTTCCTGGTGAGACTGTTCAGGTGAAAGACGGATATGTATATATCAACGGTGAATTGCTGGAGAGTGATATATATGGAGCGGAAGTGATGGAATTTGGTGGAATTGCATCAGAACCTGTTATTCTTGGAGAAAATGAATATTTTGTACTCGGTGATAACAGGAATCATAGCTCTGACAGCAGGGATCCAAGTGTAGGTGTCTTGACCAGGGATGATCTGATAGGTCGAGCCTGGGTTAGAATATATCCGTTTAAAACAATGGGAGTTATCAAACATGAATAAACGTGAAGAAGAAAAAATAAGGAAACAGCAGGAAAAACTTGCCAAAGAGATCGCAAGAACAGAAGAAATGAGTATATATGAGAAAAAATATGCTGATTTTCAGGCCATTTGTGGTATCGATGAAGTTGGAAGAGGACCATTTGCCGGACCTGTTGTTGCTGCTACCGTAATATTACCAAAAGATCATCCGATTCTTTATCTGAATGATTCAAAAAAATTGTCAGAAAAAAAGAGAGAACTGCTTTACGATGCGATCATGGAGGAAGCGGTTGCCACAGGAATTGGAATGGTAAGTCCTGAGAGAATTGACGAGATCAATATTCTACAGGCAACTTATGAAGCTATGAGGATTGCTATAGGAAAGCTTCGTGTTGCTCCTGATCTTCTTCTGAATGATGCGGTGACAATTCCGGAAGTTGATATAAAACAGGTTCCGATTATCAAAGGAGATGCGAAAAGTGTATCTATTGCAGCTGCAAGTATTATTGCTAAAGTGACGAGAGATCGTTTGATGGTTCAGTTTGATGAGGAGTTCCCGGGGTATGGTTTTGCCAGCAATAAAGGTTATGGAACAAAAGCTCATATTGAAGGATTGAAAGAACTGGGACCGTGTCCGATTCACCGAATGAGCTTCATTAAGAATTATATCTGATTTATTTCAGCCGAAAAAGACTCCCGCTTTTTAAGTGTGAGTAATAAGAAATCAGTTGGAAAGGAGATTGCTTGCGCAAAAGCGAGAAGAATCAAAACAATCGAAAAGTAGGTACATTTTACGAACAGATTGCAGGAAGATATCTGGAATCGATAGGCTATAATATTCTGCAGTTTAACTATCGATGTAAAGCCGGAGAGATAGACATTATTGCGAAGGACGGCAACTATCTTGTTTTTTGTGAAGTGAAATATCGGTCTGATAATTCGAAAGGAATGCCATCTGAAGCAGTGGATTACAGGAAGCAGAAGGTGTTGTCAAAGTGTGCACTATTTTATATTACAACGCATCGATGTACACAGATGCCATGCAGGTTTGATGTGATCGGCATTCTGGGCGGAAAAGATAATTCTGCTCAAACAGAGATTAAACATTTTAAGAATGCATTTTTCTATTTGGGATAACAGATGTTCTGAAAATGAGGTAGTAAGAATGAAGATTGTATATAAAAATAAAATGAATATACTGGATGAAAATGAAAGGGATGGTGTTCCTTTCCTTTCGTATCCGATACTGGAGAACACAGGAATTGTGAATCATGGTTTTTCAACCAGACTTGGAGGAGTAAGCAAAGGGCATTGTGCTTCTATGAATATCAGCACGAATCGTGGAGATGATCCGGAAGCGGTGCGAGAGAATAAGAGACGTATTGCAAATGCGATAGGTGTTGATGTTGAAAAAATGGTATTTACGAATCAGACTCACACGACAAATGTTGCAGTTGTTACGGAAGAAAATTTTGGTGAAGTATTGGGCGAGACGGATGGTATGATCACAAGTTCTCCGGGTCTGTGTCTTGTTACATTTTATGCGGATTGTGTTCCTCTTTATTTTGTGGATCCTGTGCGAAAAGTAGTTGGATTAAGTCATTCCGGCTGGAGGGGAACCGTGAATAAAATGGCAAATGTGACGATCAAAAAAATGGAAGAAACATTCGGATGTGATCCACAGGATATGATAACAGCTGTTGGACCATCTATCTGTCAGGATTGCTATGAAGTCAGCGATGATGTAATTGAACAGTTTAAAAATGCTTACGATGAAAATGACTGGGATTCTTTATTTTATAAGAAAGAAAACGGGAAATATCAACTGAATTTATGGAGAGCAAATGAAATTAATTTCCTTGAATCAGGTATTCGTCCGAAAAATATTGCCGTCACAAATGTATGTACATGCTGCAATCCCGATGTATTGTTTTCGCATCGAATAACCGGATTTAACAGAGGAAATTTAAGTGCTTTTCTGGCATTAAAGGAATAATTTTGTGGAAGGAAGATTCTTATGGAAGAAGTAATAGAAACAACACAACAGACAACTGAAGAGGTAAATGCACTCTTACAATATATTCAGAACAATATCCCTTCCCTGATTGGTTTTGCTTTTAGAGTGTTTCTGGCAATCTTATTTTTTATTCTTGGAAGATTGATTATAAAATGGATACGTAAAATTGTGAGAAAAACATTGGAAAAATCGACTGTAGACAAAGGTGTAGAACAATTTATTGATTCTCTGCTGAGATTTGTTTTATATGCAGTGCTTATTTTTACTATTGTCACAAAATTTGGTGTCGATCCGGCTTCTGTGGCTGCTATCATTGCTTCCGCCGGCGTTGCAGTTGGTCTGGCCTTGCAGGGAAGTCTTTCGAATTTTGCAGGTGGTGTATTGATTCTTCTGTTGAAACCATTTGTGGTAGGTGATTACATTATTGAAAATTCACAGGGAAATGAAGGAACTGTAAAAGAGATTCAAATGTTCTATACAAAACTTGCAACAGTAGACAATAAAATTGTGATCATGCCAAATTCGATGTTAACAAGCAGCAGTCTTGTTAATATCACACATATGAATAAGCGGAATCTGATCCTGGAAGTCAGCATTTCGTATGAATCAGATATTAAATTGGCGAAAAAGATACTGTCAGATCTGATGCATGAAGATGAATTGATTGACAATGATATGGAGCAAAAAGTATATGTGAGCGAACTAGGAGATGACGGTGTGGTCCTTGGCATGCGTGGATGGGTAAAAACAGAAGATTACTGGACTGCCAGATGGAAAATGCTTGAAAACATCAAATACGCATATGATGATGCCGGAATTGAAATTCCATATCATAAAATGGACGTAAACGTAAAGAAAGACTTGCATAATTTGTAAAATCATATATAATAAGGTAGTGGTTGTTTTTCAGTCACGAAATGCTGGAATAGCTCAGTCGGTAGAGCACTTCACTCGTAATGAAGGGGTCGTCGGTTCAAGTCCGATTTCCAGCTTTTTATATTAATAAAAAGATCCGATGGGTCTTTTTTTATTACAACGAATGGGGAAAGCAGATATGATAACAAGAGAGCACTTATTCCCTATGCTTTTTTATGAAAAGGCAAAGTTCAATGGAAGCAAGGGTAAGATGAATTATCGTATTGAAAAATACGTGGAAGAGGATACATCGGAAAAGAGATTTAAATTGACGATATGGGAAGGCCCGGAGTGTTATGACGCGACGAAAAAGGAAAAGGTCGAGACATTCTTTGAATATAGTGATAATGGGATGCTTGAGATTATGGATGTGTTAAATGATTTATAATAGAAATATGTAACAGCAGCTGTGTAATGCAGCTGCTTTTCTATTCTCAGAATCGTTTTTTGCACCAGCGATCCAGGAGATTGATCAACGTGTATAAGAATATTGCCATGATACATAGAAGTACGATTCCAAGTAGCAGCCAGTTCATTTTAAAGACCTGACTTGAGTATATGATCAGGTATCCGAGCCCGCGTTTTGCGGCAAGGAATTCGCCGATAACAACTCCTACAAGACAAAGTCCAATATTCACCTTCATGATATTGATGATGGCAGGAATACTGCACGGCAGGATAACTTTTGTTAGTACATGAAATCGATTCCCCTGTAGTGTGTATATAAGTTTGATTTTTTCAGGATCGACAATTGAAAAAGAGGTATACAGGCTTAAGATACTGCCGAATATGGCAACTGACATACCTGCGACAATGATTGTTTTTTCGTTTGCACCGAGCCAGACAATGAGCAGAGGGGCAAGCGCTGACTTTGGAAGGCTGTTTAATACAACAAGATATGGATCTAATACCTCAGATAATTTGGGACTGAGCCATAGAAGAATTGTGAATACAATGCTGATCAATATGACAAGCAAAAAGCTGATGATGGTTTCAAATAATGTTACAAGTATATGTTCTGTTATCACACCTTCTGAGAGTAGTTCCAGAAAACATAGTGAAATTCTCGAAGGACTGCTGAAGATAAAGGAATCAAGAATTCCAATATTTGCAGTATATTCCCACAGAAACAAAAAACAACATAAGATTAAAAATTGAGAGATACTGACAACCCGTTTGTGTTTCTTTTTTGATTCCAGAAATTTTTTTTGTTCTTTAGAAAGGTTATTCATCATTACCAAGCTCCTTCCAGATTAAGTTGAAATAATCTTTGAAGTGTTCTGTGTTTCGTCTGTTTAAAGGCGTATCCTGTGTCAGATCAAACTGGATCGGGACAATTTTTTTTATCATAGCCGGCCGTTCGGTGAGAATAATAATTCGATCAGCAAGTGAAATGGCTTCGGAAAGATCGTGTGTTACAAGAAGAGCTGATTTTTTCTCTTTTTTTATGATCTGCCCTATATCATCACCGACAAGCAGTCGTGTCTGATAATCAAGTGCTGAGAATGGTTCGTCTAAAAGAAGAATTTCAGGTTCCAGGACAAGAGTCCGTACAAGAGCTGCTCGTTGTCTCATTCCTCCGGATAATTCGGAAGGTTTTGCGGATTCAAACTGTTTTAGTCCATATGTTTCCAGTAATTCATGAGCTTTTGTTACTGTTTTTGTTGAAAGCATATGCTGGATCTCAAGTCCTAATATTACATTATGGTAAATAGTTCTCCATTCAAACAGTTGATCATGCTGAAGCATATATCCTATATTAGTTGTACTGTTTTTGAGTTCTTTTCCTTTTATCAGAACAGAACCTGATTCTGGCATAAGCAGACCTGATATGATAGAGAGAAGTGTTGATTTTCCGCATCCGGAAGGCCCGACAATAGCAACGAATTCTCCCTCATTCATCATAAAGGAAATATTATTTAGAGCCGGTGTTTCACCTTCCATATTGTGGTATGCAAAATGTATATTTTTTAATTCCAGAATTGTATTCGACATTTTATAAAGCCCCCTTTTATTCAATGTTAATTATATTAGATGTGCTGATTACACTTTTGTGAACGGATCTTCCTGAATAGAAATATATAAATAGTTTATGAAAAGTCTGTCAAAGAGTGCTTGCGGTGAGAGAATAAATATCATATACTAAATGACTAAAGGAAAGTGACTTAAAGCTGCAATAATTATCTGAAAATGATGAAATGAAAGGATGAATCATTTTGAATTATCAAAAGGTACTTGAAAAGAAACTGGAATCGATTTCCAGGGAAGAAAAAATTCCCAGGCTTTTACTGCACAGTTGCTGTGCACCGTGCAGCAGCTATGTATTAGAATATCTGAATAAATATTTTGAAATAACAGTTTTTTATTATAATCCAAACATTTTTCCTGAACATGAATTCACGAAAAGAACTGAGGAACAAAAACGTTTGATCGAGGATCTGCCAAAGAAAAATCCCATTCATTTCATCGCAGGAGATTATGATCAGGAATCATTTTATAAGATTGCAAGAGGACTCGAATCCGAACCGGAGGGCGGAGAACGCTGTATGAAATGCTATGAGCTGCGTCTGAGAGAATCTGCGAAAATTGCGAAGAAGCTTGGATTTGATTATTTCACAACAACACTCAGTATCAGCCCATTGAAAAAAGCAGATAAATTAAATGAAATCGGAGAAAAAATATCAGAGGAATACGGGGTCAATTATCTGTGCTCTGACTTTAAGAAGAAAAACGGGTATAAAAGATCTGTTGAACTTTCGAATGAGTATGGATTATACAGACAGGATTATTGTGGCTGTGTTTATTCTTTTGAAGAATCAAAAAGAAGAAATACTTTTCATTCGCAAGGAAATATGGTATTATAATACACTGAATTTAAAATTTTATATTTAGTTAGAAAGAGGGATATAGAATGGCACAGCTGTGGGGTGGCCGTTTTACAAAAGAAACGGACCAGTTGGTATACAATTTTAATGCATCTATTTCTTTTGACAAAAAGCTCTATGCTCAGGATATTAAAGGCAGTATAGCACATGTGATGATGCTTGCAAAACAGCAAATTCTGACAGAGATCGAAAAAGAAAAGATCATCGGAGGTTTAGAAGGAATTCTGGATGATGTTGAAAAAGGGAAACTGGAAATTTCAGAGAAGTATGAAGATATTCACAGTTTTGTTGAAGCGACTCTGATTGATCGTATCGGCGATCCAGGTAAGAAATTACATACAGGACGCAGCAGAAACGATCAGGTGGCACTTGATATGAAGCTTTATACAAGGGATGAGATCACTCAGATTGATGCTCTTTTGAAGGAACTGCTTCATTCAATTCTTGTAATCATGGATGAGCACACAGAAACGATCATGCCGGGATTTACTCATCTTCAAAAGGCACAGCCTATCACATTGGCACATCATCTAGGTGCTTACTTTGAGATGTTTAAGAGAGATCATGAGCGAATGACAGATATTTATAAGAGAATGAATACATGTCCTCTTGGGTCTGGCGCTCTGGCTGGCACTACATATCCTCTCGACAGAGAATATACAGCAAAGCTTCTGGGATTCGATGGTCCTACTTTAAACAGTATGGATGGTGTGTCTGACAGAGATTATTTGATCGAACTTTTGTCAGCGCTCTCAATGATCATGATGCATCTCAGCCGCTTCTGTGAAGAGATTATTATCTGGAACTCAAACGAATACAGATTTGTTGAGATCGATGATAGTTACAGCACAGGAAGCAGTATTATGCCCCAGAAAAAGAATCCTGATATTGCTGAGCTTGTTCGTGGTAAGACTGGAAGAGTGTATGGAGCACTTCATTCGCTTCTCACAACAATGAAAGGAATTCCTCTTGCTTACAATAAAGATATGCAGGAAGACAAAGAGATTGCTTTTGATGCGATCGATAATGTCAAAGGCTGTATAGCGCTTTTTACGGGAATGATTTCAACAATGCAGTTCAGAACAGCTAACATGGAGGCAAGTGCAAAGAATGGGTTTACAAATGCAACAGACGCAGCTGATTACCTTGTAAATCACGGAGTAGCTTTCAGGGATGCACATGGTATCGTAGGTCAGCTTGTTCTTTATTGTATCGAAAAGAATATTGCACTTGACGATATGACACTGGAAGAGTTTAAAAAGATTTCACCTGTTTTCGAAGAGGATATCTATGATGCGATCAGTATGGAAACTTGTGTGAATAAAAGGGTTACAATCGGTGCACCGGGTAAAAGTGCGATGCGTGAAGTAATCAAAATATATAAACAGTACTTAAGAGAATATGACAGATAGTGAGGGAAAAGAAATGGAACAGAAATTAAGAGTAGGTATTCTTGGAGCAACAGGAATGGTAGGACAGAGATTTATTTCACTTCTTGAAAATCATCCTTGGTTTGAAGTGGTTACAGTAGCCGCAAGCCCAAGATCAGCAGGAAAAACTTATGAAGAAGCAGTAGGTGGAAGATGGAAAATGAAGACACCTATGCCGGAAGGAGTCAAGAATCTCATCGTTCTTAATGTGAATGAAGTAGAAAAAGTTGCATCTACAGTTGATTTTGTATTCAGCGCAGTAGATATGTCTAAAGATGAAATTCGTGCAATTGAGGAAGAATATGCTAAGACTGAGACCCCTGTGGTTTCAAACAACAGTGCACACAGATGGACACCGGATGTTCCAATGGTAGTTCCGGAGATCAATCCACATCACTTTGATGTGATTTCTTCTCAGAAAAAACGCCTCGGAACAACAAGAGGTTTCATCGCTGTAAAACCAAACTGTTCAATCCAGAGCTATGCTCCATGTCTTGCAGCATGGAAAGAATTCGGTCCAAAAGAACTTGTTGTAACTACATATCAGGCAATTTCAGGAGCCGGAAAAACATTCATGGATTGGCCGGAAATGGTTGAAAATATTATTCCTTACATTGGCGGAGAAGAAGAAAAGAGTGAACAGGAGCCACTACGTGTACTTGGCAGAGTTGAAAATGGTGAGATTGTTAAAGCAGATCTTCCTAAAATTACATGCCAGTGCATCCGTGTACCTGTTCTGAACGGACATACAGCAGCTGTATTCATTAATTTTGAGAAGAAACCTACAAAAGAACAGTTGATTCAGTCTTTAAAAGACTTCAAAGGATTTCCACAGGAAGCAGAACTTCCAAGTGCTCCAAAACAGTTCATTCAGTATCTTGAAGAAGATAATCGTCCACAGGTTACTCTTGATGTAGATTATGAAAACGGAATGGGAGTATCAATCGGACGTCTCCGTGAAGACAGCATGTATGATTATAAATTTATCGGACTTTCTCATAACACGATTCGCGGTGCTGCCGGTGGTGCAGTACTCTGTGCCGAGACATTGACTGCTAAGGGATTTATCACAGCAAAATAAATGATCTGAAGACCTTTTTCAACAATGAAAGAGGTCTTTTCCTTTTTTTGTTTCCTACAAAATTATACAAAATATAAGGATGTTACGGTTTGAATATAAGAAAACTTCACTTTGAATTAATTATGGAAAACAGGTGTAAAACATTATATAATACAGTAAAATGGAAATGATGTCAGTTACCAATTTTCTGATCATAGGAACTGGTTTTGAAAATGTGTGGATTCAACATTAAGGAGCGTTTCATATGAAGAAGGATGTTTTACTATACACGCAAAACAGAGAATTATCATGGTTGAAATTTAATCAGAGAGTGCTTGAAGAAGCCAGAGATCCTGCAGTTCCGCTTTTGGAGCGAATGAAGTTTGTGGCAATTTTTACAAGTAATCTGGATGAGTTTTTTATGATAAGAGTTGGAAGTCTGTATGATATGGCTGTTACTGATCCGAAATCTGTTGATTCCAGGTCTGGAATGACCCCTACAGAACAATTGAATGCAATCTACTCAGCCGTTGCACCTCTCTATAAAGAAAGAGACAAAACATATTTTGAGATTAAAAAACAGTTATCACCATACGGTGTGTGTGGACTTGATTATAAAGAACTGGAACAGTCTGAAAAGAAATTTGTTAAGAAATACTTCAAAGAACAGATTCTTCCGGTTCTTTCACCTCAAATAGTGGATTCGAATCATCCTTTCCCGCATTTGTTAAATAAAAAAATATATGTTACGGTTACTTTGAAACCACAAAATCGTTTAAAACAGGGCGGAAAAGGAAATAAACAGGACAATTTATTGGGTATTGTTCCCGTACCGGATTATATATCCGATATCGTATATCTTCCGGGGCATGATATTCGATATATACGTGTTGAAAAGGTAATCCTTGAATTTTTGGATATGATTTTTTCAAAATACACTTTGTCAGATCGTAATTATATATGTGTAACGAGAAATGCAGATGTTCACCCGGATGATGAAGCTTTTGAGGTGAATGAGGATTTCAGAAATCGTATGAAAAAAACACTCCATAAAAGAAGGAAAATGGCGGTAGTGCGTCTTGAAACGGCAGAAAAGCTTTCACCTGAAAATGAAAAATATTTTTGCGATAGATTTAAAATAAAAAAGGAACAGATTTTTAGAACAAAAGTTCCAATGAAACTTTCTTATATTTTTACAATTGCCGGAAATTTGCCTGATGCTATGAAGCGTTCATTGACAGATCAACCATTTTTACCACAGACTTCAAGGCATGTTTTGGATGGAAATGTAATGATCTACGTGAAAAAGAAAGATTTGCTTCTGTATTACCCATATGAAAGCATGGATCCGTTTCTTTCTCTGATCAAGGAAGCTGCTTATGATGCAAATGTTCTTACGATTAAGATCACGATATACCGTCTTGCAAAAAAAGCAAGATTAGTAGAGTATCTTTGTGCTGCTGCAGAAAATGGGAAAGAGGTAACGGTGCTGATCGAGCTTCGCGCGAGGTTTGATGAGCAAAATAATATATACTGGTCAGAACGTCTCGAAGAAGCCGGCTGCCGTGTTATTTATGGATTTGAAGGTTATAAAGTTCATTCGAAAATTTGTCTGATCACATATCGAACACGCAGTGATATCAGGTATATCACACAGATCGGTACTGGAAATTATAATGAAAAGACTGCAGCAATGTATACTGATCTTTCGCTTATTTCATCGAATCAGGAAATTGGAGAAGATGCCGCAACATTTTTCAAAAATATGGCAATCGGTAATTTAGAAGGGGAGTACAGACATTTGCTTGTTTCTCCTGTAAGCTTAAAAAAATCAATCCTGTCTATGATGGATGAGGAAATCAAAAAAGGTGATCATGGAAGAATTATTATGAAAATGAATTCTCTCACGGACATTGATTTTATCAGGAAAGTCTGTGAGGCTTCACAGGCAGGAGTTAAGATCGATCTTCAGGTGAGAGGTATTTGCTGTATTTTGCCTGGTGTAGATGGATATACAGACCATTTGAGGGTGACAAGTATAGTGGGAAGATATCTGGAACATTCTCGTATTTTTAGTTTTGGAACAGGAAGTGACCAAAAAGTTTATATCGGTTCAGCTGACATGATGACACGAAACACAGAAAAACGTGTTGAAGTAGCATGCCCGATTTTTGATCCTGATATTAAGAAACAGATTAACCATTATCTTAATGTTATGCTAAATGATAATGTAAAAATTCGTGAATTGAAAAGTGATGGAATATATGTTAAAAAAGAACAAGGTGGACGGCAGATCCATGCACAGGAGATATTTATGCATGAAGCTATGAATGTTGAGAGAATTGTAAAAGATTCTGAAAGGCCATCACTCTTTCAAATGCTTTTGAAATTGATTAAAAAATAGAAATTGGAGAAATATATGGGGAAAGTGCTCTATATTGCGGAGAAACCAAGTGTTGCACAAGAGTTCGCAAAAGCATTACATTTGCGAACCAGCCGCAAAGATGGATATCTGGAAACGGATGATGCTGTTGTAACGTGGTGTGTAGGGCATCTTGTTACAATGAGTTATCCGGAAGTATATGATGAAAAATATAAAAAATGGAGTTTGGATACTTTGCCCTTTTTGCCTGAAGAATTTAAATATGAAGTGATTCAGAGTGTTTCAAAACAATACAAAATTGTATCGAAGCTTTTGAATCGTTCGGATATTGATGTGATTTATGTATGTACCGACTCGGGAAGAGAAGGAGAATATATTTATCGCCTTGTAGAACAGATGTCAGGTGTTAAAGGGAAAATTCGTAAAAGAGTCTGGATTGACTCTCAGACGGAAGAGGAAATATTACGTGGTATCCGGGAAGCAAAAGATCTGTCGGAATATGATAATCTGAGCGCTTCAGCTTATTTGAGAGCTAAAGAAGATTATCTGATCGGTATTAATTTTTCCAGACTTCTCACATTAAAGTATGGTAATAGTATTTCAAGTTATTTAAACAAAAAGTATTCTGTGATATCAGTCGGACGTGTCATGACATGTGTACTGGGTATGGTTGTAAGAAGAGAACGAGAAATACGTGAATTTGTAGAAACACCATTTTATCGAGTAATTGATCGGATTGATCTTAATGGACAGATGTTAGAAGGTGAATGGAAAGCAGTTGAAGGGAGTAACTATTTCCAATCTCCGAAGCTGTATAAAGAGAATGGTTTTAAAGAAAAACGAGATGCAGATGAATTAATCCATTATTTAATGGAATCAAAACCAGTCAAATGTAAAATAGATTCGATAGAAAAAAAGAAAGAAAAGAAAAACCCACCATTATTATTTAATCTCGCTGAATTACAAAACGAGTGTTCAAAAAGATTTAAAATCAGTCCTGATGAAACACTTCGCATTGTTCAGGAGTTATATGAAAAGAAATTAGTCACATATCCACGAACGGATGCAAGAGTATTGTCTACAGCCGTTGCCAAAGAAATACATAAAAATTTGAACGGACTTATGAAATATGATGCAGTTGTTCCATATTTGAATGATATCGTTCAAATGGGAAGCTATAAAGGTCTTGCTAAGACAAGATACGTCAAGGATAGCCAGATTACGGATCATTATGCAATCATTCCCACCGGTCAGGGACTTGGTGCTTTGAAGAGTGTATCTTCACTGTCTGCACGAGTATATGATCTCATTGTCAAACGCTTCCTTAGTATTTTTTATCCACCTGCGGTTTATCAGAAAGTGTCGATCGTCAGCAGTGTGAGAAGTGAAAAGTTTTTTTCAAATCTGAAAATGCTTGCAGAAGAAGGATATTTCAAAGTTACAGGTGTTCCGGGATCAAAAAAGAATGATAAATCAAGTACATCTCCTGAAGGATATGAAGAAGATTCTTCTGATGAAAATGCAAATCAGGAAATGTTTCAAATGATTCAGACGATTCGAAAAGGTATGGAATTTCCTGTGTATAGTTTTGAAACGAAAGAAGGAAAGACATCTCCTCCAAAGAGATATAACTCGGGATCCCTGATCCTGGCAATGGAGAATGCAGGTCAGCTGATTGAAGATGAAGAACTGCGTGCACAGATAAAAGGTTCTGGTATAGGAACAAGTGCAACACGCGGTGAAATCTTAAAGAAATTGTTTAACAACAAATATTTGATGCTGAATAAGAAAACTCAAGTCGTAACTCCTGCTTTGGAAGGAGAAATGATCTATGATGTAGTAAATCATTCGATCAGATCGCTGCTTAATCCTGAATTGACCGCAAGCTGGGAAAAGGGACTTAATTATGTTGCGGAGGGTCAGATTACAGATGAAGAGTATATGATAAAACTTGAAAAGTTTATTATATCCAGAACACAGGGAGTTTTGGGATTAAATAATCAGAGTGAATTGCGCAGATGCTATGATTATGCTTCTCAGTTTTATAAAAAATCACATAATGAAAAGAATAAATAATGTGGTATGAAAGGAAAGAAAGATGGAACAATTAAAAGTAAGTGAACTTTATACACTGGAAGAAACAATCGCAAGAGATATTTTTGATGGAGTGACTTATCCTTGGGAAGTACTTCCTAAGATTGGTGAATTTATCAGAAAGCTCGGAGAAACACTTTCGGAGGATGAATATGACAAAATTGGAGAGGATGTGTGGATTGCAAAATCTGCAAAAGTATTTGAAAGTGCCTACATTCATGGACCGGCAATTATTGGTAAAAATGCCGAAGTCAGACATTGTGCCTTTATTCGTTCGAATGCGATTGTTGGTGAGGGAGCTGTTGTCGGAAATTCGACAGAGCTTAAAAATGTAATCCTGTTCAATAAAGTACAGGTACCGCATTATAATTATGTTGGAGATTCCATTCTGGGATATAAAGCACATATGGGTGCCGGTTCGATTACTTCAAATGTTAAATCGGATAAAAAACTTGTCGTAGTAAAGACTTCAAATGGTAATATTGAGACCGGAATCAAGAAATTCGGAGCAATGATCGGAGACGGAGTTGAGGTTGGATGTGGTTCTGTTCTGAATCCGGGAAGCGTGATCGGTGCACATTCAAATATCTATCCATTATCCTCTGTCAGAGGAGTTGTACCTGCAAACAGCATCTATAAACGTCAGGGAGAAGTTGTAGAAAAATATTAATCAGAATATTTGGCAGGCTGTGATTGACAATTATCACAGCCTGTTTTATTATGTTTACATAAATTTCATGGCGTTTAAAAAATAATACAGAAAAAGTGAATAAAGATATTGACATTTCAACTCATGTATAATAGTATAATTACAGAATACGAACAGGCGTTCGATAACAAGGAGAGTATAACATGGCTATTGATGATAAGAAAAAAGCATTAGATGCGGCAATTGCCCAGTTAGAGAAAGATTTCGGAAAAGGAACAGTAATGAAGCTAGGAGACCCGGCTGCACATGTAGCAGTAGAAACGGTTCCTACAGGATCATTGAGCCTTGATCTGGCATTAGGGCTTGGTGGAGTTCCAAAGGGACGTGTGATTGAGATTTATGGTCCGGAATCAAGTGGTAAGACAACGGTCGCATTACATATGATATCTGAAGTACAAAAAAGAGGCGGAATTGCAGGCTTTATTGATGCAGAGCATGCCCTTGACCCTGTATATGCAAAAAATATTGGTGTTGATATAGACGAATTATATATTTCGCAGCCGGACAGCGGAGATCAGGCGTTAGAAATTACAGAGACAATGGTTCGTTCCGGAGCAATGGACATTATTGTTGTTGACTCTGTTGCTGCATTGGTACCTAAACAGGAGATTGAAGGTGATATGGGAGATTCTCATGTGGGACTTCAGGCAAGGCTTATGTCTCAGGCACTCAGAAAACTCACTCCTGTAATCAGCAAATCAAACTGTGTTGTCATTTTTATCAATCAGCTTCGTGAGAAGGTTGGAGTTATGTTTGGTAATCCGGAGACGACAACGGGTGGACGTGCTTTGAAATTCTATGCATCTGTTCGTATGGACGTCCGCAGAATTGAAACATTAAAACAGAGCGGAGAAATGGTTGGAAACAGAGTCCGCGTTAAGATTGTGAAGAATAAGATTGCACCTCCGTTTAAGGAAGCTGAGTTTGATATTATGTTTGGAAAAGGTATCTCGAAAGAAGGAGATATACTTGATCTTGCTGCCAAAATCAATATCGTGAACAAAAGTGGCGCATGGTATGCTTACAATGGCGAAAAGATCGGGCAGGGAAGAGAAAATGCAAAAGTGTACCTTTCATCACACCCTGAAATGATGGAAGAGATTGAACAGAAAGTAAGAAACCACTACCAGATTGGCGGCGAGCCTGAGGAAGACGAAGAATAATCTATATAGGAATCGAAAATGCTGGTTACGAAAATTGAGAATAAAACAAGTACCAAATTTAAAGTATATTTAGATGGACAGTTCGCTTTTGTATTAAAAAAAAGCGAGCTGTTTCGTTATCGAATAAAAGAAAATGAACAATTATCCGAATGTGATTATGAAGAGATCAGAAATGAGATAATAAAAAAACGGGCAAAACTTAGAGCGTTACAACTATTAACTGATATGGACCGCACCAAGGATCAGCTATGTAAAAAATTGAGAGATGATGGTTATCAAGAGGATATCATAGATGAGACTATTGGTTATGTAGAGTCATTCGGATACGTGAATGATTTTAATTTTGCGAAAAACTTTATAGAATCAAAGAAAAATAAAAAAAGTAAAAAAGAAATGTATTCCCTGTTAAAAGCAAAAGGATTGTCTTCTGAAATGATTGAGAATGCAATGGAAGAGTGTTATAGCAATGAAGATACGGTGCAGGCAATTGAACAGTTTCTTCGAAAAAAAAGATTCCGTCCTGAGAATATGTCAGAGAAAGAATTGCAGAAAATATATTCTGCACTTGCCAGAAAAGGATTTCATTACGAAGATATCCGTCATGTAATACAAGTTTCTGAGTGGAATGCTTGACATATTTGTAAAAAAATTATAAAATTATAACGTTGTATTTGTACAATGAAAATTTAATAAGGAGGTGCTCCTGTGCCAATAGGAATTGTGATTGCTGTTGCCATTGTTTTAATTATTTTGGCAGCGATCATCAGCCGTTTTGCGACAATTTCCAGTATGAGGAAGAATGCTGATTCTAAAATTGGAAATGCAGAAATAAAAGCACGCGAAATCATTGATGATGCAGTCAAGACAGCTGAGGCTAAGAAAAAGGAATCTCTCTTGGAAATTAAAGAAGAATCTATTCGAACAAAGAATGAGCTCGAAAAAGAAACAAAAGAAAGAAGAGCAGAATTACAGCGTTATGAAAAAAGAGTTTTATCCAAGGAAGAATCTTTAGATAAGAAGTCAGATGCTATTGAAAGACGAGAGGCGGCTTATACAGCAAAAGAGGAACAATTACGTCAGCGCGAAGCGAAAGTGGAAGAGCTGAGTAAACAAAGAGTACAGGAACTAGAAAGAATCTCAGGACTTACCTCCGAACAAGCAAAAGAATATTTGTTAAAAACTGTTGAAGATGATGTGAAACATGACACAGCAAAAATGATCAAGGAATTGGAAACGCAGGCAAAAGAAGAAGCAGAAAAGAAAGCGAAAGAATATATCGTTACTGCTATTCAGAGATGTGCCGCGGATCATGTTGCAGAGACAACGATTTCAGTTGTTCAGCTTCCTAGTGATGAAATGAAGGGACGAATTATCGGTAGAGAGGGACGTAATATCCGTACTCTTGAAACAATGACAGGTGTTGAATTAATTATTGATGATACACCAGAAGCCGTTGTTCTTTCAGGATTTGATCCAATTAGAAGAGAAGTTGCAAGAATCGCACTTGAGAAATTGATTGTTGACGGACGTATTCATCCGGCAAGAATTGAGGAAATGGTTGAAAAAGCACAGAAAGAAGTAGACACTATTATTCGTGAAGAAGGAGAAGCTGCTGCTTTAGAAGTTGGCGTTCATGGAATACATCCTGAACTTATTAAACTTCTGGGTCGTATGAAGTTCAGAACAAGTTATGGTCAGAATGCTTTGAAGCATTCTATCGAAGTAGCCCAGCTGTCAGGATTGTTGGCTGGAGAAATTGGTTTGGATGTTCGACTTGCAAAACGGGCAGGTCTTTTACATGATATTGGTAAATCTATTGATCATGATGTGGAAGGGTCTCATATTCAGATTGGTGTTGATCTTTGTAGAAAATACAAAGAATCAGCAACTGTTATTAATGCAGTTGAATCTCATCATGGTGATGTAGAACCGGAAACTTTGATCGCATGTGTTGTACAGGCTGCAGATACCATTTCGGCAGCGAGACCTGGTGCAAGACGAGAAACAATTGAAACATATACAAACAGATTAAAACAATTAGAAGATATCAGCAATCAGTTCAAAGGTGTTGATAAATCTTTTGCAATTCAAGCAGGTAGAGAGATTCGTATTATGGTAGTTCCAGAGCAAGTATCTGATGCAGATATGGTATTACTGGCTAGAGATATTTCAAAACAGATTGAGTTTGAGTTAGAATATCCTGGACAGATTAAGGTAAATGTTATCCGTGAGTCACGTGTAACAGATTACGCGAAATAATCGCCATGTACAAGATTAATTAAGAGATCGGAGTTTATCCGGTCTCTTTTTTATGTAACAGGAAATTCCTCTGGAATCTCCCTGTTACATAAAACACACTATGTGTGACGATGTGCAGCCCTCGGAATGGAAAATGCTGCATTGCAGCCCGCTCGCGCGCGGAGATTGCGTGTGAAGCGCAATCTATTTTTATGTAATAAGTAAGTTATTTTATATAAAAGGTATGTTATTATATTAAATAGTGTCTGCTGATTAATAGTCAAAAGCTTGAAAATACTGAATTTCTGTTCCTT
>JAUNDE010000085.1:1807-2934 GCA_030526265.1 Eubacteriales bacterium | reverse complement strand
CTTTAGCAATCGCATCACGGACTTCCTTCTTCTTTAAAAGAACAGCTTCATCTTTTGTCTCCTCCAGATGGAAATCATAAACACATTCTGGATGAAACATATTGCTTTGGCGGTCTGTATTCATATTTGTATTTAATATGCGGCTCAGATCGATTTTGGCTGCGGTACCTGTAAGATTTTCTTTCTTCTTCAAAAGGTCTGTCCGTCCAATCAGCTCATCCATGGTACGTACTCCTAATTTAGCCATGTATTCTCTCACCTGTTTGGCGATAAATAACATGAAATTCTCCACATATTCCGGTTTTCCAGTGAAGCGTTTCCGAAGCTCTGGGTTCTGAGTGGCAATTCCCATTGGACAGGTATCCAGATTACATACACGCATCATGGTACAGCCAAGAGTTACCAGTGGTGCGGTAGCAAATCCAAATTCTTCCGCTCCTAGAAGTGCTGCAATGACAACATCACGCCCACTCATCAGTTTCCCATCCGTCTCAATGACTACCCGGTTTCGAAGTCCATTCATCATCAAGGTCTGATGTGTTTCTGCAAGACCAAGTTCCCATGGAAGACCGGCATTATGAATCGAACTGATTGGTGCTGCTCCTGTACCTCCATCATATCCAGATACCAGAATCACCTGTGCCCCGGCTTTTGCCACACCGGCTGCTACCGTTCCTACCCCTGCCTCAGATACTAATTTTACAGAAATCCTTGCGTTCTTATTCGCATTTTTCAAATCATAGATCAGCTGCGCCAAATCTTCAATCGAATAAATATCATGATGTGGCGGTGGCGAGATCAAACTTACTCCTGGTGTAGAATGTCTCGTCTTTGCAATCCAAGGGTAGACCTTTTTACCAGGCAGGTGTCCGCCTTCTCCAGGTTTTGCCCCCTGTGCCATCTTGATCTGAATTTCTTTGGCACTGATCAGATATTTACTCGTCACCCCAAACCTTCCGCTAGCTACCTGTTTAATGGCTGAACTTCGGTCATGCTTTGTTCCTGCAGATGCCAGGCGTTCATCACTTTCACCGCCTTCTCCACTATTGGATTTTCCGTGAAGATGATTCATGGCGATTGCAAGCGCTTCATGGGCCTCTTCCGAAATAGAACCATAGGACATGGCT
>JAUNDE010000085.1:0-1797 GCA_030526265.1 Eubacteriales bacterium | reverse complement strand
GTTTGACAATTTCCATCTCACTTTCTACTTCTGAAAGATCAATTCCATGTTCCGGATATCGGAAATCCATGAGTGATCTTAAATATCCGGTCTGTTCTCCGTCAATCAATTCTGTATATTCTCTAAATGTCTCGTAATTCCCTTCTCTTGTAGACTGCTGCAGCAAATGAATCGTCTGCGGATGGAACCGGTGTTGTTCTCCCTGGGCACGCATTTTATGCCGCCCCATAGAGGTAAGTGTCAGATCTGTATGAAGGCCTAATGGGTCAAAGGCCTTTGAATGCTGCTCATCCGTCTTTGCTGCGATATCTTCCAACGAAATTCCACCGATTCTGCTCACCGTTCCTGTAAAATATTTCTGAATCACATCTTCTGAAATTCCGATGGCTTCAAATATCTTACTGCCTTGATAAGACTGAATCGTAGAAATTCCCATTTTCGATGCAATCTTTACGATTCCCTGGATAATCGCATGGTCGTAATCGTTGACTGCCGCATAATAATCTTTATTTAAAAGTCCTTCGCTTACCAGTTCTCCAATGGTCGCATGAGCAAGATAAGGATTGACTGCACTTGCACCATAGCCTAAGAGAGTCGCAAAATGATGTACTTCTCTTGGTTCTCCGGATTCCAGGATCAAAGACATGGCTGTACATTTCTTCGTCTGTACCAGATGTTTATGTACCGCTGCCACTGCAAGGAGGGAAGGCAGTGCCACACGGTTCTCATCCACATCCCGGTCAGAAAGAATCAGAATATTTGCCCCTTCTTTGTATGCCTTATCAACTTCTACAAATAAATGTTCCAATACACGCGTAATCGGACTGCTCTTATAGAATGTAATTGGTACCTGTGCTACTTTAAATCCTTCTTTTTTCATCGTCTTGATCTTAAGCAAATCCAGATCATTCAAAATTGGATTATTGATTTTCAGTACCTGACAGTTCTCTGCTTTTTCTTCCAGAGGATTTCCGTTTTTTCCCACATAGACGGTCGTTGAAGTCACAATCTTTTCTCTGACTGCGTCAATTGGAGGATTGGTTACCTGCGCAAAAAGTTGTTTGAAATAATAGAATAATGGCTGGTATTCCTTTGAAAGTGCTGCAATTGGTGTATCCACACCCATTGCCCCAATCTGTTCGGTTCCATGTAACGCCATCGAATAGATACCGTCACGGTATTCCTCATAATTGTATCCAAATGCTTTCTGCAATCTCATCAAACGTTCTTTTTCTATGTATGGAACTTTTTCATTTGGAATTTTAATTTCCGCAAGAGTCAGAAGATTGCTGTCCAGCCACTCTCCATAAGGCTCTTTCTGTGCATAGTATTCTTTGATTTCTTCGTCCAAGAAAAATTTTTTCTTCTTTGTATCAACCAGAAGCATTTTTCCGGGATGCAAACGCTCCTTTTTCAGAATATGCGCTTCGTCTAGATTCAGAACTCCAACTTCCGAAGATAAGATTAATCTATGATCATCCATCACATAATATCTGGATGGACGAAGACCATTACGGTCAAGAATCGCACCCATCACATCTCCGTCCGAAAAGAGAATGGATGCCGGTCCATCCCAAGGTTCCATCATGGTCGCATAATACTGGTAGAAGTCTCTTCCCTCCTGTGAAATGGTATCATTGTGTGCCCATGGCTCCGGAATCATTGCCATAGCAGCAAGCGGCAGTTCCATACCTCCCATCACAAGGAATTCCAATGTATTATCTAGCATCGCCGAATCAGAACCCTTCGTATCTACCACCGGAAATACCTTTGTCATATCATCTTCTGTAAATACTT
>JAUNDE010000006.1 GCA_030526265.1 Eubacteriales bacterium | reverse complement strand
TTTCACTGTTATCACCGCCTTCTAAGTCTGCGCGAGAAACGATTTTACATTTACAAGGTAATTTGTGTGTAGCAAGACGAAGAGCTTCTCTGGCTACTTCTTCAGGTACGCCTGCGATTTCGAACATAACGCGGCCTGGCTTCACAACTGCTACCCAGTATTCGAGAGTACCTTTTCCGGAACCCATACGTGTTTCAGCTGGTTTTGTAGTTACAGGTTTATCTGGGAATATTTTGATCCAAACTTTACCACCACGTTTGATATAACGAGTCATAGCGATACGGGCTGCTTCGATCTGATTAGATCTGATCCAGCATGGTTCAGTTGCAATGATACCATATTCACCATATGAAAGTGTATTTCCACGAAGAGCTTTTCCCTTCATAGATCCACGGAACTGTTTACGACGTTTTACTCTTTTTGGCATTAACATTATTTATTTCCCCCTTCCTTTTTCTCCGGAAGAACTTCGCCTTTGTAGATCCAGCATTTAACACCAACTTTACCATAAGTTGTGTCTGCCTCAGCGAATCCGTAGTCAATGTCAGCTCTCAGTGTCTGAAGCGGAATTGTTCCTTCGCTGTAGAACTCTGTACGAGCCATATCAGCTCCGCCAAGACGTCCGGAAACAGATGTCTTAACACCGAGTGCTCCTGATTTCATTGTTCTTGACATGCATGATTTCATAGCGCGTCTGAACGAGATACGATTTTCAAGCTGCTGAGCGATATTCTCTGCAACAAGCTGTGCATCCTTATCAGGTCTCTTGATCTCTTTGATATCTACGATTAATTTCTTATCAACAAATTTTGCAAGTTCTGCTTTTGTCTTTTCGATCTCAGATCCACCTTTACCGATCACTACGCCCGGTTTAGCTGTGTAAATGATGATCTTAACGCGGTCAGATGCTCTTTCGATCTCGATCTTAGAAACACCAGCGCTGTATAATTTCTTTTTAAGAAATGTTCTAATTTCATGATCCTCTACAAGGTAGTCAGCAAAATCTTTTTCTGCATACCATTTAGAGTCCCAATCTTTAATAACACCGACTCTCAATCCATGAGGATTAACTTTCTGTCCCATGATTGCCCTCCTTATCTTTCATCAAGCACGAGTGTAATGTGGCTCATTCTCTTTTCGATTCTGTAAGCTCTACCCTGCGCTCTAGGTCTGATTCTCTTCATTGTTGGTCCTTTATTTGCATAAGCTTCTGCAATGTAAAGGTTTTCAGCATTCATACCGTTGTTATTCTCAGCGTTTGCGATTGCTGACTCCAATAATTTCTTTATTAAACTTGAAGCATATCTTGGATTGTATGTTAAAATTCCAAGTGCTGTCTGTACATCCTTACCTCTGATGGCATCCAATACGAAGCATGCTTTCTGAACTGATACTCTAGCATAAGACAACTTAGCTGAAGGTCTTGTGTCCTTATTAGCATTTCTTTCTCTCTTGATCTGGGATCTATGTCCTTTTGCCATGGATGAACCCTCCTTTCAAATACGTTGTTTATTATCTAACTCTGGATTTCTTTTCGTCTTTTCCATGTCCTCTGTATGTTCTTGTTGCCACGAACTCACCGAGCTTGTGTCCAACCATGTCTTCTGTTACATATACAGGTACATGCTTTCTTCCGTCATGAACAGCGATTGTATGTCCGATCATGCTTGGGAAGATTGTAGAACGACGAGACCATGTTTTAATAACTGACTTGTCGCCTGATGCGTTCATTGCATCAACCTTTTTAAGCAGACTTGCATCTGCGAATGGTCCTTTTTTAAGTGAACGAGCCATTGTTCTACCTCCTTGTGAATCTACTATTTGATACCTTTACCATCACGTCTTCTTACGATTAACTTGTTAGACTGTTTGTTCTTCTTGCGAGTCTTCAAACCAAGTGCTGGTTTACCCCAAGGAGTACATGGACCCGGACGTCCGATACCAGTCTTACCTTCACCACCACCGTGCGGATGGTCGTTAGGGTTCATAACAGAACCACGTACTGTTGGGCGGATACCCATGTGACGCTTACGTCCTGCTTTACCGATGTTAACCAAGCTGTGATCTCCGTTACCAACTACACCAATAGATGCACGACAGATGATTGGAACCATTCTCATTTCACCTGAAGGAAGACGAAGTGTTGCGTATTTGCCTTCTTTAGCCATCAACTGAGCACTGTTTCCTGCAGAACGAACAAGCTGTCCGCCTTTTCCAGGATAAAGCTCAATGTTATGGATCTGTGTACCAACCGGAATCTCTGAAAGTGGTAAGCAGTTACCAACTCTTACTTCTGCTTCCGGTCCGTTCATAACCTTCATTCCGTCTGTAAGTCCAGCCGGTGCAAGGATATATGCTTTCTCACCATCTTCATAGCAGATAAGTGCGATATTTGCTGTTCTGTTCGGATCGTACTCGATTCCGATTACAGTAGCCGGAATACCGTCTTTCTTTCTCTTGAAGTCGATAATTCTGTATTTTTTCTTAGCTCCGCCTCCGCGGTGTCTAACTGTAATTTTACCTTGATTATTACGTCCTGCCTGTCTGCTCTTAGAAGCCAACAAAGATTTTTCTGGAGTTGTCTTTGTGATTTCTGAGAAATCTGATCCAGTCATCTGTCTTCTGGAAGGCGTATATGGGTTATATGTCTTGATTCCCATGATTACTTCTCCTTTCAATTTCTAACTATTTGTTTCACGGAATTGCACCGTATATTACGGGGTTCGACTAAGCTCAATTTCTACGCGCTTCGCGCGGCGTATGTTCGCTTCGCTAAGCTCGAAAAAACCTCGCTAATCTCAGCGAACGGGGTCCGACTAAGCTTCAGCCTTCGCTGACGCTCGCCTTCAGCAAGTCTTATAACCCCTCAAAAATTTCGATATCTGCGCTGTCAGCTGTCAACTGAACGATTGCTTTTTTCGTCTTAGCTGTTTTACCAAATTTCCATGTTCCACGAACTCTTTTGCTCTTTCCGTCAAGGTTCATTGTGTTTACACTTTTAACCTTTGTTCCTGCGAACATTTTCTCAACAGCTTCTTTGATCTGAGTTTTTGTAGCCTCTGTGTGTACAAGGAATGTATATTTCTTCTCACCCATGAGTTCCATACTTTTCTCAGTGATTACTGGTTTAAGGATAACATCATAATACTGAACGTTTGCCATTATGCGTACACCTCCTCAATTTTTTCAACAGCTGCTTTTGTTGCGATTACTGTATTGTATTTCAATACGTCGAATACGTTGATTGTATTTGTCTTAGCTGTCTTAACATCAGCGATATTTCTTGCAGAAATCTCGGCGTTTGTATTTCCGTCTTCCAATACTACCAATGCCTTTTCAACATTTAATCCTTTAAGCATGTTTGCGATGCTCTTTGTCTTGATCTCTGTAAGAGCGATCTCATCGATTACGATGAATTTGTTCTCTTCTACTCTTGATGTAAGAGCTGATTTGAGAGCTGCTCTCTTTTCTTTCTTATTCATTTTGAAAGAATAATCTCTTGGTGTTGGTGCAAATACAACTCCACCACCTGTCCACTGTGGAGATCTTGTAGAACCCTGTCTTGCATGACCTGTTCCTTTCTGTCTCCATGGTTTTCTTCCGCCACCAGATACTTCTGAGCGAGTTTTTGCTTTCTGTGTACCCTGACGTTTATTTGCAAGCTGGTTTACAACTGCCATGTGTACCAAGTGTTCGTTAACCTCTACACCGAATACAGCATCGTTCAGTTCCATTGTACCAACTTCTTTACCTTCGATATTGTAAACTGCTACGTTTGCCATCTCTAGCGTTCCTCCTTTCTTCCGTTAAGCCTATTTGCAAGCCTTAACTGTCTCTTTAATTGTTACTAAAGATTTCTTTGGTCCCGGTACAGAACCTTTAACCAGAAGCAGGTTGTTTTCAGCATCTACACGAACGATCTCAAGATTCTGAATTGTGATCTTTCTGCTTCCCATATGTCCCGGCATCTTCTTTCCTTTGAATACTTTACTCGGATCAGATGCAGCACCGTTGGAACCTGCATGACGGTGGAACTTAGAACCATGTGTCATAGGTCCTCTATGCTGATTGTGTCTCTTGATCGCGCCCTGGAATCCTTTACCTTTTGAGATAGCAGTTGCGTCTACTTTATCGCCTGCTTCAAAGATATCAGCTTTGATTTCCTGAGCCAATGTATACTCTTCAGCGTTCTCAAATTTAAATTCTTTTACAAATCTCTTTCCTGTAACTCCGGCTTTTGCGAAGTGTCCCTGCTCTGCCTTTGTTAATCCGTGACGATGAACGATCTCTTTCTTTCCGTTCTTGTCTTTGTTCACGATTTTGTCTTTCTTGTCAACGAATCCAACCTGTACAGCACTGTATCCATCGTTCTCAACAGTTTTGATCTGTGTTACGTAACATGGACCAGCCTGAAGTACTGTTACCGGTGTAAGCACACCATCTTCGTTGAAGATCTGAGTCATTCCGACTTTTGTAGCTAAGATAGCTTTCTTCATTATAATTACCTCCTTGATTTACAGCGGAACGCCACTTGGGTGTTCATCCTAAATATAGGAACTACTGCATTTTTCGTTGCCTGATGAAGTTCAATATTTGCTGATCTTATTTGTTCTTCATCTTAATGTCGATATATACACCAGCTGGCATTTCCAATCTTGATAATGCATCCACAGTTTTCTGTGTTGGTGCAATGATATCGATAAGTCTCTTATGAGTTCTCTGCTCGAACTGTTCTCTGGAATCTTTATATTTGTGAACAGCTCTAAGAATTGTAACTACTTCCTTTTTTGTCGGAAGCGGTACCGGTCCGCTCACCTGTGCTCCATTCTTCTTTACAGTTTCGATGATTTTCTTTGCTGATGCATCAACCAACTGATGATCATAAGCTTTCAAAGTGATTCTCATTACTTGACTTGCCATAAAAAAAGTCGCCTCCTTTTCGTACTTTTAAATCCAGTACGACAAGCGGTGACTGTACACTCTCCCGTGTGTGTCGTGGGTAACTCACACGTTGTTACCACATTTCAGTGGCCGTTATAGTTTCGTACAGTGACTTGTCGCCAGTTTCCTAACTTGACATTCGCTCCACGGAAAACCTGCCAAAACAGCAGCAACCTCACGCTTCAACGCTATCATGTCACAGCTTTTTTAGTATATATGATAATTTCGGGGTTTTCAAGACTTTTTTGATTTTTTTTGTATTTTTGCAGATACAATCTTGTTTTCTCGTTTCTACTTTTATATAATAAGAAATGTGAAAGACATTAAAGAAATTAATGACGACATTATCATAGTTAATATCGTATTGAATTTTAGAATATAATTCATTTTTAATTATATCTCTCTATTCATTTACATTCAATCTTTTTTTCACAAAATATATTACGTTATAAGGGAGGGACTTAAGTGGAAACAAAAAAATACCAAGTAATGCTCGCCGTTGATGACACCGGAAGTTTCACAAGAGTCGCAGAGGAATTAGGCTATACGCAGTCAGGGATCACTCAAATGATGAAATCACTCGAAAAGGAAGTTGGTCTTCCTCTATTTATCAAACACAATCATGGTGTTTTCTTGACAAAAGAGGCCAAAGCACTCATTCCTTCTATCCGCGCTATGATAAACGCAAGCGAAGTTGTCAATCAAGAGATCGCATCGATGAAAGGTGCTCAGATCGGAACAATTACAATCGGAACTTTTTTAAGCTGTTCCATCCACTGGATTCCAAAGATCATCTACGAATTCCAGAAAGATCACCCGGACATTCACTTTAAGATCATCGAAGGGCTGGAAAGCGAACTTCCGCTTTGGATTCAGCAGCATCGTGTTGATGTTGGTTTCCTGAGTAAGCAGGAACGGGAATCTTATCAGTTTTTCCCGGTTATGAACGATCCATTTTATGTTGTATTACCGAAGGATCACATCTATACAAAATTTGACGAAGTTCCTATCGAACTGCTCGATAAAGTTCCTTTTATCACAGCCGATTATAAACCAGGAAGTGATATTCACCGTCTCTTTCAGAAATATCATCTGAACCCTCACATTCGCCACAACACGATCAATGAGTTCAGTGCTATTTCTATGGTAGAACACAATTTAGGCATTACAGTTATCCCGGGTCTATTACTTCGAGGAAGAAGCGGTGACTTCGAAGTGCGGCCGATCAAACCAAATGTTTACCGCAATCTGGGATTTGCCTATTCTTCAGAAGAAGATTTATCTCCTGTTACAAAAGTATTTCTAAAATACGCCAGAGATTATCTTTTTGATGATTAAGCGATATGTTTACAATTCAGAAAAAGCCCCAAGCCATACCTCACGCAGACTTGGGACTTTTTTATTTTATCATATTATTCTTAACACAGATACAAAACAATTCTTTACACACATATATATAGGAAGAAAGCCGGCTTTTCAACCGGCTTTCTTCCTAATTTTACTGGGCGATCTATGCTGATTTCGCTTTCTCTTTTTTAAACACTCTTGCCATGAAATAGGAGAATCCTCCAACATAACCCACAAGTGTAATTACCATCATAATAATTGCATCCATCGTCATAATCCATTACCTTCTTTCTGATTCTATCTGCAGTCTTCGTCTTTTGTTATTTTTCCTTTTGCTGTCTTTCTATTAAATGTTTTACCAAGCAGGATACCAACTATGATAACCACTCCAAACTGCAGCAATACCGTTCCTGTGTTATCCTGAATGATAAACGGATTCATCCATGTATCCGGGAACCACTCTTTTGTCTGAAGGAGCCAGTAACCAACCATAATCGCTACCAGAACCGGCATAATGTACATGCATGTATTGAAGTACGCCTTCGGGAAGTGAATATCAGCGCCTTCACCATTGACCTCTTCCTTACGTAATTTCTCAAGACCGTATTTGATTGCAAGGATCGCAATAAATGCACCGCTGACAAGAAGTCCAAGACCCCATACCCAGTCCTGATTATCAATGTTGTTCAGTGACCATGCTGAGAAGCATCCAACTACGAAGCCGGCGAAGCAAACACCAACAACTGCTTTCTTACGTGATACACCAAGGTCTACCACACACTTCACTCCCACTTCGATCATTGAGAACAAAGATGTGATCGCTGCAATTGCAAGTAATCCAAAGAAAATGAATGAAATAAATCTTCCTCCAGGAATTGTTGTAAACAACTGATAAATGTAAATAAATGTAAGACCAAAGTTACCCTGTCCCAATGCCTCATTTGCAGCCTCCGGTGTTGCAGAAAGTGCACAGATAGCAGGAATGACTACAAGTGCCGAAAGTATTGCTCCGAGGTTATCACCAAGACCCATGATCAGACAGCTTGTCGGAACATCTTCTTTTGCATCTACATAGTTCGCATATGTAATAATGAATCCCCAGCCAGCTCCGGTACTCCATGCCGCCTGGATAAATGCCTGAATCCATGTATTCGGGGCAAATAAGTACTCTTTCTTAATTGTGAAAAGATACTGAAGTCCCTGACTTGATCCGTTTAACGTCATAGCATATACTGCCAATCCAACAAGAATTATAAAAAGTCCAGGAATCGCAACCTTACAGAACTTTTCAATACCACCGGAAATACCTTGATATACTACGAAACACGCTACCGCAAACCCAATCGCATGGAATAAGATTACCTGTGCAGGTGAATCCGTAAATGCTGTCCAGATCGCCGCTGTCGTTTCCGTCGTCAGGTTTGATTCAAATGATGTCAGAGAACCAACTGCATATTTAAGGCAGTATCCCTGAAGCACGCAGTAATAACTCATAAGGAAGAAACAAACCGCTGTTACAAAAAATCCCATCCATGTATATTTCTTTCCACCACAATCACGGAAGGAACCAATACATCCAAGTCTCGTTTTCTTACCGATCGCCATCTCTGTCGATAGAAGAGGAACCGCAAAGATCAGCATTGCGATCGTCCATGCTACAATAAATGCTCCTCCGCCATTCGCTGCACAAATACGTGGGAAACGCCAGACGTTACCAGTACCGATACACATACCCAGCGCAGCTGCGATATACCCTATGGTACTAAATTTTTCTTGTTTCTGTTCCATAAAATGACCCCCATTCTGAATCGAATAAATTGCAAAAGTTCTGGTTTACTATGTATTATATGAACTTCCACTTTTCTGTTTCCTTTTTTATGCGATTCCCCAATAAAATTAGCAAGTGTCCTCATGTATATCTTCTATACTACTTTTGACTTCCTTGCCTGATTACATATTATCATGTCGTCATTACAAAGTCAATATAGAAACTATAAATTTTAATGTCGTCATTATACTTTCTTATTTCAATTTATATCATTACATTCTTTAATAACACGATTCTGCAAAACAAAAAAACCGATCACTGGGGCAAATATCTTTCCCATAGTTTTTTGTTCTACGAATTAGAGTTTCCCTTAACACCAAAAGGCACTGTCACAACAATGTGCAACAGTGCCTTTTTCATTCATTTTCTATCTGTTCTCTTTTTCTTTTTTCTGCATTTTGAGCTTCAGCAGTGCTTTTGCCTTTAAGCAGTCTAACCTGGTCATGTTATTTTCACCAACAACGTCCGTCTCCGTTCCGTCTGCACTCTTATTAATATCAATAATCGCATCCAGATAATCATTTACAACCACGAACTGAGCAACAGTACCGTTAAATGTAATTCCTGTTACCGGAATTCCTCTTTTTCCAATCTGCTCTACTGTATTCGTATAGTCTACATGGCTGTTTCCCCATCCATCACAGGAAACAATAACGCCATCTGCTCTCATCGATTCCGCAATAACTGCAGCTCTCGTTCCAACAAACAGTTTGTCGTTATTTCCGTCCGGGGAACCCACCAGAAGGATTCCAAGAAGGTCAAGATCTGTATCTTCTGACACAACCTCCAAAAGCGGATCTCTGAAATGATGTAATGTAGTTTCTTTGGTCGATGGTCCTATTCCCATAATCTTTTCCTCCTTTCCTAGTTCATGGAACGGATAATTCCGTCTCTGTATTCATTTGGTGTAATAATCACCGGCATATTTCCCATATCAATGATGGATTTTGTTCCGATCGAGCTTGAAGGATCCTTCGGGAACATATGCGTATCATACATCGCTCCCTGTCCGGCAACCTGCTTGATGATCAGCACGCGTTTTCCACCCGGTCTCACAACGTCATTGTATACATGTTTTTCCGTACACTGATTTCCGTTGAAGCTTCTCAATTTATCTCTGAAAATATTGATGAATTTATCACACAGCAAATGTGCTTCTGTAGGGCCCGGTCTCTCCTGTCCCATTCCGGCTGCCAATGTAACATCAAAGGAAATGATCACATCATTATCACCTGGTGTACCGGCACGATTCAGCACAAGCTGATCTTTCAGAACGCCTTCTGAAGAGCCGAATTCATGACACTGTTTTCCATTCACGTCTACTCCGGTAAGCATCACATACACACCTGTAACTGTATGCGTGATTCCCTCTCCAAGATCTCCAAGCACTTTTGCAGAAATCGGAATAATATCCATAATCGTGTTTGTCCAGCGGTCATGGTCTCCAGGCTGAATCACCTGGATATCAATATCTTTGATATGTTTCGCATCCTTCAATAATTCAGGAATAATATCTTTACAAACAGTCATTTTTCCGCCTGATGTAATATCATTACGATCCCCCATCACAACCGTATCCATATGGTATGCCTTGATTGTGAGACGTCGTAATTTTCTCTCTTCAACTGCCATTTTCGTAGCTCCTCCTTTTGACTTTTCTTGTTTTCTACGCTCATGGAAATACTTGATTATATTTTAGCATAATCCTGAATTTATTCAATCTTTTCAGTCATTTGTTTGCAACAATTTTTGCATTATAAAAGGGAAATGGACAAGCCATTTCCCTTTTGATTGTTCACACTATAAATTAGAGTACAGCAACATACTCGTATGGCAATGGTACGATCTTTCCAGGTGTCTGGATCTCAACCAACTGTCTAAGAGTATCTTTAACGATAGCTGTCTGCTGTGGAATGTTGTGTGGTCCACCTGCATTAGCTCCCATTGGAACCAATGGAGCAACCGCACGTGGTGTACCAGTCTGACGTACAACTGGTGGAAGAGCTGCAATAATAATTGTAGGAATTCCAGCTTCTTCAATCGCTCTCTGCACCAATACTGCAGAGCGGTGGCAAGTACCTCATCCAGCTGTGAGGAGTACTCCGTCAACGCCTTCTTCTTTCAGCATTGCAGCAACTGCCGGTCCTGTCTCCCCTTTGAATTTCTCCTGGTTTCCACCACCACCCATGAATCCTGCATGGAATGGAGCTGTAGCTTTAATAAATCCTTCTTCTACCAATTCATGAAGTCTGTCGATAGGGAACATACAGTTGATGTCCTTATTAACATCTCCGTTATCGTAACCACCATGTGATACCATTAACTGGTCTGATGGGCACTTGTCATCGATCTTTCTCCATGTGAAGTCACCTGCGAGGTTGAATCTTTCCTGATCAATCTGGTGAACACCTGCTGCTGTAGCAAGAGCGATTGTCATATCTTTCAGTTCTTTCTCTACTGGTGTCCATACCATCGGTGGAGTAATTGGAACGAAGATCTCTGATTGTAATCCTTTAACAACCGTTAAACTCATTTTTAATCCTCCTTATTATTTAAGCGAGCCTGCATCTCTTTCTGTTTTGCGCGCTCTTTCTCAATATTACTAACATATTTACTGTTAATCTCTGGTGAAATCTGTTCTGGGAAACTCATCATCCAACCAAATTCCTGTCCAACCTTCGGTTCGACATCGCACACAAACATTCTCTTTGGTGCTTTAAAGAATCCAAGTCGTCCTTTGAGGTCTACGCTGATACTGCAGTCATCAATATCCACACAGACACCTTCCATATAGATCAGTCTGTCACCATATTTAATTCTCGTGTTTTCCATGTGTATAACCTAAAACTCTATCTTAGTTATATCCTTTATCGATACGCTTCTGGCTAAGTGGAAGAGCCTGCTCGTTTTCTACAAGTTCCATCTTAGTTCCTGTAGCTTCTTCGATAGCTTCTACGTTGTTAGATTTAACGTTTGGATTCCATTTCTTCTCAGCAGGTTTTACTTCTTCTCCAGCCATACGTGCCTTCAACATAGCAAGTGCACGAACTGCTTCTTCTGGGCAAAGAGTGTTGTTAGCAAGAATCTCGTTCTCGATACCACCCTCAGACTTGTTATTATCAACCATTGCTGTCATGTACTTGTTACCAACTACAAGAGCTCCCTGGTTAGCACAGAATGAAAGACCAACTACCGGAATTCCTCTCATACCGATCTGCTCATGGTGAGAAGCGAAGTCGATATGGTTGTTTCCAAATCCTTCTGTTGTGATGAATGCACCATCAACGTCCATCATTTCAACTGTCTGTCCAAGTCTTTCAGATACATAGAACTTCTCTGCGTTGATCTGTGGAGATCCAACAAAGATTACACCACAAAGGTCGATCTCTGGGTCATGAAGTGCGCCAAGTACGAGTGGCTCTCTCCAGTAATGTCTTGACATCTCTTTCGATGCAGGTCCGATACATGTGATAGCATGGATACATCCGTCAAGTACTTCCAATGGAGATACACAAACTGGAAGGTTACCAAGGTCAACGTTAGCTCTTGATCCAAGAACACCAACTGGCTCTACAGGAAGGATGAAGTTATCATGCATAGCTCCCTGTCCCATGATCTCTTTAACGATAACGACTTTCTTCTGTCCTGGGTGACGAACCTGCTCAAATGTCTCTGTATCAACAATAAGGTCATCTTCCACTTTCTTCAAAGCTTCACGGATTTCCTGTGTTACGATATCAAATACTGTATGAGCTGTCATAGGTCCACGACGCTCCATGTTTGTCTTTGCCTGAACTACGATGTTACCTTTGATAAGGATTTCACCTTTCTCTGGACATCCCGGACGTCCCCACATGATGTTCTCATCAAGGTATCCTTCTGAAGAACCGAACTCACCGATCTGGACTCCGCCTTCGTCTGTTCCTGAAAGAACCATAACAGCACCATCGATTACTCTTGTGATACCCTGTCCGAGCTTGCTGTCGCCGTCTTTTGTAGCGATTGGCTGAACGTCCATGATTGTCTCTGAATATGTGTGGTACTGAGCTGGTGTGATGATCTCGATGTGGAAATCTTTGATAAGAGCATCTGCATCGATAACTTCCTGCTCGATTCCTTCACGGATTGTAAGAACAGTTCCTTCGATCTTTGTCTCTGGTCCTCTCTTAACTTCTGTGATTGCATAGTGCTGTCTTGTAAGGCTTCTGATTACTTTGCCTTCTTTAGCTACTTCTTCAGCTGTTGGAGCTGCTGCCGGAGCTGCTGCTGTTGCTGCTGGAGCAACTTCTACTACTTCAGCGCCGCCGCCAAGTGCGCCAACAGGGATTGAAAGGTCGATATCCTTTCCTTCTCCAATGTGGATCTTAAGAACTCCACCTGCTACTGTTGCTGCTGCTGCAACTGGTGCTGCAACTGCTACAGGAGCCGCTGCCGGATATTCCTCTACTGGCGCTTCCTCTGCCGGAGCTTCCTCTTCTACAGAGTCTTTGTATCCCTCCATATTATCTGCTGTAAGTGGGCTCAAAGAATCACTTGTCTTTGTAAGTTTAGCGCCCAATACCTGTCCAATTTTCAAGCATCCATCAAGGTTCAACAATCCTGAATCAACTAATTCATCAAAAATTGCCGGATCTTCAAGATTAGCTGGCTCGATTGTGATACCAGCCTCTGCTCTACAGCATAACACTGCAGGATCATTTGCATGCTGTTTCAGCTGTAATAGACATATCATTTCCTCCTTTTGATTTCTTTTCATTATTTGTGATAATTCACATATATATAATCACCTTTCGAGGAATATCTCGGGGTAATATTCCTCGTTCGGCAATTTATACCTTCATTAGTCTGCAACGTTGATATCCTGGTTTACCCATTTAGATACAGTAAGCTGACGATACTGTGCATGACCAACTGCTCTCATAACATGGTCTGTCTGATGGAATACTTTAAGTCCCATCTGAGGTGCAGAAGCCATAACTGTGTTAGAACAGTCTGAACAGTTACCGATGATGATGTATTCACATCCATCTTTCTTGAACTGCATATTGTTCTTAACCTGTCCAGGACAGTTTCCAGGACGGAGACATTTCAGTGGTGCACCCGGTTTGTTCTCGATCGCCTGTTTACATCTGCATACAGAAACAACTTCTCCATGCATCTTTTCAGCGATCACACGCATACGGCCTTCATTACCGCCACATGCACAAACAAGAAGACCAACCTTCTTGCCTGTAAGATCAGGCATTCTGTATGTTGTAAGGATCGCACCTGTTGTCTTTGTTGTAGGCTCATCAAGCTCAGCTGCACGTCCTGTGAACGCACCACCCATGATGATCTCACCAACAGAATCTTCTTTATCAAGGCCGCCTGCCATCTCGATCAGCTCTCCGACAGAGATACCAACCGGAACGTTCATGAATACATGAGCATCACTTCCGCCTTTGATGTTACCGCGAACTGTTACGTTCTTTGTGATACATGGCTTCTTCTCTTCGATTGCTTCTGCGATTTTAGCAACTGTCTCAAGGTTCAATACTACAGATCTTGCAGCTGATGGAAGCTGTGTTGTATCAAGGTTCACACCAAGACACTCACGAACTACCGCACGCTCTTCACCCATTGGGTAAATATCCGGAAGAAGATGAAGTGTAATGTCCGGCTCATCTTTCAATGCATCCATAAGAGCAAGAACAGCTTCTTTATTTTTCTTCTTAATAGCAAAGATTGCTTTGTCAGCCTTTGTGATCTCCATACAGTATTTCACTCCGCGGACAACCTTATCTGTCTCAGCAACTGTCTGAGCAATGTTATGAGCAAGTCCAGGCTCACACTCAGAGTTGTTGATCAAAATGTAGCTGTGCTCCAGTTTGAAATCTTTTGGAAGCTCAGGATTGATATCCTCTCTAAGCTCAGCCATCTCTGTTGTAGACAGATCGATGTTCAGCTTGATTCCTGTTGGGAATCCTGCTCCACCCATACCTACGATACCAGCAGCCTTGATCATGTCAAGTTTTGATGCATCTTCCGGAACATCGATCGGAACGAACTCATCCGGCTGTTCTGCATCCGCTTTAATAATGATACGATCCTCAAGAATCTCAGATACTTCACCATAAACACTTGAGAAAATATTTGCTCCCAAGCCTGTTGGCGTGGCAATCAATGTACCTTTTTTAACCTTATCACCTACAGCTACACAAGGAGCACAAGGTGCACCTACGTGCTGACGTAATAATAACTGTACTTTTTCCATGACACACATCTCCTTTTTCTCATACTTTTTTTGTTTTATATATAAGTAATCCTTTTTCCGATTACCTATCTTCCTATATTATATCCGACGATCAGTATTTATTCCATACCCTATAGACAAAATCTATACCATTTTCTACTCGTCTATTTTTTAACAAATTTAATGTATCTCTTTGGCGGAGGCATGTGGGAATCGAACCCACCCAGGACGCTCCTAACGCCCAACACTAGTTTTGAAGACTAGGGGGCACACCAGTCACCCAACTACCTCCATGCAACTCCTGAGCTACTTAACAATAGCACAACTCTCCTGTTATTTCAACAGTTTTTTGTATTTTTATAATAGCAAAAACCCATTGACTTTTCAAGCAATTTCGTCCATAATTAGAAGTACCAAATGAACCGGATACTAGAACGCGTTCTACTTGTTAATAGATTGTCACAATCATGGAATTTTTTCCTTATATCATTAATCACGAACGCCTATATGTATCAGTTCTAATCAATCGGATTTATAGAAACCATCTATAAATACCTACATTCTCAAGGAGGGTTTTGCTATGGCATACAAAGCAAACGTTAAAATGGATCGTTTTGAATCACAGCTTCAGGTAGTTGACGCTCACACAAACGGAGAATTCTGCCGTATGGTACTCGGCGGTTTCCCTGAGCCTGAAGGAAACACAATGATCGAAAAGAAAAAATGGATGGAAGCAAACTACGACCATGTTCGTACAGCTCTTATGTACGAACCACGCGGACATCACGACATGTTTGGTGGATTCATCTGCTCACCGGTAAACGAAGACGCTGACTTCGGTGTTCTTTTCATGGACACAGGCGGATACCTCAACATGTGCGGACACTGTACGATCGGTGCAGTAACAGTTGCTGTTGAATCAGGAATCGTTGAGACACACGAAGGAGAGAACACAGTATTAATGGAAGCTCCGGCTGGTCTGATCAGCACAAAAGCAATCGTAGAGAATGGAAAATGTGTAAGCGTAACACTTACAAACGTTCCTGCATTTGTTTACAAAGACAACCTTACAGTAACAGTTGACGGCGTTGAGATTCCTTACACAATCTCATTCGGAGGAAGCTTCTTCGCACTCGTTGATACAACAAAGCTTAACATCGGCGAGATCAATGCCAAGACTGTTCCGGCATACACACAGCTCGGAATGAAGATGATGGAGATCATCAACAAAGAAGTTGAGATCCAGCACCCGACTCTTGACATTACATCTGTTGACCTTGTAGAGTTCTACGGACCGACACCAAACCCGGACAAAGCTACAATGCGTAACGTAGTTATCTTCGGAGAAGCTCAGGCTGACCGTTCACCTTGTGGAACAGGTACAAGTGCTAAACTTGCTACACTCCATGCATGGGGCGAGCTCGGAGTTGGAGAAGAGTTCTTATACGAAAGCTTTATCGGAACAATCTTCAAAGGTGTAATCAAAGAGACAACCAAAATCGGTGATTACGATGCAGTTATCCCAATGATCACAGGTAGTGCATACCTTACAGGCGTTGGTACATACCTCATCGATCCATTGGATCCATTGAAATACGGTTTTATCGTTGGCTAATCGTTCCAAAAACTTTTCTTTTGAATTCCAAAGGGCGGATCTTTTCATCCGCCCTTTTATAATACCGCTTTAAAGAGGAGGGATCCCTATGCCTCGCAAACGCATATCAACAAAAGGACGCATCGTCAAAGCAGCCTGGAATCTTTTTTCCAAAAAAGGGTACGACAATACAACGATCGAAGACATCATTTCCCTGTCTAAAACATCAAAAGGGACATTTTACCATTATTTCAAAGGGAAGGAATCTCTTCTCAACACATTGTCTGATCTATTCGACGACAAATACGAAGAACTTCTCCCGACACTCGATCCGGATATGAGCGCCAAAGACAAGCTCCTTTTTCTGAATCATCAGGTCTTCGACATGATCGAGACAAGCATTGATATCAGCATTCTGGCTTATCTATATTCTTCGCAGATAACAACAAAAGATACACGCTCTCTTTCCGACACAAATCGTCTGTACTTCCGCTGCTGCACGCAAATATTCCAGGAAGGGATCGACAGCGGAGAATTCAACGGTTCAAATACCGCATCAGAACTTATGGACGTATATGCAATGTTCGAGCGTTCCGCCCTGTACGACTGGGCTTTGAAGGACGGAACGGAATCGCTCACCCAAAAAACCGACCGACTCCTTCCGCACGTCATCGACTTTCTCAAAAAAGGATTCTAGAAGCAAAAAAAGCAACCATCATAATCTTACGTGATCCGAGCACACAGCTCAGATCTGCAAGATAATTGATCGTTGCTTTTTCATTCATTTTCGCATCTTACATACTATACCATGCATTCATGCATTGCTTCTTCTTCAATACCAGCCCGCTTCATCACCGAGGCGATCACGTCACGCTCATCAAGCGCGGCGCACCATGCAAGTCCGCATCCTGCCGATATTTCTCTTGGAACAGGGATGATTCTTCCCGGAGTTCCATTCGCCTTACACATCTTCTCCATCGCCATCGCATCGGATGTCGTATGGAATGTAACGACAAGTTTCAATTCTTTCTTTCTCATAATTAACCAATTACGACTTCAAAATAACCGTCTTTTTCCACCGCTGTTGATTTCTTACCCTGATCTTTTGCGTATTTTTCAACATTCATCTTCTGATGTGGCTCAGAAACGAGAATTTTAACCGGTCCGTCTGCTCCTTTCACAGCCTGAGCTGTAAGCATTAACGGTTCTGGACAAGACAGTCCTCTTGCGTCAACTTCCTTCATTTTTTTACCTTCTTTCCTAGAATACAATATCTATTATTACTTTTCAATCCTATTTTGTGTTCTCTCTCTTGCATGTAAATGCAATGATCAGGCAAACGACGATACAAATGATACAAGCCACTTTACCTGCCGGTGTAACCGCACCCGCTACCAGTTCCTTTGTCTCAGGATTTACAGATGTTCCGCTTGAAGCAAGTCCGAAGTTATGACAAAGCGCCGCTCCGACAAACATACCGACAACTGTAACTGCCGCATCAGAAGATCCCTGTCCCGCAAGGATCAGCTGACGAAGCGGGCATCCGCCCGCCAGTGTTGCAGCGAGACCAACCGTATACATTCCAAGGATATTCCACAGATGATTTGAGTGAGCGATCACTCCAGGTGTATTAAATCCTGCAACAAAACGTCCTGTTGCAACATTGAAAACAAGCAGTACAACAAAAAGTCCTGCGATCACGCTGAAAAGATCAAAGTTCTTCATCAAAATGACGTCTCTGATACTTCCGGCAAAGCACATTCTTGATTTCTGAGCCAATGCTCCGAAGATAAGACCTGCAATCAATGATGCGATCACCGGCGCATGCATGCTACCAGGGCCAGCCTCACTTACTTTCATGAGTGTCGTGCATGTAGCGACAAGCAGGATTCCGACTGTGATCGCCGGAAGAACGGCACCGTTGATCTTCTGTGTCGCATATGCTCTTCCAAGACTGAATCCATTCTTAAGTGCAAACACACCTGTTGCAATACCAAGAATAAATCCAATCAATGCAACCCACGCGTTCAGGTCGCCCGCAGACATACGGATCACCATACGAAGTGGGCATCCAAGGAAAATAAGTGCTCCGATCATGATACACACACCAAGGATAAATCTGATCATCGGTGACGATCCGGCTGTTGAACGATATTCCTTAGTTGCAACAGAAATAATAAATGCACCAACTACAAGTCCGACGATTTCCGGTCTTGCATACTGTACCACTTCCGCCTGATGCATTCCCATCGCACCTGCAGTATCACGGATAAAACACGCGATACAGAACGCCATGTTTGCAGGATTTCCAAGAAGCGCGAGCGCTGCCGCAACCACACCGCAAAGAATTCCCGCAATTCCAAGTTTCATCTTTGAATCTGATAAATTCATTTGTTTTCCCTCCTCAGGTTTCTCTTATTCCTATTCTTCTTCCTCAGACAATTCGCGGACCGCCCTGATAGCCGTATCCACATCTTCGTCTGTATTGTAGTGAGAAAAACTGAATCTTACCGCTCCCTGCTCAACCGTGCCCAACGCCTCGTGCATCAGCGGTGCGCAGTGACCTCCCGGACGTGTAGAGATTCCATAATCCATCAAAAGTGCATCACTCACTTCCCCGGAGTCATAATCACCGAGATTGATTGTGACGATCGCACAGCGGTTAAAATCCTCAAAATCTCCGTACACGGTAATTCCAGGAATATCCTTTACGCCTTCGTAAAATCTCCTCATAAGCTCCTGTTCCCGATGACGGATCGCATCGATCCCCACTCTCTCAAGATAGGAAAGTGCTGCGTTCAGCCCCGCAATTCCATGTCCATTCAGCGTACCCGCCTCCAGCGCCGTCGGCATCTGAACCGGATGTGTTCTGCTAAACGTCTGAACTCCGCTTCCACCGCACTTAAGCGGACGAACTTCAAGACCTTCTCTCACATACAAGCCGCCTGTACCCTGTGGTCCGAGCAATCCTTTGTGCCCGGTAAAACAAAGTACATCGATACACATATCCTGTACATCGATCGGGAAAACACCTGCTGTCTGAGATGCATCAACGATAAAAAGAACTCCTTTTTCGCGTGCAAATGTACCAATCGGCTTCAGATCTACATAGTTTCCGGTCAGATTCGAACCATTGGTGCACACGATCGCTTTCGTATTCTCTTTCACAGCATTTTTCATATCTTCGATGTCGAACCTGCCCTTACGATCACTCTTCACGATCGTAAGCTCAACACCCGACATTTCCATCTCATACAGCGGTCTGAGCACGGAGTTATGTTCAAGCATCGTGGTGATCACATGATCCCCCGGCTCAAGCAATCCTTTGATCGCAATATTCAGACTCTCAGTCGAATTGCACGTAAATGCAATCTGCCTTGCATTCTCTGCATGAAATAATGATGCAAGCTTTTCTCTCGTGTCGTAAATAACTCTCGATGCACTGAGAGACGCCTCGTTTGCACCTCTTCCCGCATTTCCCATCGAAGTCATCGCTTCCACTACCGCGTCGATCACTTCCTGCGGTTTCTGCATTGTCGTCGCTGCATTATCAAGATAAATCATTGTTCTTCCCTTTCTTTTGTACCAGATACCGTATCCGGCCCTCTATAATTATAAACTTCTGTGCGTGCAACATCAAATAGAGTGATTCTATAAGAGAAGGGCTTTTATTGACAACATCTATAAAAGCCCTTCTCTCTGATTATGCTCCAAAAGTTTCTTTGATCACATTCAAAAAGCGTTCTGCCGAAATCGACAATTGATAATTTTTGTTATATACAACATTGATATCACGGCCTCTGTCAGATCCGGGAATCGCAAATGCCAGGACACTTCCGTCCTCAACTTCCTCTGCTGCCGCAAGTCTGGACATGATCGTGCATCCCATGCCGCTTTTCACCGACTTCTTGATCGTCTCGGGATTCTCAATACTCGCAACGACATTCAGCCTCTCCGGTTTGATTCCACTGTTTCTGAGCTGTTTTTCCGCTTCTTTCCTCGTTCCGGATCCCTCTTCGCGCATGATCATCGGCTCATCCATGATCCACGAAATATCGTCCGGACGTTCCATCCGGGCCCGGTACTCTTCCGTATTCGGAGTAATGATCGCAAGCCGATCCTTATAAAACGGGATATATTTGCAATGCTTTTTCTCAAGCACTGTTCCGGTAAATCCGATATCCACCATATGCTCCACAACCTGATTCACAACCGTTGCACTGTCCGCCTCAATAATCTTAAGCTGCTCGTCCGGATACTGTTCATTAAACTTTGCAAGGATCTTCGGAAGCAGATATGTTGCAGGAACCGTTGATGCAGCAATGGAAACACACTGTTTTCCAAGCTTCTTTCTCTCACCAAATTCTTCTTCGATCCGCTTCTCCAGATCAACCATCCGGCTGGCGTATTTATAAAGCGTCTGCCCTTCCGCAGACAAACTCACTTCCTTTGTATTCCTCACAAACAATCGTACTTCCAGCTCTCTTTCCAGAGCGGAAATATGAGCACTCACCGTCGGCTGCGTCAAATACAGATTCTTTGCAGCTTTCGAAAAGCTTCCGCTCTCTGCAACTTCCACAAAAGCTTCCAACTGTTTCAAATTCATTAGTATGCTACCCTTTCGCTCTCTGATCCTACTCTCTTTGTAACTTTTATGCTGTCCATATATTCGATGATTGGTTTCGCACTTTTACGGCTCGTATGGAACAGGTCTCTCACCTCAGCAGTCGTGATCACTTCCCGCTTTGCGAATTCTCCCTGAATCATCTCTTTTGCTTTCTCCATATACTCCGTAAGTGTGTATAAGTCTTCCGATACTTTGACGATCTGATTTTCTTCCAGCATGATATTCAGAATGTCATCCGAAAGACTCCTGTCAGTTTTTCCAAAATCCATATCAGAATAACGCACAAAATCATATTCCGCTTTGCTTAAAATCCCCAAAATTGTACGCGAGATTTTATCATACAGAGCATCTTTACAAACCTCAAACTCACGCGTACACAGATTTTCTTTCGAACGTCTGAGGCACGCTTCCTGTTCAAGATAGTCAATATATTTATCAAATACAATCGGTTTGATCTTCCTGCAGTAGGTCGCCTGAACCTCTGCCTTTTTCATACCGTAACGATATGGATATTTTTCTTCATAAGCAGCAAGTGCATCCAGAATCGTCTGTCTGACAAGGCGTTCTGAACCAACATGCCACACGTATACATCTTTTCTTGTCTCGAATGTATGAACCATACCGGATTGTTTTAACATACGAATATCTTCTTCAATTTCCTCAAGAGACAGAGCTGTCAGCTTCGCAAGTTCTGCCTGTGTGATCATCGTGTCCGCATGCTCTTTGACATGCATCTCAACAACATCCGCCGAAGATCCGGATTCTTTCCGTTCAAGATCTTCGATCACCCGCTCCTGAAACCTTCTATGAATCGAAGGGTTCGGTTCAAGCACCACGCCACCGCCGATCGTCTCCATCGGCGAATAGAAACGGATCACGAACTTATCTCCTCTCCGAAGTGCCACTTCCTCTTCAAGCCTGAGCTGCACAAGTCCGCTTTCTCCCGGACCTATCTCATCTTTGTCAAGCAATACCGCACGGCACAGGATTTCACTCGTTCCGGTAAACAGATGCAATCTCGAATGATTTGTCAGCACACGCATCGACGAATCCAGAATATTTACCCGAACATCAAGCAGGTCTGCATTCTTCATGCTATTTGGCGGCGCAAGCACACACCCTCTTCGAATTTCATGTTTCTTTACGTTCGAAAGATTAATAGCCACTCGCTGTCCTGCATAGCAGCGTTCTTTGTCCTCTCCGTGAACCTGAATGCTTCGGATCTTACTCGTTTTACCAATCGGATAGATTTCAAGAGTATCCTCTGTAGAAATCGTTCCACTGATAAGCGTTCCCGTAATGATCGTTCCAAAGCCAGAAAGAGAAAATACACGATCGATCGGAAGTCGTGGTATCGTTGAGATATCCTTTTCCACCACCTCATCCCTTGTCATGTGCTCGATCATGGCAATCAGTTCATCCATTCCCTGCCCAGTCACAGCCGACACTTTCATCACCGGCGCCGTTTCAAGGAATGTTCCTTCGAGTTCTTCTCTGACCTCTTCTTCGACAAGTTCAAGCCAGTCCTCATCTACGAGATCACATTTATTAAGGACGATAATACTCTTCTCGATCCCAAGAAGACCAAGAATATCCATATGCTCCCTTGTCTGAGGCATCACGCCTTCATCCGCGGCGATCACAAGCATTACAAGATCCATACCGACAACACCGGCAACCATGTTATTAATAAATTTTTCATGCCCCGGGACATCAATAATACCGGCTCTGTCACCTCCAGGGAGATCAAACCATGTAAATCCAAGATCAATTGTGATTCCCCTTCTCTGCTCCTCTTCCCAGCGGTCTGTATTACGTCCGGTCAGCGCTTTGATAAGCGTTGTCTTACCATGATCAATATGTCCGGCTGTTCCTATGATAATATTTTTCATTGCCATTATCTCCCAGAGACCTTACTCACTTCTTCTAACACATCATATTCTTTTAATTCTGATGCGATAATCTTAAAGCTGTCTGTATCTATCGTGCGAACGTCCAGCACAATCATATCATTTACCGTTCTCGGAATCATCGGTACCGGCAGATGTCTCAGGCGATATTCCAATTCCGGAACACTGATCTTCTCAGGTCTGATCGATACCGCCATACTCTGAATGCGCTCCAGAGGAAGTGAACCGCCGCCGATCTGGGATTCACATGACACAACATCAACTTTAGCCGGCAGATCCAATGCCCGGATTGCTCTCGCCAGGCTTCTCGCCCTCTTCGCCACTTCATCCAATGGCTCCGTGATCATGCGAAGCACCGGAATATTCTGCACTGCATTTTCTTCTGACAAATACTCCTGAAGGACAAGCTCCAGTGTCGTTGCTGTAAATTTATCAATTCGGAGCGCACGAGTCAGCTGGTTCTTTTTCATCATATCAATATACTTCTTCTTACCAACAATGATGCCGGCCTGTGGACCTCCGAACAATTTATCACCGCTGAAGCAGACAACATCTGCTCCTTTTGCAATGGATTCCTGAACAGTCGGTTCATAACTGAGACCATATTTCGAAAGATCGATCAACACGCCGCTTCCAAGATCTTCGATCACAGGGACATCATATTCTTTCGCGATCGGAACAAGTTCATCAATCGCAACTGAATCTGTAAATCCGACAATCTTATAATTGCTTGTATGAACTTTCAAAAGAGCCCTGGTCTCTTCAGTAATATGATCTTCATAATCACTCAGATGTGTTTTGTTTGTTGTTCCAACCTCTACAAGCGTCGCTCCGCTCTGCTCCATCACGTCAGGAATTCTGAATTTCCCTCCAATTTCGATCAGTTCTCCACGCGAAACGATAACTTCTCCGCCTTTTGCCAGAGAACTAAGGATCAAAAGCACCGATGACGCATTGTTATTTACCGCCATTGCAGCTTCTGCTCCTGTAATCTTACACAAAAGCTTTTCAAAATGTGAATATCTCTCACCACGTTTGCCGGCCTCAAGATTATACTCCAGATTGCAATATCCTGTCACAAGATCAAACGCCCTCTTCATATGCTCTTTCCCGATTGGCGCACGCCCAAGATTCGTGTGCAGGATCGTGCCTGTTCCATTGATCACCATACGCATATTTGGCGTATGCATTGCTACAACTGACTGAAGAATATTTGGTACAAGATCAAAAATTCTCTTCTTCGCACTTTCTTCCTCTTCTGCCCGCGCTATATATTCACGAAGTTTGTCCATTTCCATACGAATCGCTTCCATTACAGCCTCTCTGCTGTATTTTTCGATCGCACGCTTTACTCGGACATCTTCCAGGATCACATCCACCTTCGGAATGCTTCGGTATAAAATATTTTTATTCATCGATTTCTTTCTCCCTTAATATAACCTGATCAGTTTATCACTCTTCTCAGATACCCGGCCGATGACCGAAACTTCTGTATCAATACCGGACATCTCAAAATCTGCAAGAACATTCGGAAGATCAGCCGGATTAACGCTGATCAGAAGACCACCTGACGTCTGCGGATCATACAAAAGATCCAGATAGTGTTCTTCCACTCCGCCTGTTTCAACCTGATGGATCGAATATCGACGGTTCTTATATGCTCCCGCAGGAACAAGTCCCATCTTCGCATAGTCGATCGCATCAGAAAAATATGCGATATCCTTTACATTTATATCAAACGTCACATTGCTTGCAGATGCCATCTCCACGCAGTGACCCGCAAGACCGAAACCGGTAATATCGGTACACGCTGACACATCATAACGCTCAACAACCTTTTTTCCGATCTTATTCAATGACGCCATAACCGTCTGTGCTTCTTTAATAGCTGAAGGAGATGCGAAATCAGCCTTGATAGCAGTATTTACGATTCCGCTTCCGATCTGTTTCGTAAGTACGAGAACATCTCCCGGTCTGCAGCCATAGTTTTTAAAAATCTTATCCGGATGAACAAAACCAGATACACAGAGTCCATACTTCGGCTCATCATCCTGTACAGAGTGACCGCCTACAAGTACTGCTCCTGCTTCTTTTACTTTATTCGCGCCACCCGCTAATATATCTCCAAGGATCGCCGGATCGAGACAGTTCGGGAATCCAACGATATTAAGGGCAACCGCAGGTTCTCCTCCCATCGCCCAGACATCACTCAAAGAATTCGCCGCTGCAATCTGACCAAACATATACGGGTCATCTACGATCGGCGTAAAGAAATCCACTGTCTGAATCATTGCGATCTCATCTGTTACTTTATATATTGCAGCATCATCCGATGTTTCTATTCCTACGATCAGGTTATCATCCTGAAATTTTGGCAGCTTACTCAGAACCTGAGCAAGGGTCTCCGGACCTATCTTAGCTGCTCACCCGGCCGTCTTACTAAGAGAAGTTAATTTCACGTCTTTTTTCACGACTGATCATCCCCTTTCTTATCTTCCACAAAGCAGAACAATTCCTGCAACACGCTGTGCTACAGGAACAGAAATCTTCTTTCATTTATTCTACCATAAATCATATTTATTTGCACGCGAAATGTACCAAAGCACTTCTGTTCAATATACCGTAACACTTCTTTTCATATAAAACTTTTGGCGGATGAACCCATCCGCCAAACAAATCCCCGACACGAATGCCAAAAACATACAATATATGTAATGAAATTATTGTTCTGTCTTTCAGACTGCTTTATGGTTTGATAATTTTACCTGCCTCAGCCTGCTTTTCAACAATTGAGTACATATTTGTCACAGTACCAACTGCTAATTTCTCTTTTAATCCATAATAATCAAGGCATGTTCCACATGTCATGATCTCAACACCCTGTGCTTCCATTGATTTCAGATCTTCAAGGGAATCCGATCCTTCACATGTAAGAGTAGCTCCGCCATTATAGAAAAGAATCGTCTTTGGAAGTGTTTCAAGCTGAGATACCGCAAAAATAAATCCTTTGATCAAAACCTTTCCAAGAGCATCATTGCCTTCGCCCATACGATCCGAAGAGATAACAACAACTGTATTGTCTCTCTTATCCGGAATACATGATACTTCTTCTTCAGAAACCGCAGGTGCACCTTCCATAACGATCACTACTTTATACTCTTTTTCTCCGAGCTTCTCAGAAGATACTTTTGCACCGCTTGATTCTCCAAGCTTCGTAACATTCTGCACTGCGATCTCATTGTCCACGAGAACTTCGATCGTCTCAGGTCCTGTAAGCGCTCCCATCGCTTTCTTTGTTTTAATTACCGGAATCGGGCAATTATCTCCCATCGCATTTACTGTAATCATTTTATCATCCGCCTTTCTTTCGCTATAACGCATTACTTATAGATATATTCTATCACAGTTCTCCATTTTTTTCACCTGGTTTTTGTGTTTTTTCACAATATTTTCGTAATACCTTCTATTATAATAGTTAATATCTATAAGTACTCTATTGAATTCATCTATATACTACCACTGATTATTGACGGAATGAATTGTAAACCACCGACATTTTATGCTATGATTAGTATAAATGAAGTATTTTACCTTTAGGCAGGAGGAGCAGGTTATGGAAGAATTATTAAAACACGCCGAATCCGGTGACGCAAATGCAATGTACGAGTTAGGCATGGCATATCAGTTCGCAAAATACACAGATCAGCCAGATTACGAAAAAGCATATTACTGGTACAACAAGGCAGCTCAATTAAAGCATATCGAAGCGATGACATCATTGGCCGATGCCCTTTCACTCGGCCGCGGATGTAAGCGCGATCTCGAGATGGCTCACATCTGGTACCAGGAAGTATACGAAACAGCTCGAAAGAACAGATAGTTCCCACAACAGCAAACTCCCCAATATTGATGCACCCCTAATTTGGACTACTCATCAATATCAGGGAGTTTTTTCTTCACATTTTTCTTCTATAAAGCAGTCTTCTCCTGTCCATAACATATCATTCTTTATTCCAGGCTTCCAAGCTCTCTCACAGATTCTGCTACAGGCTCCAGATCAATCTCCAGTTCGCCCCCGGTTATGGCTACAGGCGCACATCCCTTCAGCGGGTATACACAAGGAACAAACTCTTCATCAGAAAAATCGTAAGTGATCAGAATTTCCTTCTGAGGATCAATGATCCAGTACTCTCTCACTCCCGCTTCCAGATACTTATGAAGTTTGATTGTCATATCCTTCTTTCTCGTGGATCTGGACAATATCTCAAGCACAAAATCCGGCGCGCCATAGATGCCAAATCCTCTGATCTTCGCTCTGTCACAGACGACCAGCACGTCCGGTTCCACCATCGTCTTATCATCACAGTCAAGCTGAACATCAACCGGAGCCTCAAACACTTTACAAGGCTTCTTCTGATCTCTGATATACTCGTAAAGAGCCATATGTATGATGGACGCAATATCCTGATGTACCGTCCTCGGCGACGACATCTCAAACAGCACTCCGTCAATTAATTCGAACCTTTTATCTTCCGGCAGAGCATAATAATCTTCCAGCGTATATTCTCCCTGTTTCTTCCCGGCTGTATATACGGTCACCGCCTCTTTCACAGCAGGCAGGTCCGTCGTCTTGACAGACGCATATTCGTACGCCTTCCCCTGATACACAGCCTCGTCTGCACTCAGCACCTTCTCGATCGCATCGAGTGTCGCCTTTCTCGGATTCTCCGTCGCGCCGGAGAATACCTTCTGCAAAGTCACCACCGGAACCCCCGTATACTCTGACAGCTTCTTAAAACTATAGCCTCTCTCTTCCTTGATACGAATCATCTCTTCCCTCGTCATATCAGAACCAGCCCCTTTCTATTGATTATGTATACCATATCACCTTTCGGAATATCAGTCAACATATTTTTATATACTAATATATATTAGTATATATTTAACCACATTTTAATACGCGATTCTTCCTGTGTGTATGCCAGAAAATCAAATCGATCGGCAAATCCCCTCTCCTTCCGAAAGAGTGTATCTCTTCAAAAGAATAATGAACTCCTTTTTACAACGTCAAAAAGGTATGGCACAACCCATTATCAAGTCACACCATACCCTTTTTTTAATCATTCTTGTCCGGCATCATATAATTCCGGCTTTTTCTTAGCTTTTCATTATATTAGATAGGCAATTCAATATGAATATCTTTTCCTTCTTTAATAGAAAGGATCACTTTTCCACCCACTACTTTTGTTACGATACCTTCTCCACTTACCACAGGCATTGACGCTGCAGGAGCTGAAGCTTCCGGCGCAGCTGCTTCTGCTGCTTCCTCTTCTTCCGGCTCTGCTTCTACTGAATCTTTGTATCCCTCCATATTGTCAGGAGTCAATGGGCTGAGAGAGTCGCTTGTCTTCGTAAGCTTTGCTCCGAGAATCTGTCCGATTTTCAGACATCCATCAAGATTCAAAAGTCCTGAGTCAACCAACTCATCAAAAATTGCAGGATCTTCCAGGTTCGCAGGTTCAATAATCGTTCCCGCCTCTGCTCTGCAGCACAATACTGCAGGGTCATTCGCATGCTGTTTCGCTGTTTCCGCTGTAATAGACATAACTATTACCTCCTTCTTTTATTCATTCAATATTTTTATTATAAATTTATCTCAGAAAAAATTCCAATTTGTATTTTTCATATGTGTATTGATAAAGTCTATAAACAAATCATTTCCTTTTAACTTCACACATGCTATACTGAACAAAGCAAAAAGAAATCAAAATCATTTTCATTAAGGAAGGGATTATATATTATGTGGATTGCCGATGGATGGAAAGATTACGAAGTGATAGATTGCAGCAAAGGTGAAAAATTAGAGCGATGGGGCGATTACCTTCTCGTCCGGCCGGACCCACAGGTCATCTGGGATACCCCGAAGAAAGAATATGGATGGAAACACATGAACGGACATTACCACCGCAGCAAAAAAGGAGGCGGCGAATGGGAATTCTTTGATCTTCCACAACAGTGGCAGATCCATTATAAAAACCTTACATTCAATTTGAAGCCGTTCAGTTTTAAACACACGGGTCTCTTCCCGGAGCAGGCAACGAACTGGGACTGGTTCTCCGAGAAGATTAAAGCGGCCAAAGCACAGGGACGTGAAGTCAAAGTACTGAACCTCTTCGCCTACACAGGAGGCGCCACACTTGCCGCAGCTGCTGCCGGTGCAAAGGTAACACATGTGGATGCTTCGAAAGGCATGGTGGCATGGGCAAAAGAAAACGCCGTATCATCAGGGCTCAAAGACGCTCCGATCCGCTGGCTTGTCGATGACTGTGTCAAATTCGTAGAGCGTGAGATCCGCCGCGGAAATCACTACGATGCGATCATCATGGATCCTCCTTCATACGGAAGAGGACCAAAAGGAGAGATCTGGAAGATTGAAGATTCCATTCATTCTTTCATCAAGCTCTGCACAAACGTTTTGTCAGATGATCCGTTATTTTTCCTCGTGAACTCATACACAACAGGTCTTGCGCCTGCGGTTCTGACATACATGCTGAGCACAGAACTGAAAGCATGGAACGGAACCGTGGAATCACAGGAGATCGGCCTCCCTGTGACAAAAACGGGATTAGTACTGCCATGCGGTGCATCCGGACGCTGGGAAACGAAATAAATCGACTTCACCGTTACGTACGCTGTCGTAATCGTGACATTATTCGAATGAAACACGGAATCAAAAAGGATATCCCCAACACGGAGATATCCTTTTTCATCTTCTTTTTTATTTCTTTGCCTCTTTTGCATTCCCCTGTAAGTGATCTTTCAGAAATCTTCCCGGTCAAAACATTTCCCGCTCCGGAACGAAATCGATATCTTCCAGTTCCTTCTCTTCTTCGATCAGAAAGCTGGTCACTCGGCCCAGATTCCTCTTTAAAATCACACGACCGCCCTTATCTCCCGAAAGATCAAGAAGCTCCTCTCTGTACTTTTTCGCAAACCATGTCGGATTCCCAACGCGCTCTCCACAGACCACCTGTCCAAGCTCCGCCTGTCTCTCCTCCATATATTCCAGAAATGCTTCCGCTGAACGTTCGGTAAAATATGGCTGGTCTGCGACAAAGAACGCATATGCTTCCGGGCATCCGCCGTTCTTTCCTTCCGCAAGAACACCTGCTCTGACGGAAAACGAAGCACCTTTCACGCTTTCTTCGCAATACACAGACAGTTCCGGGAAAGTATCTATGATCTCCTCATACTGCGACACGACGATCAGCTCCCATTCCGGATGTCTTCCGGCGATTCTCTCAAGCCTCTCCAGCAGATGACGATACATCTGCTTCCCGTCGATCTCATACAACAGTTTATTTTCGCCAAACCGGCGGCTGTTTCCAGCCGCCAGATAAATAATTCTTATTCGCACTGTTCCTTCTCCAAAAGTCCCATCGCAATCTTCTCACTCGTGATCGGAAGTTCTCTGAACCACAATCCTGTCGCATTGTAGATCGCATGCGTCAGTGCCGGGAGCGGCGTATTGATCACAAGCTCTCCGATCGATTTCGCACCGAAAGGACCCGTCTTTTCATAGCTCGGGCAGAATTCAGAGCGGATGTTTCCGATATCCATTCTTGTAGGGATCTTGTACTGCATCAGCGAGTTCTGAAGGAGCTGTCCTCTTTCTGAATATGAAATATCTTCATAAAGCGTCATTCCGATTCCCTGTGCAAGACCGCCTTCGAGCTGAACTCTGGCAAGGTTCGGGTTGACCACCGTTCCACAGTCCACAACCGCTACATAATCAAGGATCTCCACATGTCCGGTCTCTTTGTCGAGCTCGATCTCTACCATTCCAGCCATATACGGCGGCGGTGAGATCGGAGATGTATTACTTTCTGTCACTTCAAGCGCCATCGTATTGCCGCACATGGAAGCTGTTCCGATATCCGTAAGACTTAAGATTTCTCCAGTCTTCAGATTATTTACTCCCTGTCCCGTGAATTCCAGCTGTTCCTTTGATTCTCCCATCATCTGTGCAGCCATCTTGATAATTTTTTCTCTCAGGGCATATCCTGCTTTTTCAACAGCCTTTCCGGTGATATACGTTGTACTTGACGCATACGATCCAGAATCATACGGCGTGGAATCCGTATCTGCACCATATACGACAACGTCATCGATCTCACACTCAAGTACCTCTGCTGCCATCTGTGCAAGAATCGTATCGCATCCGGTTCCCATATCTGCCGCCGAGATCTTCAGTGTATAATATCCGTCCTCATTCAGTCGAAGTGATGCAGAACCAACGTCTATATTTGAGATACAAGACCCCTGCATCGCCATTCCAACGCCGACGCTTCGAACTTTTCCATTGCCCATATCTGTGCACGGATATTTCTCATTCCAGTTCATCAGCTCTGCCGCACGGTCAAGACAGCGGTCAAGCGTACAGCTGTTATTCGGCTCTCCGTAATACGCCGGCATGATCTCTCCCTCACGGAGCATATTCATTCTTCGGATCTCAACCGGGTCCATATTTAATTTTGCGGCAAGCTGGTTCACAGCACTCTCCACAGCGAAAAGTCCCTGCGTTGCGCCATATCCGCGATATGCGCCAGCTGAGAGCACATTTGTATATACAACGTCATACACGAAACGGTGTGCTTCCGCCTGATTGTAAAGTGGAATGGATTTGTGACCGGAGAGTCCTACCGTTGTCGGTCCGTGCTCACTGTACGCTCCCGAATTGGACAATGTATACATATCGATCGCACGGATGCGTCCGTCTTTCATCGCACCGATCTTTACTGTCATTTCCATCTCATGACGCGGACTTGATGCGATCTGGGATTCCACACGGCTGTAAACGATCTTGGATGGTTTCCCCGTCTTCCATGTCACGAACGCAGGATACATCTCACATACCGCTGTCTGCTTCGCACCAAATCCTCCGCCGATCCTCGGTTTCTTTACACGGATCTTTGACTTCGGGATACCAAGTGCTGTGGAAATAATTCTGCGGACATGGTATACGATCTGTGTAGAACTTAATATCACAAGCCTTCCATATTCATCGAGGTACGCGGAAGAACGGAATGTCTCCATCATCGCCTGCTGGTTTGCCTTTGTGTGATAGGTTTCCTCAACAATCACTTCACACTCCGACATAACCCTGTCGATCTCACCGTGCTCTTCCTCTGCGTGTGCAACAAGATTTCTTTTATTATCTGCTCCAACCGGACATTTCGCTTCCCAGTCATCCTCCGGGTGCACAAGGATCTCGTTGTCCATCGCCTCATGGAAATCCAGTACCGCCGGCAGCACTTCGTACTCAACCTTTACCAGCTTCATCGCACGGTCTACGCACTGCTCATCTGCGCCGACTACCATTGCCACTGCATCTCCAACGAAGCGCACATGCTGATCAAGGATCAGTCGGTCATATGCACTCGGCTCCGGATATGTCTGTCCCGCAATGGTAAAACGGTTACCCGGCACATCCTCCCAGGTAAATACTGCCTCGATCCCCGGAATCTTCAGAGCTCTTGAGGCATCAACTTTTTTGACCAGTGCATTTGCATGAGGGCTTCGGATCAGCTTAATGATCAGGCTGTCCTTCGACACAACATCATCCATATATACCGGCTTACCGGTCACAAGCGCCATCGCATCTTTCTTTCTGATTGGCTGTCCTACTACTCGCATGATTCACCTCTCTTCTTTCTGTATGACAGAAATTCCTTTATTCCGCGAAGCTGACCTTCGTAGCCAGAACAACGGCAAAGATTTCCTGCAAGAAATTCTTTTATCTCATCATCTGTCGGATCTTCATTTTCCCGAAACAGAGCAATCGCATTCATGACCATCCCCGGATTACAGAACCCGCACTGTTCCGCTCCCTGATCTGCAATAAATGCGCCAAACTCTTCCGCCTCTTCCTGAAGCCCCTCCAGCGTATCAATCTGATGTCCTGCCGCACGTGCCGCGAGTACAGAGCAGGAAAGAACCGGTTTCCCATCCATAAATACCGTGCAAAGTCCGCAGTTCGATGTCTCGCATCCGCGTTTCACACTGTAACATCCATGGCTTCTCACAAAATCAATCAACAGCAGATCCGGCCGGATGTCTTCGGTAATCTTTTTCCCATTTAATGTAATTGTAATCTGCATTACTCACATCCTCCTTCCTTTACAAGCTGCATGATTGCTCTGCGGACAAGAACGCGGATCAGATGACTTCTGTACTGTGCACTTGCCCGGATGTTCGAGTCTGTCGGAACATCTGCCGAGATCTCCTCTGCAATCTTCTTCACACACGTTTCACTCACATCTGCACTGTTCAGAATTTTCATCTGTTCCCCGCTCAGATGCAGTGCCATCGCCTTTCCCGGCCTCGCACCGATAACCACTTTCCCCGCATTTTCCTGAAGCGACACCATACATGCGATCACAGGGAAATCGGTCTTTGTATTTCTGTGAGACAGATAGACGCATCTCTGCGCTTTCTTTTTCACGATCACGCGCACGAGAATATCATTGTCCTTTGGCATATCCGCAAATGCCTCCAGCGTTACAATTCCGCCTTTGTACAATTCCACATATGCATCAAGCCCCATAAAGCACGTGAGTACATCCGAGAATCCATATCTCCCGAAAATACTGCCGCCAATGGTAGCAAGATTGCGAAACTGTACGCCGACAATATGTCTCACGCTCTCTCGCACAGCACCGTTTGTATATGTATTCAGCCCCTCATGCAGTTCAAGCTGACGAAGCGTTGTCATACATCCAATTGAAAACTCCTCATCTGTTTCTTCTATCTGATCAAGTCCGAGTCCCGAAAGGTCGATCGCCGTCTGAATCTGCGCATCTGACATCTTCATCCAGAGCATTCCTCCGATGATTCGATTTGCTTTTTTCTGATTCAGTTCATATGCCTGCCCGAGACTTTCCGCCTTCACATAATCTTTTATCTTAAGCATTATAATATTCTCCTCCGCTTATTATTGCTCATTACCCGTACTAATATATTATAATATAAAATCAGGGATTAATAAAGTGAATTCTTGACAGGTATCAGCGCTCAGCCGATTACAGCATATAGTATGAATAATCAACAAAAAGGGATTCCACATCTGTGAAATCCCCTGGTTCTCATATATTTAATCTTTGTAGATTGGTTCGAAATCATCTTTGTCATGACCACAGAGCGGACATGTGAAATCAGCCGGCAGTTCGCTGCCTTCATACACATATTTACAGATCTTACATCTCCATCCTACGATCTCTCTGTCGTTCTTTACCTGCTGCGGTTTTGGTTTCACACGATTCTGATAATCCGCATAAGTAAGAGGTGCATGATCATTTAACCGTTTGGCATCCTGAATTTCAGCGATAAATAATGTATGGCTTCCAAGTTCATAGCTCTCAACTACTTTGCAGCTGATCACTGCACATGTCTGCCATCCAAGATACGGAACTCCGTTGATGTCTTCCGGAAGTGTCATGCTCTCAAATTTATTCACATTTCTTCCTGACTGGAATCCGAAATGCTTGATCGTCTCGAATGTACATGTCTCATCCAGCAGACTGACTGTGAAAATGCCGCTCTCTTTGATCAGATCACACGTATAATTGGTGTTCAATACTGATATAGCCACACGCTCAGGAGAATTTGCCACCTGAATACATGTATTCGTGATACATCCATTCGCCTTATCCGCTGTCTTTGTTGACAGCATAAATACTCCGTAACTCAGTTGATATAATGCTTTTTTATCCATTTGTCCGACTCCTTTTCCCTTTGCTGTATACGCAAATCTATATTTCTATAATAGTACTGATTCCTATTATTTACAAGAAAATTTTGGAGATTCCATTTTCTTCATTTACCTCTGATAACTTCTGTTTCAGATCATATTTTAAAGCATTTCTGAAGATTTTTATATTTTCCAAGAACGAGAATAATATCATCATCGTCAAGCAGTGTATCCGGAGTGACAGAAAGGTTCAGATTATTCCCCTTTTTCACTCCCATGATATTGATTCCATACATTTTTCGGATATCGATCTGACCGACGGTCCTTCCTGCCCATTTTTCCGGCACATCCACCTCAAAGATCGCATGTTCATCATCCAGAGAAATATAGTCCAGGATATGATCCGACGTGTACCGTATCGCAGACCATTTGGCAAGCTGTTTCTCCGGATAAATGACTTTGTCCGCTCCATTCCGAAGCAGGAGCTTTTCCTGTCCGTCACGCTCCGCTCTGGACACAACCATTTTTGCACCCATTTCCTTCAAAAGCAGTGTCGTCTCCAAAGAGCTCTGGAAATCCTCGCTGATCGTGACAAAGCACACATCAAAATTACGGACGCCAATGGTTCTCAGAAACTCTTCTTTCGTACAGTCTCCGATCTGAGCGCTCGTTACGTACTCCATCACATCGTTGACTTTTTCCTCATTTTCATCGATCGCCATGACCTCATGACCAATCTTCTGCAATTCCTTTGCAATAAATTTGCCGAATTTTCCAAGTCCGATCAATAATACTGTTTTCATTTTTTTCGCTCCTATCCAACTGTGATTTTATCCTGCGGCAATCTTCCCATATGTGTTCTTCCTCCTGCAGCGGCATAAATGATCGTCAGTCCGCCCACTCTTCCGAAAAACATCAGTATGATCAAAATGATCTTGGAGACAAGTGACAGTCCCGGCGTAATGCCAAGCGAAAGTCCTACCGTCGCCATTGCCGACACTGTCTCGAACAGGCATGCCATCATCGGTAATCCCTCAACCATGCTGATGATAACCGCGCCCGTCACAGGCAGTGACGTGTAAATGAATAATAATGTTGCTACCGTAAGGATCACGTCCTCGCAGATCCTTCGTCCAAAAAACTGCACGCTGTCTCTTCTTCGAAAGACGGCGACTGCACATCCGACCAGAACGGCAAATGTCGTAGTCTTCATACCTCCGGCGGTAGATCCCGGAGATCCTCCGATCATCATCAGAAAAATCGTGACCAGCTGTCCGGCTTCTGACATCGCCGTCAGATCTGCGGTATTAAAACCGGCTGTTCTCGGTGTGACCGCCTGAAACAGGGAACTTAAGATGCGCTGTCTCATCGGCATATCCCCGAATTCAAAAAAGAAAAAGAAGACTGCCGGGAACACGATCAGAAGAGCCGTCGTGCACAGAATCACTTTACTTTGCATCCTGTACCTTTTAAACGAAAACTTATGTACACAGATATCATCCCATGTCAAAAATCCGATTCCTCCGATGATGATCAGGCTTATGATCACAAGGTTAATGAACGGATGATCAATATATCTCGTAAGCGAACCATATGGCTCATACGTTCCCATCAGATCAAGACCAGCGTTACAGAATGCAGAAATCGAATGGAAAACAGACATCCAGATCCCTTTTCCGGGACCAAATTCCTTTCCAAATACGGTCAGAAGCAATAGTGCTCCGAGAAGCTCGATCACAAACGTCGACTTCAGAATGAAATTTGTCAGCTTTACGATTCCTCCGATATGAGGCGCCGCAACCGCCTCCTGTATGATGTTTCTCTGGTAAAGCCCGATCTTACGTTTGGAAAGCAGTGCCAGAAATACCGCGACTGTGACAACTCCCAGTCCACCGATCTGAATCAGAATGAGAATAATAAACTGACCAAATACAGACCAGTAAGTGCCTGTGTCCCGAACGACAAGTCCTGTCACGCACACAGACGTTGTCGAAGTAAATAAGGAATCAATAAATGGTGTCGCTTCTCCGGAAGCAGACGACACAGGAAGCATCAAAAGCAGTGCCCCTACCAGTATCACACCGGCAAAGCCACACACAATGATCCGGAACGGATTCATTTTTTTCTTTATATCCGATATCGTAATATTCATATCCGTGAAATCCTCACATTACTCAGTTTTATATCAGGTTGGAGATCCTGTTCGTCAGTTCGAAGAACGGCTTCTGCCCGAGAACCCAGACAAGCGCCACGCATGCCGTAAGCAAAACAGCACTTTCCTGCGCACTCTCAACTTTCTGAAGTATCGATGTACCATACTCGAGACAGCTGTAGATCATCCCATGAAAAATATAAACCGGCATTGTTCTCTGCCCAAGGTAAGAATACCTCTTTTTCTTCGCCGGGACAATAAACATCAGCAAATAAATCAAAATAAATGAGATCAGATAGCAGGCACACCGGATCAGTATTCCGTCGATCGCATCCAGCCCGATCTCATCATACGACTGTCTTCCATAAAACACCTTCACCGACAGATTATGATGCCGGTTATCCACAAAAAGCCACGTGACCATCGCAGTGAGGATCGCAAAAGCTGCAGCCGAGCGAAATCTGTCACGCAGCTGTATGATAATGGAACTGTCAAATTCGGTACCCGCAAGGAAAAACGGGAAAAAGAATACGATCCGTGGTATAGTAAGAAAATTTCCGATATCAAACAATCCCACGATCAATCCCATTCCGATCGATATCATCAAATAAAACGGAATCTTCTTCACATATGGAGTCGCAAGCTTCCATACAAAAAGTGCCATCAGATACCAGAGCGAGAATTTCGGTCTCGCAAAATAGAGTCCTGTACTCTTATGAAGCACAAACGTATACAGCAGATAGTAGATGATCTCATATACAAAATATGGGATCACCAGTCCCTTGACCAGCTTCTTCATAGAAGGATCTTTTTTCGAAAAATAACCGGACACAAAGACAAAAGCCGGCATGTGCACTGAGAAAATGATCCATTTCAATTCATAGAGAAACGTATTGTTATCTGTACATGGCTCAATAAAGTGCCCCATAACGACCATAAGGATCAGGAGCACTTTATAATTATCAAATAGATATTCTCTCTTGTTGTCTGTCTTTTCTTTTTTTATCGTGTGAAAATGCTGGTTCACATCGGATCCATTCATCTCAAATCACCCCAAAATTCTAATTTTTCAACCCATCCTATATTACTGCCCATCCACCTTTCTTTCAATACAAATAATGTATGAATTTTTTGAAAATCATTCTGGATTTTTATGTCATTTGACAAGACTAATAAAGAGATATCCACGGATATTTCAACAATCAAATTTTATTTTTTACCGAAACGGCAATCGACAGATCCACCGGGCTATATGGGATCAGCGTTGCCTGCAATGCATGGTACAGATCAGATTTCCCCGGCCACACAGTATTCAGAAGCTGATTGTCTCGGTCAAGCTGATGGAACCACGATCCTGTTTCATGATCCAGCACTTTCTCGTCCAGATATTTCATGAACTCATAATACTTCCAGGCATATGCCGCCTTTCCGGTCACATGATACAGGCACGCCGATGTATTGATCGCCTCAGCAAGCGTCCAGTGCATCCTGTCATGTACGATCGGATCTCCGTTCCAGTCTGTCGTGTAACAGATCCCCGGTGCCCCGTCTACATTCCACGCATCTGTGACCGCACGGTGAAACAGCTGTTCTGCCGCTTCAATATACGGAAGCATCTGCTCCTTAGGACAGGCTGAGCTTGCCCACTGCACGATCAGACGTGCCCACTCGATTCCATGTCCCGGTGTCGCGCCATATGGTTTGAACGGATCGTCCGGTTTTTCTTTGTTGCATTCCAGATTCTCTTCCCATTTTTCTGTGAAGTGCTCTGGGATCCTCCATTTGTTTGCCCGTGCCCATCCGATCACACGGTCTATGATCCGTCCGGCTCTCACACGATATTTCTCATCTCCGGTCACATCTGCAGCTGCCAGAAATGCCTCTACGCTGTGCATATTTGCATTCAATCCGCGATAATCGCTGAGTATTTCAAAATCTGTGTCCCACGTATCTTTGGACAATCCTTCCTCTTCATCCCAGAAGAATTTATCATATATTTCCAGTGCATCCTTCAGCAATGCATCGGCGCCAGGTCTCTTTGCAAGCACCGCAGAAGTAGCAGCCAGTATCACGAAGGCATGTGCATAGCACTGCTTTGTAGGCAGAATCTCATCCTTTGCGGTAAGCCCTGCGTACCATCCGCCATTTTTCTGATCGTGCAGTTCTCCGAGGAGGCCCTTTAATGCAGCATCCGCCAGCGCTTCACTTCCCTCATGTCCAAGCATGCTGCCGATGCTGTAGACATGAGCCATTCTGGATGTGATCCATGTCTCGCGGGCTCTCTCCTTCCACGGGGTTCCGTCATCACCCAGATAGTAAGAGCCGCCGCCCGGTGACGGGAATTTATGACCAAACACAAGCAGTCTTTCCATCATGTCTTTCAAAAACTCTTTGTTCTGTGCAGAATCTATCACATATTTTTCTTCGGTCTTATCGATCAGATATTTCAGCGCTTCATGAACATTGGTGAAGTTCAGATCCACACGTTCGTCCTCCTCGATCCGGATTCCAAGAGCAAGTCCCGCATGCTCAAACATCGGGTAGTCATTGACACCGTCTCCCACACATGCTACTTCTGCCGCAGTCACCCCCAGCATCTCCTCAAGCCTGATAATTCCGGCTTTCTTGCTGAGTCCCACGGGCATAAAATCAAAACAATCAATGTGACGATAAATATCGATATCTATGATCTTATCGCTGTTCTGATCAACGATTGACTGAATCACTTCAAAATCCTCTTCCTTTTCCGGGAACGGTGTAAGACCAACCAGATTTGGCTGATACCACATATCCGGCAACGCTTTATCAAATTCTTTTTTCAGAAATGCAATACTTTTCTTTGCCGCTTCTGAATAGGGCTGAATCCAAAATGACTTTGGCGGAAGATCAATTCCACTCTGAACAACAGATCCATTTTCTCCTGCAATCAAAGGATTTTTTAATCCTATCTGTCTCAGAAGTCCACAAAGATAGTATGCCGGTTTTCCAGAGCATATGGCAATTCGAATTCCTCTCTCTTCCAGCTTTTTCAACATGCAGATATTTTCAGATTCAATTCCTTTTCCAAGCTCTGCTAATGTTCCATCAAGGTCAAAAACAACTAATTTAATCATATCTGCTCCTTTCTTTTTTTATTTACAACGAAAAACTCAGCGGAACTCCTTCCGCTGAGCTAAAACAAAAAGCGCTCCATTGCATAGGCAACGCCATCCTCTTCATTACTCTTTGTGACGAAATCAGCAACCTTCTTCACGTGATCCGGTGCATTTCCCATGGCAACGGAAAGACCTGCTGTTTTCAGCATCGGAATATCCAGTTCCTGATCTCCGATCGCAAGCATCTGCGACTGCAGTATTCCGAGCGCATCACATATTGTGCAGGCGGCCATACCTTTATCTGCACCGAGGGGGTAGATTTCCAGATAATACTCTGACGACCTGGCAAAATCAATGCCCGGAATCTTTTCCTTCTCAAGATCCTTTTTCAATTGTGTGATCACTTCTTCTTCTGCCCCGAACAGAAGCTTATTCGGACCTGTATGATTCACTTCCCATTCCTTCGCAAGAAGCCGAATATCTACGACCTCCGGTTCATAATGGATCAGTTCAACCTCATGCTCCACAAAATGATCACGTCCTGTCACATACCATTTTCTTTTTTGATAAATCCAAAGCGGAATATGATGGGTTCTCGCATAGTGATGATAAATTTTCAGGACAACCTCCGGTAGAATCGTCTGGCTGCCGATGCAGCGGTCGCCCATCAATATATATGTCCCTGCCGAGGCAGCTTTTATGCAGGAAAATCCGATCTGACGCTCAATGATCTCAATCGCGAGAGGCATTCTGCCTGACAGCAGTGCGATCTCAATGCCCATTTCTTTCGCCTTATGTAAGCACTGCTTTGTCTTCTCTGTCACCTGCTTCTGATCATTCAGCAGTGTTCCATCCAGGTCAAGGCACAGCAATTTATATCTATCCTGCATTTCTATCTTCCTCCAGCAGACGCAACATTTTTTCTACATTTCTTTTTCCGTTTTTTATTCCGAGATTGAGGATTGTCGCCCCGGCAAATCCTGCCGCGATGAGCAGGATGCCGGGAATTCCTATGGAAAGATGATTGACTCCATCTTGAAATCCGTAATAAGCAAGGGCCACCCCAACTGCGGACAACGCAATCGCATATGTTCTCCATCGACCGATCGTCTTGATTGCCTTCAGTTGCTGCTCAGATTCCAGTGTTATTTTTTTCTTTTCCATATTCTGCATAACAATTCCTCCAAAAGTGTAATACGAATAAAATGAGGGATAACTATTTCATGTTTTGTGTATTTCTATTTATGAAAAAAGCTTTCTTAGTATGAAAGTCCCGGATTGAAGAATCCAACCAAAACTCCGACGAAAGCGATCACTACCAAAAGGAGCATAACTTTGATCGGTGACATTTTCTTCTTTGACATGAGATACCAGCAGAGAATTACGAATGCAGCTGTCAAAGATCCCGGTAATACTTCATTCAACTTATCCTGCAATACAAGGTAAGCTTCGCCTGCCTCGTTATAGAGTGTAAAGGAAGTCGTTACATTTACCCATGTAGCTGCTACTGCACCGATAACCATTCCACCTAACATCGATACAGACTCACGAATTGCTTCACCCTGTGGTCCAACGAGTACTTCTACTGCCTTACCACCTAACTGGTAGCCTTTGAAGTATAAGAATTTCATTCCAAAGTATGCAAACAGGTTCCATGCGATAATGTAGAAAATTGCTCCGAGCGGAGATCCGCCGCCTGACATTCCAAGTGCAATACCAAGTAAGATTGGGATAACTGTTCCTACAACCAGTGAATCACCGATACCTGCTACAGGTCCCATAAGACCAGCTCTGAGTCCGTTGATTGTCTCATCGTCTACGCCATCTTCTCCATTTGCTCTTGCTTCCTCAAGACCTGCTGTGATACCAACAACTACTGTACCAAGCTGTGGCTCTGTGTTGAAGAAAGCGGTGTATGTATTCATTGCTTCTGCTTTCTTATCTTCGTCATCGTACAGTTCCTCAACAAGCGGAAGCATTGCACACAGATAACCGAATGTCTGCATATGCTCTTGTGAGAAACAGGTCAAATGTCCATAATACCAGTTATGGAAGGATTTTAACAAACTTTTTTTCGATAATTTCTTTTCCATATTAGATCTCCTCCTCATCGTCATCATATGCTGCCGCAGCTGCCGGTTTTGCGATTGCAAGCATTTTAATCTTGTAGTTCATAATTGCGAACATTGCTGCAATGATCGTAGCTCCTACAAGGTTTACACCAAGTGATGCTGCAAATACGAAACCAAAGAAGAATGGTACAAAGTCAGTTGCTTTCTTAACGATCTGTTTCAGAAGAATCGCAATACCTACACAAGGAAGTAATGAACCTACTGTGAAGAGTGTCTTCATTGCAATACCATCCATTGGAAGTGTTGTTTTGATAAGCTCAACAACGTTTGCTCCCAGTTTACACATGATCATTGTCGGGATGAATGAACAGATCAGGTGAGAGATCCATGGAAGTCCCATATCAACGAGATACAGTTTCTTATAGTCTCTCTTCTCTACTGCTTTCCAGCCAATGTGCTGCCATACAAGGTTGATTGTTGCTGTTCCGTAGAACAATACGGTACCGACTGTACCAACCATTGCTCCGAACGATGATGCAAGAGCTGTTCCCTCTGTTGAAGCTGCATCTAATCCGTAGCTGCCAAGAGCAACCATTGCCAGAGGAATACCGATGTAACTTACCGCACGAACGTCTGCTGATACGGTTCCGCCCGGAGTAACAAGTGCGATATAAATAACCTGCATTGCACAACCAACCAAAATACCTGTCTGGATATCTCCAAGAATAATACCACATACAAGACCACCGATAAGTGGACGTCCCAATGTATAGTTTCCGATGGATGAACCGCCAAGACCCGGCATACTTGACAAGCATGCGAAAAGTCCGAGTAATGCAGCCTGAAGCCAACTAATTGTCATGATTTTTTCCTCCTGTATTCAGAATATTTATTAATTAAAACCAAACTGTCCTCTGAATTTTGTCCAGTTTCCGATTGCTTCCTCTTTTACAAGTGCAAACTCAATGTTATAACCAGCTTTATAGATGTCTTCCAAAGCCTGTGCTTCTTCCTGTGTGATAGACTGGTTATTTCCAAGCTTTGTAGTTCCCGGACGATCATTGCAAGGACCGATGATAACGGTATCGATTCCCGGCTTGAATCCCTGTTCTACCAGGATCTTTGCCATATCGATCGGATTCTTTGTGATCAGGAAATAGTTGTCTTTGCTCGCAAGTACCTTTGCACATTTCTCCTTAAACTCTTCAAGTGTCCACACAAAAGTCTTCTTTCCGCTGGCACTCTTGTAAGCTGCCTTGAGAACTGAATTCTTTGCTGCCGCATTGTTTACGGCGATCAATCCGTCACATGGATATTCCAGTGACCATCTTGTACATGTCTGACCATGGATCATACGGTCATCTACACGAATAAATGAAACTGACATACTCTCTTCCTCCTCTTTCTTGATTTAAATATCGTCTTCTTCATCGCTGACAGTAACAGCGAATTCCTGGATCATTTCTTTTGCTTCCGGAATCAGTACTTCCTTCAGCACCTCTGTGTCCATACTGTCTTTTGTGAGTGCCGCACTCAGAACGAGAGGAAGATTCATTCCTCCGATCATTGTCGTCTGTCCTGCAAGACCTTCTTCTGCAATGACATTTGCAGCTGTTGTAAGCGGAGATCCACCGATCAGATCGGCAAACAGAAGAATCTCATCGCCTTCTTTTACAACAGATACGATCTCTCTTACTTTCTCTGCGAACTCATCGGCACCCATTCCGTTTTCCAGACTGGTTGAGAGAATATCCTCTCTTCCTCCGCCAAGCAGCATTCCCAGTGCATCGTGAAGTCCCGGAGCAAACTTACCGTGACTCACTAATAACATATACTTCATAGCTACACCTCCTTTGTTATGTTGTATTTATTTGCTCTTCCTAAATGCTTGATGTAACTATACAAAAAAGGTGACACATGTTCATCTCGCATGTGTCACCTTTTTCCCCTGATTTTTGTCATTACTTATATGACATTTGTCACTTCTTCTATTTCTCCTGCAGATAACGGTTGATATTTCTATTTTGAATGATCATTTCCATCTCGATATTACTGTCACCGTTCAATATTGTATCGACAGCATCACTCACTTTCCTGACGGCTTCGTCATAATCATCAAATCGCGGAATTACGATTGCCTCTTCCATAACTTTGCTGAGAACATCCTTGTTCATAGGCGCAGTTTCATTTCCGTTTTTTCTAAGATAACGATCTGCCTTATCCGATTCTGTCACATCCTTTTGTGCAGAAATTCCTTCCGAGTAGACAAATATTTCAGACTGGATGTTCTGATCTGTCGTCAGTATTTTCATCAAATCCCATGCCTCTTTCTCATGGGCTGTTCGACTGCTCATTCCTATCATCAGCGTATCCAGCACAGACAGATTCTGCCCCGACTCTCCTGCCGGCATCGTTGTGCATCCCCACTCGAATCCGGAATACTTCTTCACGGAAAGCGGATACGATTTGTAAGCCCGGTATTCTGAGAAAAGCATTGGCATAAATACCACTCTACCCAGGTTAAAATCTCTTTCCGTCACAGTCTGTTTTTCATTCAGCGCATTGAGCTCTTCCAGATAACTCAACGATTCCAGCACTTCACTTCCCTGCAGATTACATTTTGCGCCGTCCTCATCAAAGATTTGAATTCCATTTGTATAAAATGCATCCTCCCAGGAGTAGCCGACAACTCCAAACTGATCCGGTATTCCATTTCCATCCAGATCCTTTGTGACCTTCTGACATATCTCCAGAAAATCCTTCCATGTCCATTCTTCTTCCGGAAGTTCCACGCCCTCCGCTTTCAGAATACTTTCATTCACAAGCATCAGCTTCGGCGCGCATTCAAACGGAAGTGCATACTGTACCCCCTGATTTTCTCCATACTCATATGCTGACTGATAGAACTTTGAAGAATCAAAGGAGTCATCCCTGTCGATCAGTGAGGACAGATCCTTCAGCGCATTCATCTGCGACAGATGATTGAATTCATCCCCAAGGATAAAGAAGAGATCCGGTTCCGTTCCCTGCATCAGCCCCTCTGCCAGCCACTCTCCATAATCCTCTTTCATGATACCGCTGACATACTCTACTCTGTAATCCGGGTGATCTTTCTCAAACACCTCGATCGCATCATCCACAATCTTATACGAGTATCCATTCTGAACATTCCAGTAGCTGTCGGAAAACACTCCGATCGTAATAACCTTCTCCTGTTTCCTTATCATCTGCTGCATCTTTCCACTTCCGATCAGCGCCACAAGTATCATGATAATACCGAAAACAGTCCATTTTATTTTTGTGCTCTTCGATACATTCAACATTTGTCTTATTCCTCAAAATCACGATATATTACACCGGTCTGTACTGCCCAGATCGCAAGCTGTGTCCTGTCACGAAGCTCCAGCTTGCTCAGTATGGTACTCAAACTGTTCCGAACCGTCCCTTCGGAAAGATTCAGCTTTGCTGCAATCTCCTTGTTTGACAGTCCGCTTCCCACCTGAACAATGATCTGCCATTCTGTCTTTTTCAGGCTCTGTGAATTCTTTTCATCCACTTTCAGCACCATATTGGACTGTGCCATTCTCGAGAACAGTTTTACTACTTTTGATGCAATATTTTCATTGATCATTGCCGTTCCGTTATATACTTTATGAATGGCGTCTACAAGTTCCTTTACAGAACATCCTTTTAACAGATAACCGCTTGCCCCGTGTTTCAATGCATTAAATACATACTCATCGTCGTCAAATGTCGTAAGGATAATGATTTTTATTTCCGGATAATATTCTTTGATGATCTGCGTACAGACCATACCGTCCATTTCCGGCATACGAATATCCATCAGGATCACATCCGGTTTTTCCTTTCGAACAGATCGAAGGACCTCCTTTCCGTTTCCAACAAGATCAATAACCTCCAGATCGTGTTCATTATTCAGAATAATATGTAAGCTTTGTCTGATCAGCTCCTGATCATCCGCAATCATAATCTTTATCATTTCATCCTCCTTGTGAAGCACCTTTATTCTCCCCACCGGATCGGTAGTTCTGCCTTTATCCAGAACCCGTTACTTCCGTCATATTCCAGAGCTCCATTCAGCATCTTCAGTCTTTCTTCCATATGATGAATGCCAAATCCTTTTTTCACATCCGTGCAGCCAATTCCATTATCTCTGATCTCAATCCAGAGTGTATCAAAATTTCTTTCTATCTTGATATCTACCCTTGTTGCCTTTCCGTGACGGATCGCATTGGTCGTACCCTCCTGAACGATCCGGTATATGACATCTTCTTCGTCCTGATTGAAACAATCCAGAGCAGCACAGCAGGCGAAGTTCATCTCCACGCCAGTCGACTTTCTCGTACTTTCCACCATTTCCTGGAGTGCTTCAAACAGATCCTTCTTCTCCAGCACATCCGGACGAAGCGCATTAACAGAGCGCCTCACATCTTTAATGCCTCCCCGCGCAATATCAGCAATTGCGTTTAACTGCTGTTTTGCCACATCCGGAGCAATATCAATGATCATTGCACAGGCATCTACACCGGTGATGATCCCTGTCAGCGTATGTCCCAGTGTATCATGAATCTCCCTTGCAAGGCGGTTTCTTTCTTTTGTTTTTGTCGCTTCCTCAAGCTCTGCATTCATATCGATCAGCTGTGTATTCTTTTCTGCCAGTTCATCATTTAATTCAAGCACAAGCCTTGTCTGGCTGATCTGATCCATGATAAGGACAAACATATAGCCGATAAAGAGAAAGATATTCGCTATTTTCAGCATGTCAAGAATAGCCAGAATCAGGGACATCGCCGTGCCCTGATAATAGGCGAGCACTGTTTCAGCCGGCATGATCCTGATATTCAGTATGGACAGAACGTTGTAATCAAATAAAATATACGACAAAAACGTAACAGTGATCACAACGATCCTTGACTTTGAATCCGATACACGCCTGATGGCATTTGCAAGGACAAGCAGCACAAATCCCGAATAACTATAGTTCAGACTCGTGAACAGAAAACCGCAGATCACAACCTCAACGATCGTTTTCAAATACAATTCCACATTCCTCTCTGCCCGAATCGACATAAGCAACAACAGGCAGACATACAATCCTACCGGCACTATGATGGCCTTCCATGGCTCGAGAGGAATGATTTTGGCAGTGTTCAAAAACTGCTGTGCACTTTTTTCATGTATGTATCCATTCAGACAATATACAAGCAATGTACTGATATATAATAGAATCATCAGATTCAAATGTTTCATGATGTACAGCACTACATCCGGTAATCTTTTCTTTCTCATATGTGATTCCCCATTACTGCCAGCGATCCACGCCGTATTTCTCGACATTTTCTTTGATTACCAGCTCAACAGGCGTCAGGATCTTTTTCGTGTTTTCTTTTCCCTCAAGCAGCCGGTATATTTCATCCGATGCAGTTCGTCCGATCTGCGAAGGGAACTGAGCCGCTGTCGCTTTCATCATTCCTTCGTTGATCAAAGCCTTCGAATCCGGCGATGCATCCACTCCGTATACATCAACGTCATCAATCATATCATACTCATCCAATGCCGCAACAACGCCTACTGCGGCAAGGTCATTCAGACAGAATACGTTGTCAAAGGCAACTCCTCTCTCTATCGCGTTTTTTAATCTCGGCATCGCAATCTCGAGCTGTCCCTCACACTCGATCTCTTTCACGACCCTGATTTTTTCATTTTTTGAAACAGCATCCAGAAATCCCTGTACACGATCCTGGCCTGATTTCGCACCGTCGTGACGCATCACGATCAGCTTTGCCTCCTCACATTGTGTCAGAAAATATTCTCCGACAATGTGACCTGCCGTATAATTGTCGGATGTGATCGTACAGTCCACCAGACTTTCATCTTTCACATTCGAATCCACAACAACGATATAGACTCCCTGCTCCTTCGCTTTCTTAAGAACAGGTGTCAGTGTGTCCCAGTCAACAGGAGTGAGCAAAAGTACATCAATTCCCATGTCCAGCATACCTTCGATCTGTTCAATCTGTCTCTCGCTGTTTAATGCCGGATCGCGAAGAATGAGCTGATCTCCTTCTGCCTCAACCCGTTCACTGATCTGCTCATTGATGATCTCATAGAACTCATTGTTCATCGTCATATAACTTGCTCCTATCAAACGGGCATGCTCTTTTTGCCTCGCTGAAAGATCATTCCTGTTCAAAATAAAAAAAGCAAAAAGCAAAAAAAACAGAATCCACATCCCTGCAATGATCCATATCAGGTACTTATTTATCTTTTTCATTGGTTACCCTCTCATGACCGTCCCATATTTTCGCCCTTATTATATCCCAGTAAATTTCTTCCTGCAACAAAAGATTCCTTTCGTTCCCATCAAAAATGGCCAGGTATGATGAACCAATCATACCTGACCATTTTCATTATCCCTGTGCATATCTTGATAAAAACTGTTTTGTTCTCTCTTCCTGCGGATGATCGATCACCTGTTTCGCGTCTCCCTGCTCAACAATATATCCGTCATCCATGAAGATCACCTGATCTGCGACATCTCTTGCAAATGCCATCTCATGTGTCACAATGATCATCGTCGTCTTCTGGTCTGCAAGTCCGCGGATCACTTTCAGCACTTCTCCGGTAAGCTCCGGGTCAAGTGCCGATGTAGGCTCATCGAAGCACAGAATATCCGGTTTCAATGCGAGCGCTCTCGCAATCGCAACTCGCTGCTGCTGCCCTCCGGACAGCTGATGCGGATAGTGACCGATTCGTTCCGAAAGTCCCATCTGTGCCAGCAGCTCTTTTCCGTGCGCCTCGATCTCCTCGAGAATCTGCTTCTTGTTCTGCTTGTAGTCCGGTCTCTCCTGTGCGAGAAGTTTCTCTGCCAGTGTCACATTTTCAAGTGCCGTATACTGTGGGAACAGATGAAATGCCTGGAAAACCATTCCAAAATGAAGTCGCTTACTGCGAAGCTCCTTCTCACTCATCGACTCCGGTTTCTGTGCGTCAAAAACGACGTCATCTTTTACTGTGATACATCCGTGATCCGGTGTCTCAAGAAAATTCAGGCATCGAAGAAGCGTTGTCTTTCCCGAGCCGGATGAACCGATAATCGCAAGGGCATTTCCCTCTTCCAGCGAAAAACTTACATCTTTCAGAACTTTCGTGCTTCCAAAACTTTTCTCAATATTTTTTACTTCCAAAATCGCCATTTGCAAAGCACCTCCTACTTAAAATAATCCAGTTTCCGCTCGACATATCCAAGGAAGACTGTCAGAATACCGCTGAAGATCAAATAGTAGACTGCTGTAAAGAACAATGGCCACACTGCTCCTGAGATTCCCTGTGATCCCTTCAGGAATGCCTGTCCTGCCCAGATAACTTCCTGAAGTGCAATGATTCTCGCCAGAGAAGTATCCTTGACAAGTGTAATGATCTCGTTCGAAATCGGCGGCACGATACGCTTGATCATCTGAAGCAGTGTAATCTTGAAAAAGATCTGACTCCTTGTCATACCAAGAACAAGACCTGCCTCCTGCTGTCCGCGAGGCACGCCCTCGATTCCGCCGCGATAGATTTCCGAAAAATAGCAGGCATAATTGATCACAAAAGATACAGAAGAGGCTAGAAATCTTCCGCTTTCGCCTCCGCCCCAGATCGGGTTATGTAACACAAGCCCCGGAAAATAATAAATGATTAACAACTGAATCATCAGAGGCGTGCCCCTGATGATCCATACAAAAGTCTTTGTCAAATATTTTAATGGCCGGAATTTTGACATTGATCCGAACGAAATGATCAGTCCGAGCGGCAATGCCCCGATCAATGTTACAAAAAATAATTTTAATGTCTGTATAAAGCCGACATTCAACGAGTGAATGACAATCGGCATTTGTTCCATGATCATGGAATATTCCTCCGATTACTATTTGATATTACTGTTCGATAACAGCTGCCTGAATTCCGTATTTCTCTGCAAGATCTTTAATCAGATCGTTGTTTGCTGCAAGGAAATCATTTAATTTCTGTGCAAGTTCAGATCCTTTGCGGAAGCCTACTCCGTACTCTTCGCCTTCTTCTTCGTTCAGTGCAACCGTATATGTAAGGTCTTCGTAGCTTGTTCCTTCTCCAACCATAGCTCCTGCCATGAGTGAGTCGATCACTGCTGCGTCAGATGTTCCTGCTGATACTTCCATAAGAGCATCTGCCTGAGCTGTCACTTCTGTAAATGCATATCCGAGTCCCTCTACTGCTGCCATACCTGCTGAACCAGACTCAACTGCAAAGCTGAGATCTGCAAGACTCTCAATTGTCTGATACTTGTCAGCATCTGCTGCCTTTACAACTGCTACCTGCATGTTGTTGCAGTATGCGTTTGAGCATTCCATTGCGCTTGTAACTTCATCTGTAAGTGTCATACCATTCCATACACAGTCGATTGTCTTACCATCAAGCTCGAGAACTTTGTTATCCCAGTTGATCTCAACGAACTCAACTTCAACACCGAGGTCTTCTGCAAAAGCCTTTGCAAGATCAGCATCAAATCCGATCCATTCGCCGCTCTCATCTTTGTAGTCCATTGGCTCAAAATCTGTAATACCAACAACAAGTGTACCTTTCTCAGTTACATAGTCCAAATCTGACTGATCCGTAGTAGTTTCCTCTGCAGCGGTCTCTTCTGAAGAAGCATCTGTGCTTTCCTCTTTTGATCCGCATGCTGCCAAACTGAACATCATAGCCAGACACAATACCAACGCTAATAATCTCTTTTTCATAATCTTTTCCTCCGATTGTTTTTGTAATCTAGTAGCATTCTACCATGGTAGCATACTAAAGTAAAGGATTTATTTTCTGACAATGTTAAAATCCCACAATTCCTTTTACGACAAAAAACAAAATCGGAACAAGAAGTGCCGGAAGCATATTCAAAGTCTTACAGTCCTTGATCTTCAGAATACTCAGTCCGGAGCTTGCGATCAGGATTCCCCCGACGATCGACAGCTCACACATCAGGCTGTCGGAGAAGAACGAGCCCGCACCGTAATATGCAAGCAGATAAATACTTCCCTGCCATGCAAATAAGATCGGTGCTGCCAGGATCATGCCGATTCCATATGTAGACGCGAACACCGTGGACGTTACGAGGTCAAGTGTCGCATTGGTAAACAGATACGTATGATCTCCATATAATGCGCTCATCACCGGTCCAAGGATCGACAGCGTACCGATACAATATAGAAGACATGCACTTGAAAGTCCCTGTCCAAGTCCGGCCGATGCATATTTCGATACAAGCTTCTGGAATTTTGCGTCCAGATCGATCACCGAACCCAGAAGGCTTCCGATTGCCAGACTCACGATAAAAAGAACCGGATACTGGCTGTCCGGCATATGGCTCACCACCGCATTGATTCCAAGCGCAGTCGCTGCAAATCCCATCGCATTGAACAGGGAATCCTGATACTGCGGCTTGATTCCTTTTTTCAAAATGCTCCCCACAACAGCCCCTGTCGCGATGGTGCATGTATTTACGATCGTACCTATCATTTTCTTTTCTCTCCCATCTTTTCCAGATTATCTTCTTCATTATAGACTTTTTCCCATTTTATGACAAATCTTTTTTATGACAAAGAGCCCTCTGAGTGCGGTCTCAGAGAGCTCTTCGGATTATTTGTTTATTTTGCCTGAGGAGCAGCAAACAAAAACATTAAGAATCGGATATACACATATCCTACAAATACTACTGCAATGATCGTTTCGATCAGAACAAGCTTCGAAAGTATCGGCATCGGTGATCCCATGTTCATCATACATGCCATTGTCTGCTTTGTTGCGATGGCACTGATCACAAACGGGAATGTGAATGATGCATAGCTCGGGAAGAATGGAAGCTTCAAATATCCAATTGCTTTCACAAGCGCAAAAATATAGATCACAGTTGCCGCAGCGAGCATCGCAAGCAGGAATGTCTTTGATTTCGGCATGACAGACTGCACATAACCCGCGATACAGAGGCTTGTCGGCGCTGCATAAATACAGATCAGCGGTTTCGCCGGATTCGGGATCTCTTTGCATTTTACATATCGTGCTGTCACGAGAACGAACAGCAACAGAAGTGTCACAAATCCAAACCAGAAAAGGATACTTCCAAGCCCTGTCTTCTCATAGGCAGGAGCTGTTACGGAAGCGACAACGATTCCTACATATACGATATAATAACTTGCAAATACTTTCGGCAGCTGAAGCTTCGCAATAAACTTCACCGTGAAGTACACGATCAGTACAGCATGAAGGGCAATCGCAAGCATCCAGATATAATAGGCTGCCGGTCCGATAAATGGTTTCAGATATGTGCTTAAAAGCATCCATGTCATGGAGAATGTTCCAGACACACTTGCCATGATCGGATTATTCATATCCTCTTTGAACATTGCCGGACAGCAGATCACTTTCACCATGAACAGAAGGATAAAGAACGCAGATAACACTCCGCAGAAATAGCGGATCCCTTCCGAATAACTCTGCAGAAGATTTCCTAGTGCAGCACATCCCAGTGCCACACCACAGATCGGCAACGGAACTTTTTTAATCATGTTCATCTCTCATTTCCTCTTTTCCAATGTATTTTACGCGTAATCAGGCGCTGTCTTATATACAGGCTCTGTCTCTTCGTCTGTATTAGTAAGACCCAGTTCGCGAACCATGATCTCTGCAACTTTCCATGCACAGAGGCCTGTAAAGTAGATACACTGCTGTTTGTGCTCGCCTTTTCCTTTGTCATACTCTTTTGTAAGGATACGGCAGCAGACTGCATGTTTACCGTTATTTTCCTGGAACCACTTATGAAGCTCACTTGTGAGCTGTAAGCATTTCACACTCTTTGGATTCTGTGGTCCGTCCTGCTCTGTACGTCCGAAGATCATACCAAGTGCCATAACACCACCATTCAATGCTCCGCAGAGACATCCGACTTTACCGACACCAACAGCCATTCCTGATGACATTGCAATGACTTCCTTTGGAACATCAAGTTCAAATTCATCAATGATTGTTTTCATGAGCGCTTCACAGCAATAGAAGCCATTTCTGAAATTATCCTCTGCTGATTTCTGTATTGCTCTTAAACTAACTTCCTGTTTCATTTATTTTTTCCTCCTTAGAAATAACTTCGATATCCATACTATATCTTGCATTTCCACAAAATGATAATCGATAATATCAATTAATATATAGGCGTTTTCTATAATTAAAAAAGTACACAAAAATCAGACATAACAACTATCTGATTTTTGTGTACATCTCATATGATTTTTCAATTCTTCAACCAAATGTTGGGATTTCTTCAACTAATTGGTGATAGCTCTTTCCGGTCTGTCTTCCCATCCGATAACGGCTTAATCCTGCTCCTGATTTCTTTCTTTATGTAATCAATAAACGTACAGACTCCCGCTCCGACCTTGTCACCCTTTCTTTTCAAAAGGCAAATCTTCCACTGCATGTCATCTTCCCAGAACGGGATCTTCACCAGGTTCGGCTCCTTCATGTCGGAGAACACAAAATCCATCGTCACGGAAATACATTTTTTCTGGTTCACCATTTTGTGGCACAGACTGAATCCGGACGTTTCAAATAAAATATTCGGTTCAAATCCGGCTTCTCTGCATTTGCTTCTTACAAGATGATTGATCTTAAACGCACCACTTTCCATATACATCGGCTCGTCCCTGATATCTTCAATCGTCACAAATGATTTCTTCGCAAGCGGATGCCCTTCATACACAAGAAGCTTCACCGGAAGTTCTCCGAGTTCAATGATATCATAGCGTTCATAGTCTTCTTTTTCAAAACCACCGATCGAAAGCGCAATATTTCCATAACCTTTCAGAAAATATTCCTCCACTTTCCGGTCCGGATGCTCATGATAATGAAACTCAATATCCGGATATCGTTTCTGAAATTCCAGAATACGTTCCGGGGAAAGAAAACGGATAATTCCATACGCTGACAAAATGTCTACCACTTTATTGTTCTTTTCTTCAATCTCCGCTATCTGCTCTCTGAGACCTGCCTCCATATTTCCAATCTTCTCGGCAAACGCAAGAACTGCTTTCCCTGTTTCCGTGAGCACCAGTTCCTGAGACGACTTGTCTCTGTCAAGCAGCGTCGTCTGAAATTCCTCTTCCAGTCGTTTCAGAGATTTGCTGAGTCCCTGTGGACTGATATATAAGGATCTCGATGCGCGGGATATGCTTTTCGTCTCTGCAATTTCCTTAAAATATTCCAGATCTTTCGTATTCATTTCTATTTTCCCATCATTTCCTTACGGCTTTTTGAAGGGACGAAATAGATAAAGATCAATGAGCTGATAAGCAGAAATCCCGGGTAGAACAGATTCGGGATCACCTGGAATGCCGAAAGTTCATAGCCAAGCTCCTGTGCTGCGGAAAGCGCCACAAGCATCTGAGCACCGTATGGGATCACACCCTGGAAGACACAGGAAAATGTATCAAGGATCGAAGCCGCCTTTCTCGGTGTGATGTCATACTCTTCTGCCATCTCGTATGCGATCGGGTTTGCCATAACGATCGCAACTGTATTATTTGCGGTTGCAACGTCCATTGCACCTACAAGAAGTCCCATACCAAGCTGTCCGCCCTTTTTGCCTTTGAAGATTTTATGAATAAAGGAAAGCATTGCATCAAAACCGCCATACTCACGGATCAGTGCACACATTGCAGATACAAGGATCGCTACCATGCTTGTCTCAAACATTCCTGCTGCACCTGCTCCCATGCTCGAAAGGAGGTCTACTGCTGCCATCTGTCCTGTTGCGATCATGATGACCGCACCTGATGCGATACCTGCAAGAAGCACAACAAATACATTGATTCCAATAATTCCGCCGATCAGTACGAGCACGTATGGAATAATCTGGATCAGGTTATAATCCTGGCTTACTGTACCATTTAACTCTGTGCGGAAAGAAAGAACCAGGATCAAGACCAATGTTACCAGTGCCGGTGGAAGCGCAATCTTAAAGTTCTCGCGGAATTTATCTTTCATCGCACATCCCTGTCCATTACATGCTGCGATCGTTGTATCAGAAATAAATGACAGGTTATCCCCGAACATCGCACCTCCCATAACAGATCCAACACAAAGTGGAAGACTGAATCCGGAAGCAGCGGATACCGCTACAGAAATCGGTACGATCAATGTGATCGTTCCAACAGAAGTTCCCATCGCTGTTGACACGAAACATGCCACGACAAAAAGAACCGCTACTGCAAACTTCGCAGGGATCAGAGAAAGCATGAAATATGCCACGCTCTCCGCACTGCTTCGTCCGACTACTCCTACAAATGAACCTGCTACCATAAAGATCAAAAGCATTGTGATGATATTCTTATCCGCAAGTCCCTGCGCCATGATCGCAAGCTTGTCATCGAATTTCACTTTTCTGTTCTGAAGACATGCCACAAGAATAGCTGCCAGGAAAGCGATTACGATCGGAATATTATAAAATCCCATCGGAATCTTCATCACATACTCATATACAATACCGAGTCCTAAATAAAGTACTAAAAATACACCGATTGGCAAAAGCGCTATTGGATTACCTTTTTTCACAATAAATACCTCTCATTCCTCTTATGTTTTTACTTTTTAATTTTGGATCTGTAAAAGCTTCTGCTTCAGTTCCGCCTCTATGATCTGCATCCTCTGTTCTGCTTCTTTTCTCTTTTCACGGCCTTCCGTCTGAATGCGAAGCACCTCATCAAATGTTTCGATCAGCGATGCATTCGTTGCTTCCAGCGTCTCAATGTCTACAATGCCGCGTTCTGCTTCCTTTGCGGTCTCGATGGTTGCCATTTTCAGCTTCTCTGCATTCTTACGGAGAAGTTCATTTGTCATGTCCGTCACTTCCCTCTGTGCCTCAGCCGCCTGGCTCGAATGCTGTATGCCGAGTGCAAGCACCATCTGACTCTTCCAGAGTGGAATCGTATTCACCATCGTCGACTGGATCTTCTCAACCATCTGCGTGTCATTGTTCTGCACAAGTCGGATCTGCGGTGCTGTCTGCATCGCGATCGTTCTTGTCAGTTCGAGATCGTGAATCTTCTTCTCAAATCTCATACACATCGCATCCAGATCTCTCGCCGCCTGTGCATCCTCCGGCAGTCCACTCTGCTCCGCCTTCGCGAGAAGCTCCGGAAGCTTCGTCGCACGGACTTGTGCAAGTTTCTTCTTACCGGCAAGAATGTACATCGACAGTTCTTTGAAATAAGAAAGATTGATCTCGTACATTTTATCGAGCACTGCAATGTCTTTCATCAGCACAACCTGATGTCCCTCGAGTGCTTCGCAGATCTTATTCACTGTCGTCTCAGCTTTCGAATATTTCACTTTCATCGAAGCGATCCTTCCGGATGTCTTCTTAAAGATTCCAAGAAATCCCTTCTCTTCCTCATCAAAGTCTTTCAGCTCACGCACGACATCCGTCAGAAGCTCTCCTACCTCGCCAAGATCTTTTGCCTTCACATTGTCAAGTGCAGCTCCTGAAAAATCAGCCATTTTCTTCTGCGTTCCCGCACCATACTGCAGGATCATGGAAGAATTGGTAAGGTCGATCTGCTTTGCAAACTCTTCCACTGCCTGTTTTTCTTCTTCTGAAAGCACGCTCTCCTCCGGGAGAATCGTCTCTTCCTGCTCCACCACAAGCTCCGCCTTCTCCATCTCTGCAAACGGATCCAGTGTAAGCGTAGGTGTCGTCGTAAAATCCTTAAATTGTGTATCCATTTCCGCTCCTCTCTGTTATTTAAAATCTTTCTCCATCAGCCCTTCCTGTGCGAGCATTGTATTCAACACGGAAATATCTGATGAGACATCCCATGCAGTCTCCTCAAACAGACTGTCCAATAGATTCTCAAATGCGACATTCAGTGTATCCAGCGTAGACTCGATCTCTCTTTTGGAAGAAATGATATTTTCACCCTGCACCGGCTGTCTGTCCATCTCTTCATAAGCACGAAGAAGCTTCACTGTAGTAGGAAGATAATACTCCATCATTCTCCGAATATCCGGAGCGCTGTCAGGATCAGCTTTGACACGTGCGAAGATCCGGTCTACCAGCATTTCGATTCTTGAAATCTTCGCTGATATCTCTTCTCCCGGAATCGCATCATTACAGTCACGGATCTGCTTCAGATACATCTCCCCTGACTTCAGAATTTCCTGTATCTGCGGGCTGTACTTCTCATGCTCAAGCCTTCGTCTCTCTTCTTCCCTTTTCTGCTCTTCCATGTGCTGCTTCAACTGATTATACTGATCAAATGCAGCATCGCTCACCATCAGGCATTTCCCGTCACTGTCGAGATGTCCCTGCTTAAACCACCCGGCTTTGATCATCCTTTTCAGATCTTTCACTACATATTTCTGCGACTTCTTCACCGGCACGGTAAGGTCGCATACATCACAGTATTCCCGTTCGCCAAGCTTCGCCTTATATATCTGAAATCGTTTCAGCCGTCCCAGCATCTTTGCTCCGATTCCTGTCATACATCCGCCAATCACAGCAAATACACCAAACGGAATCGTCATCAGAAGTGCTTTCTGCAAGGTCGCTCCGGCAACAAGAATAAAAATGAGTGAAATGATCAGCCCGATCGACATAGAACCTCCGAGCACACTTCCCAGCGAAGTCGCAACGATCGCTCCCACTTTCGTTCCCGCCGTCTTGCGATACAATACCGGATAAGCGGTATTTTTCGGAGCAGTCACAGGTTTCGAAGTCTTTGATTCTTTTGATGTCTTTGATGATTTTGTATAGGCTGCCTGATTCACAAAACTGGTCACATTGCGGATCGCCTCTTCGATCTGATCTCTCGTCATATTGATCGTATCCGAGACCGTTTGATTCAGCTGGCTGAAATCCTGCGCATCAATCGCACTCTGCACGGATCTGCAGATTTCCTCGCCTAATCTTTCCCAATCTTTCTTCATAGTTACTTCCTTTCTTATTGCTTTTCATTATACCGCAACGCTACTGTAAATTCAATTGATTGCGATATAACAAAAAATCCACAAACAGAAATGGTATTCCATTTCCGCCTGCGGATTTCATATATTTCATTATTCTATTCACCTGTTTTGCTGAGGATGAAGATCGTAGAAAGGATCAGTGCGAATCCGATCAGATCGATCCACATGAAGTTCGTCTTCAGCCATAGTGCTGACAGGATCGTCGCTGTCACAGGCTCAATACACGAGAACAGGCTCGCCTTTGTCGGTCCGATCCGTTTTACAGAATTTGCATAGAACAGATACGCAGCTACCGATCCTCCGATGATGATGAAGAACAGCGAAATGATCACTGCCGGATCAATATGTATGTCATATTTCCACGGTTTGAAGATCAGGGAAAGTACGATTCCACCGAAAAGCAGCGCCCAGCCTACAACAACTGTGGAAGCATGTCTTGTATAAAGTGATTCCGGGAGTACCGTGTTCAGAAACATGAAGAATGCACAGCCGATTCCCCACAGAAGTGCCTCCGGTGTCATAACGAGTTCGTTCACATTTCCATGTGTAGAAATCAGGAATATTCCGGCAAGCGCAAGGAAAATGGACAGCGCTTCCAGCTTCTTCGGGATTTTCTTCTTGCGCACACAGACGTAGATCATGATCATAACCGGAGCAAGATACTGTAATACCGTTGCCGTTCCTGCATTCGAGCGCTGAACTGTTCCGAAGAATGTAAACTGGAACATCATCGTTCCAAATACACCTGCAAGGATCGTCTGGAGAAAGTCCCTTTTATTTTTCATAAGCGCGATCGTTTCTTCCCGCTTTGTCGCAAAAAGATAGACTAACATTAAAATACCCGCTGTCGTTAACCGGATCGGTACGAGCCAGGTCGTCTCGATTCCTCTTGTCTCAAACAGGAACTGACCGAACACCCCGGACACACCCCAGCAGATTCCTGTCATCAAGCCACAAAACGCGCCAAACACTGACTGATTCTTAAACATAATAACCTCTCATTTCTTAACTTTCATGTCATTGCTATTCAACTTGATTTTTTGTCAAAATCTTGTCATTTCCAAGCCTTAGAAAGCATAGCACACACATTTACTGAAAGCAATTGTTTCTGAAACACAGTATTTTTGATTTTTTGGGTTTTGAGCACAATTTTGAAAAAACAGCAACCAGGATGCTGTTTTGTACCTGTTATTGTATCCGATTTTATCGCGTATTTACTCTAAATATCTGAATCTGGATACTTCACCCACTCTTCCTGCATATTTTCTTCTACCTCTTTTTCTGTCGTTTTCACCGCAGTATCATAACCGGTCAGTGCCGCAAATGCAGAGAACTGTGCCGCCCGGTCTGCGATCTTCATCTGCGTATGCTTCTTCGATACATGATGCGGCAGATGGATGATATCATCGTATTTGTCTGTTTTCTTCATGAATTTCCTCTCTTATGCTCCATATCCGGATGCCTTCCTAAGCTTTGTGCCCGCCGATCTGATTATTTCTGTCTTTGGCTGTCGCACCTTCTTCATAATTCATTCCCTTTAAAATGATATTCTTTCCATAGCGTTTCCGAAGCTCCAGCACAGCCTCCATCCTCTTTCGTTCCCGTTCCAGTTCTTCCTGTTCTTTTTCGCACTCCCGCCTGATCGCAGAATAATCCGTGAACAGATCCATCTGCTCATAACACACTTCTTTCTTTACATCATTCTCATTGATCACATGATTTGCTGTAACATTCACCCTTCTCACGAGAAGATCCGGATTTACGACCCGGTCAAACAGCTCCATGACTGCTTCTGTGATCATTTTTGCCGAAGAGGTATAGTGCTTAAGATTGATCGTGCCATGTGCATGCTTTGGAACGCGCCTTCCATAATGGTCGACTTTGACCTCGCCTTTATATTTTCTGCGGATCACCAGATCCTCCAGATTCTCTCTGTCATACCCAACCGTGATCACCATCTGATCTGTCACGAGTTTTTTTGAAAGCAGATCAAATGCCAGCATATCCGCCATTTCCTTCGCGATCAGCTTTGCCTTCTTAAATGGATATGGGCAGTGGAGCACCTGACCGGAACCCACACTGTTATTTTCCGGTCTGTACGCTTTGATATCTGCGATCGTACACGGTTCCCATCCCCATGCGTGATCGATCAGGAGCTCTGCGTTGATACCGAACAGCTTATATAACAGGTCTTCGTTATAAAAATCGTCTTCCTTACCAATGGAACACCGGGCAATATCTCCCATCGTATAGATATGATACTGTTCTAACTTGCGGGCAATCCCGTGCCCGACTCTCCAGAAATCCGTGATCGGACGGTGATCCCAGAACATTTCCCGGTACTTCATCTCATCCAGTTCAGCAATCCTCACACCATCCCAGTCCGCCTCCACATGCTTCGCCATAATATCCATGGCGACCTTGCAGAGATAGAGATTTGGTCCAATTCCGGCAGTCGCTGTAATACCGACTTCCTGCAGAACATCTGTCATGATCTTCTTCGCCAGTTCTTTCGCTGTCATCTGATATGTGTGCAGATAGTCCGTGACATCCATAAATACTTCGTCGATTGAATAGACATGGATATCTTCCGGTGAAATATATTTCAGGTAGATCTGATAGATCCTCGTACTGTATTCGATGTAAAGCGCCATCCTCGGAGGTGCAACGAGATACGACACCTCCCGCTCCGGGATCAGCTCCAGTTCTACCGCATCAAACGATATCCCGTGCAGCCTGTGATCCGGCGATTTTCTCCGTCTCTCCTCATTGATCACCCCTACCTTCTGGATCACTTCAAAGAGTCTTGGTCTTCCCGGAATCCCGTATGCTTTCAGAGAAGGGGAAACTGCGAGACAGATCGTTTTCTCTGTTCTGCTCTTGTCTGCCACGACGAGATTTGTCGTCATCGCATCCAGACCTCGCTCTACCGCTTCCACAGATGCGTAGAATGATTTGAGGTCGATCGCAATATATGTTCTGGTCTTTTTTTCTGTCATACTTCAAAGGACTCCATATCATCCGGGACGAGAAGCTGTCCGGAATAATACTGTTTTCCTTCCTCCGTATAGAGACGTTTCCTCTCTTTCAGGTGTGTCTCTTCGGTATGATACAAAAGCAGTGTATCGATTCCCATCTTCTCTGCAAGCTGGCAGGCTTCTCTTACCGTGCTGTGGTGTTTCTCATACGGTTTGAAAATATCTGCCTCATCATACAGACAAAATGCCTCGTGCAAAAGCCAGCTGCTTCCCTTCACATATTCATAATTCACCTCATTGTACGGCTCATCCCCGACACAGGTGAATTTCCGTCCATCCTGCAGTCTCATCGTAAATCCAAACTGTTTTGCCTTCGTCGAAGCAATATCAAAAAATGTTACTTCATTTCCGATGATACATCTTGTATCCCCATCTTCTACAACATCAAAAATGATCCTTCCGCCAAAATGTCTGCACACCTTCTGCTGAACCGTCATATTGGCGATCGCCTGAATCTTCTCCGCCAGCTGTGCATGACAATAGATATGAAAGTCTCCTTCATATGATCCTTTATTGATTCTCTCTCCGATCACCCGGATGAGCCAGATCACTCCCAGAACATGATCGACATGCTCATGTGTCACGAACAGATCATGGATGTCTTCCAGACGTATCTTCGCATCCTTCAGAATCTTCAGAATGCGGTTGCCGCCTCCGGCATCTACCATAAAATGTCTGTCTGGGCAGTCATTTTTTTCTTCTGTAAGCATAAAGCACGTATTGTAACATTCTGTTACAGATGCATTGCCCGTTCCAAAAACCGTTAATTTCATATTCTCACCTTCCACTACTCCTCTTTCCACACGAACACCGGGATCGGAGGATTGTTCTCTCTGTTATGATAGCTGTTTACGATGACCGTGTACTCTCTAGAAGGCAGACCTTTCAGAAAATCCAGAATCGCTTCTTTCTCCTCAAAGCCTGTGTCCTTTCCTGAATAGATGCAAAGGCTCAGCATTCCGCCCTTTTTCAGCAGATGAAGCGCCGTCCGGATCGCCTTTAAATCTGTCTCTTTCTTTGTGCAGACTGCATGGTCTCCTCCCGGAAGATATCCGAAATTAAAGCAGACGACATCCACGCTTCCAGTTTCGACATACCGGTCCATATGCTCATGCCCATCCAGTATGAGTGCGATCCTGCCCCGGCATTCACTCCCGTCTGTGACAACCGAAATATCCTCTGTGAATCCACGCTCCCCGAGCCTTTTTCTCGTTGACTCGAGCGCGATTTTCTGAATATCAAAGGCGAATACTTTCCCGCATTCGCCTGCCATTTCACATAAGAACAATGTATCGTGCCCGTTTCCCATCGTCGCATCGACGTAAACACCGCCGGTCTTCACCTGAGACCGGATCATTTCATGACACCAGTTTGTAATCTGTGATTTTCTCATTTTCTACAGCTCCAGTGCTCTAATTTTCTCTGCATCATAGATGACCTGTTTCACATGATCTACCTCGATCTGATACAGCGCATTTGCCGCGATATGCTCTGCTGCCTGTTCGAGATCTCGGATACCTGTCGTATTCTCGAAGCGCTTAATGATCGTATCGAGCCCATCTTCTGTCACGATACACTCATCCTTCTCCATTCCCATTCTCTTCAATACTTTCGGAAGAGAAAATTCTGAGAAAATAACCTTCTTCTCATCCGGCGTATAATCCGGAATGTCGATCACTGCAAATCGTGACATCAAAGGTGCACTGATCTGATCTCTGTCATTTGCTGTTGCGATCGGATACACACCAACGGTCGGAATCATACACTCCATGTAGTTGTCCGTAAAGCCGAGATTGTCAAGCAGTGTAAGGAGAACATCCGCCGGATTTCCGTTTCCCTTTCCTGATGCAGCCTTATCGAGCTCATTGATGATGAACACGAGGTTCGATTCCCCTGCCGCCGAGAATGCTTCCATGATGATTCCCGGTTTTGCATTCGAATAGATTCGAGAGCTTCCTGTCAGCTGCTCCGGATCATTGATCGAACTCATGTCGAGCGTTGTCCACGGAAGCTTCAGAATACGAGCAACTGCATATGCCACCTGAGATTTTCCGGTTCCCGCAGGGCCGATCAGCAGGAGTCCATACGCCGGCAATGTATGCGTACGGTTGATCTGGATGATCGTCTCGATGATACGCTGCTTTACACGCTCCATCCCGTACAGTTCTTCGTCAAGAATTCGGCGTGCTTCTTTCGGATCTATTGCCTCAAAATAATTACTCTTCCACTGCACATTCATCATGATCGAAAGTGCACGCTGTGCATGGCGTCGTTCTTCCGGTGACACTTCGTGCGACCGTGCCACTGCGAGATTTCTTCTCGCCCAGATTCGGATATTTTCCGGAAGTGTTCTTCCGGCGCAGTTCATGAAGTCGGTGATGCTCTGAAGACTTGTAAGCTTCATGTCATCTCCGTCTTCTTTGTCATCATCCTCTCCGTCTTCCGCTGGCGATGGCGCCTCACTCGCGAAGAGCCGGTCCATCATAAACTGGAGGAATCCATCTTCGGCTGACAGTTTTGTCCCACCGCCGAATGATATTTCCCGGATCTGACAGACTGCATATCCTTCTTCCGTATTCTCGCCACTTAAGCGGACACGGATATGATTTTCTCCAAGCCATGTAAGAAGACTCTCAAATCTTGCATCTATCCGCAGAATATCTGCACTGATCACCCCTGACTCCTCTTCGAACTCAAAGGTCGTACCTTTCACCGGATTCGTAAATACGCCGCAGGAATAATGTTTCCATTTCATTCTGCTGTTATCCAGAACGAGGATCGGTTTCTCCGGTGTCGCCTCCGGCTCGTTTGATTCAAAAACCGTATACGTACATGTCGCCTGCTTCGCACCTTCTGGTGCATGTGTAAAATCAAATACTGGCATGGTTCTTACCTCTTTCTATTCTTACTTGTTTTCCTTCCTGTTATAAAATGCTACATATAAGATAAATGTCATAAGTCCAAGAGCAAAAATCATCCATCCGATAAAGATCGGTGTCGGTCTTGATGAGAACATATCATAGTAGCCTTTCAGATAGACAACTGCAATGATCACAGGGAGCACATATGTCATATATCCTCTGAATTTCTCTGAATATTTCATTCCGCTTCCTGTGTTCGCTTCCTGAATAAAATTGTCCCAGCCCCATCCATTTTTTCTTGTACAGAAAAGAACATAGATGAGACTTCCGAGCGGAAGCAGGTTATACGATACGAGGAAGTCCTCGAGGTCCATAAATGTTGCACCTTCTCCAAGGAAACTGATTTCCGGGAGCATGCTGAATCCAAACACAGCAGGCATCGCCAGTACTGTGATCAGGAAGAAGTTTACAAATACCGCCTTTTTTCTGCTCCATCCGAACAGATCCATATAAAGAGACAAGATCGTCTCAAACACCGCGATGATCGTGGAAAGTGCCGCAAAAGACATAAATACAAAAAAGATCATGCCCCAGAAATTGCCGCCGGCCATGTGATTGAAAATGTTCGGAAGCGTGATGAACAAAAGCGACGGGCCTGCCCCCGGCTCAACTCCGTATGCAAAACATGCCGGGATGATAATAAATCCTGCCATCAGCGCTACAAATGTATCAAGGCAGATTACATTTCTTGCCTCACCGCCAATGCTTCTCTCTTTGTTCAGATAACTTCCGAAGATTGCCATAGATCCCATACCAATACTCAGAGTGAAGAATGCATGCGTCATCGCATCAAAGATAACCGTTCCCCAGCCTCTCTCCTTGATCGCATCAAGACTTGGAACAAGATAAAACTTCACACCTTCCATAGCATTTGGCAAAACAAGAGAATGAGCTGCCAGAATAACGATCAAAATAAGCAGAAGGCTCATCATGACTTTCGTGATCTTCTCGATTCCATTCTGAAGTCCGATAATACAGACAGCGAAGGAAATGACAATCGCAAGAACCGTCCAGAAGACCATTGTCTTTGGCTGCATCAGCATATCAGAGAATACGTCTGCGATCTCATCTGACGTCTTCTGTTCCAGCCTCCTCGTTCCACTGAGATACGTATAGTAAAGCATCCAGCCTCCTACCATTGTATAGAACATCATCAGGCAATAATTTCCGATGATCGGAATCCAGCGAAATGAGTGCCAGATCGATCCCGAAGGCTCTAATTTTCCATATGCAAGTGCCGGATTACATGCGGAACCTCTTCCCACCGAAAACTCACAAACCAGTATCGGATATCCGAGCGCAAATAAAAATCCAAGATAGATCAGAATAAAAAGTGCTCCTCCATTTTGTCCGCATATATACGGGAACTTCCATACATTTCCAAGTCCTACTGCACATCCTGCTGATACCAATATAAAGCCTAACCGAGTGCCGAATTGTTCTCGTTCTTTCATAAATACCTCTCTCGTCCCATTCATATTTGGTGACGTTTTCTTTCAAATTTTCATTATCTTCGTCAGTATATCACATGAAAGCGCTAAAGACAAAGGAAAGGTGATTCTCACTACAGGAAAATCACCTTTATATCTTACATTCTGTATTATTTTCCATTTTACCAGTCCCACATCGGATCTACCGGTCCATATGGCACTTCCGGATGTGTGTCAAGCACCCACTGTCTGAAACTGTCACAGTCTCCTTTTATGAAGCTTTCCTTGTCAAGCATAACACCTTCTCTGAACTCATCCGTTCCGAGTCTGAAGTATGTTTTCGCTTCCTCGAACCTGACAACCTCTTTCCACTCAACACTGTTGTTAAACTTTCCATTTATATATAAGTAAACTTTATTGTCGTCTACCTTTACTTTACAAGTCCAGTCCTTTTCATCAAAATACTTCTGTCTTGTCACGCGAAACATCTTGTCTGCCCGCATCCACTGGAAAAACACTCCTCTGTATACAGCGACAAACGTAAGAAACGCACCTACTGTCTGCCATCTTCTCGGTGCATCTACCATATCAAAATAGATCCATCCAAAAACTCCTGCAATAAACAGTCCCAGATAAATATAAAATCCTGGTTTCACTTTCCAGAACTTCGGTGTTGTCCATCTGTCAAAACGTTTTCGATTCATTACATATTCATTTACGAACATATTATAAACTCCTATACAAAAAAGTAATGGCTGCCCACACGGGCAGCCATTTTCGGGGCGGCCAACTGGCCGTTATATGTAGTATAAATTAAGCAATACCAGCTTTTTTGTCTTTGTTTGCTGCGTTGATCAATGAGAATGATGTCCAAAGAAGAACTACACAGATAAGGTTGATCAACCAGAACATTGGCAATGATGTTACGAATTTCCAAGCGATGAATACACCAATACATCCGCCGATTGCGTTACCAAGTGTATGTGGTACGTCGTATCTGTGTGTTTTGATGAACTCGATGGAACATGCTGGCATAAGTACTGCACAAGATCCCATGAATACAGGGAAGCAGGCACCTGCGTCAACACCAAGTAACAGACATGTAGCCATACATGGAGCATAGAGACCAAATCCGATATCCATAAGTGCTCCCCAAAGTACGTTAAGAGCTGCAGCTACGATAAGTTTCCATCCTGTCAGACCTGTAAGAGTTCCAACTGTTCCGAAAGGACCAATTCCTGTGTTCTTGCAAATCATAACAACAGAAAGAAGAATCATACATGTTCCCATAGCGTATCTGATCTTGTTACGTGGCCATTTTGTAACGATTGTAGCAAATCCGAATGAACCTGCTGCTGCACAAGCGTACATGATCCAGAGGAACATAGGATCACATTCTACAGAAGCCGTGAAGATGAACGCCTCAAAGATAACCGGGAATGTATCACCAACGTTCAATGTACCAGGGATGTCAATATCATCCATCTGATTGAAAAGTTTGTACATGAATGTTGATGGTGCATAAGATCCACATCCAAGAGTATCAAGGAAGTTAGCAATGATACCAACTGTAAAACCAGCTGCCCATGCTTTTCCAGATGCGTTTTTCAAATCATCCATACGATTCTTAGCAATGTCACCAATGAGTCCAATTCCGGTTCCCGCTACTAAAACACCGAATAAAATTTGAAGTGCTAATAACATATTTTTCTCCTCCTTTAGGATAAATAATAAAATAGAAACAAGTAGTATCCCCCGATATATCTACCATGTGAGAATTATAACAATAATACCCAAAAAAGTCAATCAGATACATACGATTTTTGTCACAAATCCAGTAAGTTTTCGTTTCTTTTTTCACATTGTGCTTTATTATTTCATCAGTTGCCGTCTCCGATCTTCCTGTAAACAGTCATCCACATCGTACAGAAGCACGCAAGACCTCCTATAAAATTCGAAAGTGGCTCCGCCGCAAAAACGCCATTTACCCCCATCCCGCACACCGGAAGGATCCATGTCAGGGGTACGACAATCACCACTTTTCTCAGCAGAGAGAAGCAGATCGCTCTCCTCGCATAACCAAGTGACTGAAATGTACATTGCCCCACAAATTGAAATGCCATGAAGCAGAATCCGAAAAAGTAGCTCTGAAGCGCATGACTTCCATATAAGATCATATTTTTATCATTTGTAAAGATCGAAATAAGAAAATGAGGACTCATCATCACAAATACCCACGCAAGGAATGTATATAGGATTCCTATACCTGCTGTAAATCGGATGCCCGCCTTCACTCTCCCGTACTCTTTTGCTCCGTAATTAAACCCAAGTACCGGCTGACATCCACTCGTCAGCCCATAAACCGGAAGACTCAACACTTCTCTGACCGAATTCAATACTGTCATAATGCCAACATACAGATCTCCTCCGTACGTCTGTAATCTGATATTACAGACAATCTGAACAAGACAGTTTGTCGCCTGCACAATGAATCCGGACAATCCCAGGCCCATGATCGAGCATGCAAGCTTCCAGTTGATTTTCAGATTTTTCTTTCGAATCCTAAGCAGTGTTTTCTTCCCGGTCAGGAAACGCATCACCCATAACGCAGAAACCGCCTGACTGATCACTGTCGCCGCCGCAGCCCCCGACACCCCCATATCCAGCACAAAAATAAACACCGGGTCAAGAATCAGATTCATTACTGCACCGATTATCGTCGTGATCATCCCGATCTTAGGAAATCCCTGTGCATTGATAAATCCGTTCATCCCTGTTGCCAGCATCGAAAATACTGTCCCAAATAAATATATTCTGAGATATGCATCCGCATACATATAAGATGCATCACTTGCCCCAAACAAATAGAGGATCGGTCTTTTCAGCAGATAGCAAACACCAAATATAAAAAACGATGTCGTGATGATGAGCGAGCACACGTTTCCCATAATCTGCTCCGCCTTCGCTTCGTTCCGCTCCCCTCTTGCGATCGAAAAAAGAGGAGTTCCTCCCATCCCAAAGAGGTTCGTAAACGCTGCGATCAGTGTTATCACAGGAAACGTAAGTCCAATTCCTGTAAGTGCCATGTGATCTGTGCCCGGCAAATGTCCAATATAAATTCTGTCTACAATATTATAAAAAAGTTGCACAAGCTGTGCCACAGTGAGCGGCGCAGCCTGTGCAATAATATTTCTCCAAACTTTTCCTTTTGAAAAATCATTCATTTCCGGCTTCCTAAAAAATCTTTCTCTTTTTACATATTCCTATAATAATAATAACAACAACAATACTGAGTCCGATCACAAACGGATATCCATTCGCCAGTTCCGGCATATTCTTAAAGTTCATTCCATACCATCCGGTGATCAATGTAAGCGGGTAGAAAATCGTTGATATAACAGTGAGGAAGCGCATGTTATCATTCTGCTGTTCTGCCACAATGCCCTGATAAGTCTCCCGTACCTGCGCAACATAATCCAGAAGATACATCGTACGACCCATCAGACGGTCCGCGCGGTCTGAAACGATACCAAAGTAGACCAGATTCTTCCCCGAGAAAAACTGGTTCTCATTTTCCTCCAGCTGTTTTCCAAGGTCACGAAGTTCATCATAGTACTCTCTGAGGACAAGCAGTTCTTTGCGAATCTGAGCGATCGTCTCCGTTACTTCATCCAGATCATCTTTTGCGACTTCTTCTTCAATGCGCATGATCCTTCGCGAATAGCGTCCAAGGTTCTCAAGATCTTTGTCCATAAATCTGGCAAAGAAATTATACAGAAACTTTTCTCTGCTCTGTCCCGGTTTTGTTCTGCTTGAGATAATTCTCCGAATGATCTTAAGCGCAAATCCGCTGTCATCAACAAGCACAATGTTTTTGCGATTGACGAAAAAGGACATCTTGATCTTCTCGCCCAACACATCGTTCAGCTTCGGAATATGCAGGTTTCCCATGATACATTCCTGAAGCGCCTCAGCTTTACAGAACTCTATGTCTTTCAGGTCAAGCCGGCCTTCATATGAAATCCCGGCAAGGCGCAGCGCTTCTGCGGCTGTATCTATCGATGTGACAAATACCGTGCGATTTTCTTTTTTCTGTTTCACACTCTGCTTTTGAGATAATGCCTGTTCAGGGTCTGTTCCCTGCTTTAATAATCTTTTCTGTTCTTTCAGTTCATCCCGGTAGGCAACATATTCTTCTACTGAAGACTGTACAATTGAATTTTTCAAAGTAAATACACTGATTGCCATTTATCAACATCTCTTTTCTCTGTATATTGTCGTACCTCTATCCAACCATCCAGGCATATAACTGTTTTCTGATATGGTTAAGGGAATACCCTGCCTCCTGAATCGCACAGATCTTATCTGCGATCATGATGAGAAATCCTTCTTTTGTCTCCGGTGCCTGCTCTGAGATCGGCCACATATGATAGCGGATCATATCTTCCATTGTATCACTGTACTTTTCTCCGAGAAGTTCCTTTGCGATATCAACAGACTCATCCGGATGTTTCAAATAAGTCTCCATCTCACTTCTGAATTTCTCATATCTTCCAATGATGCCAAGATCATGGCTAAGTGCTGCCAGAACGACCTGTTCTTCATCTATCGTCATTCCCAGATGATCTGCCAGATGAAGACACATTGCCGCTACTCGCTCACTGTGCAAGGCAACCGTTGTGTGTTTATGATGTTCCTGGGTGCGTGCCTGTCGAAAAATATCCGAACCATACACCGGTTCTCCCAGTACACGAAGCTTCCCTATCTGCGCAAGGCGCACCTTTTCAGCATCAAACAAAATATTTCCCATGCATTTCTCCTCATATTCGGTATATCAAAAAACAAGATAATCAGCCATTACTAATCTATTATACACAATTCCCCGCCTCTTAACAATATTAACTTCTTTGTTAAAACTGCATATTTTCACCATTTTTCTGCTTCAAAACCTTCCGGATGCTCTGCGATTTCCGGACGAAGGGGGTCTTTAGACGCCAGACAGTAAGAAACAGGACATATCATGACCGATATGTCCTGTTTCCTTTTTCTTATGCGGCAGCTTTTTCGCCTTCTGATTTCTCCAGAAGCTTCTTCACGCCCTGAACCGCAACGATCACACCAAGGATCAGAAGCAGAACAGCGAAGATCAGCTGAAGTGTATTTCCAAGGCTGAGCCCTGTTGTCATGAATGCTCCTGACAGCTTCACGATCGTCATGGAAAGTGCTGTAAATGTAACAGCCATCATGAATGCCATCGGGATCCAGAGCATGCATCCCTGACGTTTTGTCTTTTTCAGGAATACAGCACATGCAACAAGAGCAAGCACTGACAGCAGCTGGTTGGCAGATCCGAACAGCGGCCAGATCTCAGCGTATCCTACCTTCGCGAGCAAATATGCAAGCAGAAGTGTGATCGCTGTTGCAAAATATTTATTTGTTACGACTTTTAAGAATGGGCTCATATTCTTTTCGTCCATTTCATCATCCATGAAGAATTCCTGGAAAGACAGACGTCCAACACGAGCTACGGAATCAAGCGACGTCAGCGCAAATGCTGAAACAGCCAGATTGATCAGTGTGAATACAAGCTCATGAGGAAGACCTGCAACCGACAGGAAATTTGCAATCGCTCCGGCAAAAATCTGTGGCTGTGTCGTAAGTCCCATTGCCGCAGCTTCGCCCTTTCCGAAAGATGCAACTGCGATCAATGCGATGATTGCAAGCATACTTTCCATAAGCATTGCACCGAATGATACCGGCAGCATGCTCTTTTCGCTTTTCACCTGTTTGGAGGCAGTACCGGAAGATACAAGCGAATGAAATCCGGATACAGCTCCGCAGGCGATCGTTACGAACAGGATCGGGAACAGGTACTGTCCGTCCACATTAAATCCATTAAATGCTTCCAGATTACATGCCGGATTTGCAACAAACACGCCGACAACAGCGCCAACGATCATGAAGATCAGAAGATAACTGTTCAGGTAATCACGAGGCTGAAGAAGTGCCCATACAGGAACAACACAGGCGATCATGATGTAAGCAAAGATAATAAGATGCCATGTTCCACGCTCCATATAAACAGGGAATCTCAGACCAAGTGCAACTGCAGCAACAAGCATTACGATCGCAATAGCTGTGTTCACCCATTTATTAAACTTTGCATATTTCAGAATCATACCAAGTGCGATAGCCTCGACAATAAATAACATAGATGTTGTCGCAACCGCACCATTTGCAGCGATCTTTGAAACAACACCGGCTTCATCAACAGCAAATCCATTGAACGTACCTGCGACCACGTCTGCAAATGCTGCGATTACAAGAATACAGAACAGCCAGCAAAACAGCAGGAACAGCTTCTTTCCAAGTTTACCAATATATTCTTCGATTATGTATCCGATCGTACGTCCTTTGTTCTTTACGGATGCATACATGGCAGCAAAATCCTGCACAGCTCCAAAGAACACACCTCCGACAAGAATCCACAGCATAACCGGAAGCCATCCAAACATGGCAGCCTGGATCGGTCCGTTGATCGGGCCTGCACCTGCAATGGATGCGAACTGATGACCAAACACGACGTTTGTGTCAGCCGGGACATAATCGACTCCATCTTCCATTTCATAAGCAGGAGTCTTTGCATCGGGATCAATTCCCCATTTGTTCTGAAGGTAACGTCCATACAGAAGGTAAGCGCCACCCAGAACTACGATGGCGATCACCATCATCAAAATTCCACTCATAATATCTCTTCCTTTCTTTTGTTATAAAATCCTGTTCATTTTCATTTTACCGCTTTATCGCAGTAATATTTTAAAAGAACGTATATGTTTTACACCCATTCCCGCAAAAAAACAAGATTATATTTATACAGATTTGACGAAAAATTCTCTGTTTTTTTGTGTATTTTATGTAACAGGGAGATTCCAGAGGATTTTCCTGTTACCCACAGAACCTGCCACCGGCATACATGGTAACCTACAGAACCTGCCACTGGCATGCATGGCAACATAAAAAGACCGAACGCTCCCCTGCACATGCAGCTTTGCATCCGATCTTTCTATATGAATTGCAATGAAAATATTTTATCTCATCTGTATCTTCATAATCTGATATTCAATTATACAAGACGTGCGGTCACTCGTGTAAGCTCATGAATCTTTTCCATCAGCTCATCTGTAAACGCGCCGTTTTTCATACGCCATACCCAGTTACCGCCGAGTGTAGACGGTGTGTTCATACGCGCATCCGAACCGAGCCCAAGAAAATCCTGCACCGGGATGATGCATGTATCTGCCACACTTCTCATGGCAAGACAGATATAATCCCAGTGGATCTCTTCCTCATCCGAAGAATGATTGTTGAGATATGTCTGTGCCATCTCCTTATCTTCGTCTGTGATCGCCTGATACCAGCCCTGAATCGTGTCATTATCATGCGTTCCTGTATAGACAACGCAATTACGGCCATAATTATGCGGAAGATAATCGCTGTCCTCTCTGGAATCAAACGCAAACTGCAGCACCTTCATGCCAGGATATCCGCTGTCAGACAGGAGCTTGCGCACACTGTCTGTAAGGAAACCAAGATCCTCCGCGATCACCGGGACGTCTCCAAGCCTGCAGCGGATCGTATGGAAAAGATCCATCCCTGGTCCCTTTTCCCAGTGTCCATTCTCAGCTGTCTTATCTCCGTACGGAATCGAATAATACTCATCAAATCCGCGGAAATGATCAATTCTCACAATATCGTACAGCCTGAAGCAGTGTGCCACGCGCTGTACCCACCACTCAAAACCGGTCTGGCGGTGATACTCCCACCGATACAGAGGATTACCCCAGAGCTGTCCTGTGGCGGAGAAGCCATCCGGCGGGCATCCGGCAACTGCTGTCGGAATATTTTCTTCATCAAGCTGGAAAAGCCCCGGATTCGCCCATGTATCCGCACTGTCAAATGCCACATAGATCGGGATATCTCCCACAATCTGAACACCATTTTCATTGGCATAGGATTTTAACTCCATCCACTGCGTATAGAACAGATACTGCAGATATTTATAGAATTCAACCTCATCCTTCAGCTCTTCCCTGTAATATGCCATAGCCTCAGGTCGTCGAACACGAATGTCTTCTGCCCATTCATCCCAGCTTCTTCCCTGAAAACGGTTCTTTACTGCCATATACAGAGCATAATCTTCAAGCCAGCCTGCTTCCTTTTCTTTAAATGCATAATACTCCGCTTCCTCGAGTCCGCCGCTTTCTTTGAATCTGTCATATGCCAGCTTCAGGATCAGGAAACGTGCATGATATATTTTCTCATAGTTTACACAATCTTCCTGATTTCCAAAATCTGCTGCCCCACATTCTTCCAGTGTAATGTAGCCATCTTCAATGAGCGCTTCCAGGTCAATATAATATGGATTTCCTGCAAATGTCGAAAATGTCTGATAAGGGGAATCTCCGTATCCGGTAGGTCCGAGCGGCAGAATCTGCCACAGAGACTGTCCCGACTGACTCAGAATATCCACAAATTCGTATGCCTCTTTTGAAAAACAGCCAATCCCATACTTTGACGGAAGAGACGATACAGGCATTAACATTCCATTTCTTCTCATAGTTTCTCTCCTTAATTATCCTTTTACAGCACCTGCAGCAACACCCTTGATGATATGTTTCTGACAGGACAGATAGAAGACGATAACCGGAATAACCGCAAGGATAAGAGCTGCCATGATCGCACCCATATCTACTCGTCCATAGCTTTCTTACCTTTTCTATTCGCGTGAAAGGTATTCTTAAAAAGATATCTTTAATCAATACATCATCTCATCAAGGAATTTCTTATTTGCATCAAAATCAATCTCCAGAACAGCCATACCATCATACATCACTTCCGTATAAGTCCCTTCTGCCGGAATAGCTGCCGACTGAAGCTTCAGATTGTCTACACTAAGAACCTGCTTTGCAAGCTTATAGATTTCATTTACTCCCATGTTTGTCTTCACATGTTCCATACTGTAATTAATAAGCGGCAATAATGCTGATGGATCCTTTTCAGCCAGAATCTTACGATAGATTCCATAAATGACACTTCTTTGTCTTCTCGTACGCTCGAAGTCACTTCCAAGCGTACGATTTCTTGCATGTGCAAGTGCCTGCGATCCTGTCAGCGTCATATTTCCCTCCGAAATATCAGGCATGCCGGTTTGTCGGTAGTACTCTGCTTCCTCCTGAGAAATATACACTTCAACACCGCCGATTTCATCAATGATACTGACCAGATTATCAAAATTAATCGTTATATATTTCTGTATATCCAGATCATATGTCTCATTCAGGGTATTAATCGTAAGACCCACACCGCCATACGCATAAGTATGTCCAAGCCTGCTTTTCCCATATCCAGGGATATCGACGAGCGAATCACGCAGGAATGAAACAGCTGTAGTCTTTCCCTGCTTCTCATTAAAAGAAACAAGCATCATACTGTCAGAACGCCCCATATCCGAATTCGGATCTCTGGTATCTGTTCCAACAAGAAGAATGTTCACGACGTCATCTCTTTTCGGATCCTGCTCTGCAATCTGCACATCTTTTGCCTTTGGATCCACTTTATCTGCAGATACAACATCTACATTTCCTCTATAGAAGGTAAGCATAATAAATGCATAAAGTCCAACAAGTGCCAGTACAACTGCAAGCATCACAATAAGAAATATTTTTAATGCCCTGTGCTTTTTCAAAAACTTCATCTGATGTTCCTCCCTATTCCCTGATCACACGTCCATCTTTATCTGTACTTCCCTTTTGGAGATTATTTCCGTAAGAGCCATAATGACTATAGGATCCATAACGTCCATATTTCCCATAGGATCCATAGCGTCCATAACCATACCCATAGCTGCCTGATTTCGCATTATCTCCGTTAAACACATATCCAAGAATATGAGTTCCACTCATGGCAAGTGATTGTACACCATCCAGAATATGACGCATCTTCACATAATCATAGCGAATCACATAAAGCGCCGCATCCACATATCTTGCCAACACAGGTGCATCAGCCAGAATACCGGAAGGAGCAGTATCAAGAATCACAAAATCAAACTGTACATTTAATGCATGTATTAATTCCTCCATTGTACGGGTTCCCAGAAGCTTCGTATTCTTCTCATCATCTTCGCCCCCATACAAAATCTTCAGACTTCCTGAAGGAAGCGGAATATCCACGATCGCATCCTTCAGCATCACCTTTTTCCCAAGTACAGCACCAATACCCGGATATTTCCCCTTCTCATTCATCACTCCTGCAATCGATGGATTCCGCAAATCACAATCCAGCAGAATTACACGTTTTCCCTGCTTTGCAATCGAAATTGCAAGATTCGCCGCCAGAGTCGTCTTACCCTCTCCCGGCACGGAACTCGTGACCATAAGTGTTTTGTATTCGTTTTCAGCCATCTCATTCATTACTTTAATCCTGATCTTTCGAAGGGCTTCCAAATATCCCTGAGAAATACGGTCATTCAAAAGACTCAGTGAATCATTGAAAGTTTCCTTTTTCCTTTTCTTCTTACGGATATATGGTATCGTCCCGCACTCGTTCAGATTCAGATGCTTCTTTAACTTCTTTTTGGATTTCACCGTTCCTCTGGTCAGCACATAGAGCATGATAATCATCATTCCGATCATCGCTCCCTTAAGTGCACCCCGTTTGTATGATCCGCGAAATACTTCCTCACGCCGTGTGTCTGACGGTATTCCTGTCTCATCAAGAATTGTAAGCCTCGTTTCCCCCACGACAAATTCTGCGACCTCAGGATATTTTTTCAGAACCGACATCAGCGTATTATACGCTACCTGAGGATCTTCTGCCGATACCGATATGGTTAGAAGATTCGTTCCCTCGTCAGCTTCCGCACTGATCGTTCCCGGAAGAGATTCTACTCCAAGATCCTCTGACACAACCTCCGCCAGCACACCACTGGTCATAATATACGGAAAAACCTGTGCCATATCCTGCGCCGAGCTTCCGGTTGCTGAGTTAACAGATACGGTAGCTGATGCCACATACTGTGAAACATAGCTCGTAGTAACCGAAAAATAATTTTTTACCGCAAAAAACACCGTCAGTATAATAACAAGCCACCAGAACTTCCTGATCCCATGGTAAAGATCCTGCAAAAGCCCTGTAATATCTATCTTTTCCGGTCCATCCTGTGATTTTCTTCCAGATTCTTCTCTATACTCATCCATAATCCTTATTTTCCTCTACTCCTGCTATAATTGCCATAATGGCTGTATTTCCCATAACGTCCACCTAATGAACTGTCCACAATACCGGAAACACTACGGACACCATTCAGTACAACGCCAAGTACCTTTGAATGATTACTTCGAAATTCATCCAGAATATCATTAATATCTTCAGCCAGCATATAGTTCTGCCTTGTGACAAGAAGCACCGCATCTGAATGCTGCGCAAACAACTGTGCATCACTGAGAATGCCCGCCGGCGGCGTGTCGATTATAACATAATCTGCAAACTTTCTGCATGCATGTAAAAGCTTCGGAAGTTTATCTGTCTGAAGTATCTCCGTCGATGAAGAATAACAGTTTTTACCCCCAAGGAGATACAGCTGCTTCCGCTCACTTTTCATCAAAATGTCATTAAGCTCTCCATTTCCTTTTAGAAATTCTCCCAGCTCATTCTTCTCTTCAACCCGAATCCCAAATATCAAAAACTGAGAAGGCCTGCGGATGTCACCATCTATCAGAATTACTTTCTTTCCCTGATTCGCAAAGGTAATCGCCAGATTCGCCGCGACTGTTGACTTCCCTTCATTCTCCGCCACGCTCGTTACAGCAAGCACCTTTCTGTCCTCTTTTGCCATCTGATATTCTATTTTAGCTGCCACCCGCTTATAACTCTCTACAAACGGAAATCCTGACACCGGATTGTCAACAAGCACCGCCTGTTTCTTATGCTGCACTAATTCCTTCAGTGTCTTATATTTAAATTCATAGCTGATCGAGCCCAGACTTCTGGCATCCAGCTTTTTCTCAATCTCATTCTCCTGTTTTACAGAATTGCGCATATAGGACAGGAGCCCAAAAAGCAGCACACAAAGCAGTGCTCCGATACAGAAAGCCTTTTTTACAGAATCCCGCACATTCAAAGGATTATCCGGTGAGTAAGGAATCTGTGGCTCCTGCAGAACCGTCATGACCGCTCCTCCCACCGTATAAATAGCTATCTCCGAATAATGATCCATAATAATATGAGTGATATCGATCGCATCTTTGGGATTATCAGCCGTGACACTCAGCATCAGCAGATTTGTCCCTTCCATAACTTCTGTTTTGATATCAGCATCGATCTCATCTACATTCATCTGCTCACAGATGGTCTTCTCCATAACGTTACTCTCCAGAACCTTCTGGAACGTCTGCGCCATGGAATACGCTGAACTCAGATTTGTATAAGTGTTATTTCCTTCTTTTGATCCTACCACAAATGTAGTACTCGTCGTGTACTGCGGCACATATCTCGCGTTAACCATTACATAGGCAATCATGGCGGCAGCCACAGCACCCAGCAGAATAAAGAACCAGTTCACCAGAACATCATGCACCAGAGTGAACGGATCAATCGCATTGTCTGCCAGCATAGGTGTCTCTTCTCTATTCCTCTCCATCCTGTTCTCCCTCCACAACTACATACAATTTGGTAACTGCCGTAATCACTCCGTCTGCGCTATAGGTATATTCCACCGGATACACCCCCGGAGTCGAATAATCTACTTTTGAATTAATTCCAATAGCCTCTCTCGTACCTGCCAGCATCTCTCCATCCGCTTCATATGTATATTCGCTTCCATTCTGCTCCAGGCCGATCAGATAACTTCCCGGATCGATCGGATTGTTCACTGTCGTATATGCAATATAATCAGACAAAAGCGGATATTGTTTTCTGCTCTCAGTGCGGTCCTCATTATCTGTGAGCGTCAGCTCTACCTGTACACTACATACATCTCCCGCACTGTTACTTACCTGAAGAGTAACCGGAAATGCTCCCGCAGAACCACTGTAATAGCTGTCATCCAGAATCGTCCTGATCTGATTCGTCAGATCCCCATCCAGGCAGTCTTCCGCAGACAGATTCTCAGACAGATTCACATTCTTTGTTTCGGAAAGCGAATATCTAAGCGGTCTGGACATGTGGATCTTCGGAGATGTATAGTCCGTATACTCTACTGTTCTTTTCAGCGTTCCAATATGATTCGCCTTATCAAAGACCACATACTCCACAGTCCTTTTTCCATTGATAAAATGCGACATGGAAGCAACTCTCACAGACTTTGTGATATCACCGTCCCGATTATCGGTGGCAGTAATTCCTTCCATCAGTGCAGATTCACCATCTTCTACACTAACAGAAATGGTCTCCTCCGTACAGGTTATCTCCGGCGGAGTATGATCTTTTGCCATTTTACTCTTTATCATATAGCCTCCGAACACTATACATGTCAGCACGAACACTATACATATGATCTTTTTCAGTTTTACCATATTATTACTCCTTCATTATAACTCATACCGTGAAAAAGGAATCGGCTCCAGCTTCAATAATGGCTTGTTAGCACAGATCCTCAGCGGATTATGCTTAAACAATACATCAATATATTTCTGGTTTCTCTCAGAAACCAGCCTCTCATACGCATCCAGCATATACGGTGTCCTCCGTTCCGGACCGTGGGCATCGCTGGCAATGACAGAGATCAGATTATGACTGAGCATTCGATATGCGGCTCTTCTTGCTTCCTTCCCGAATCTTCCCATAAAGCTGCCTTTATTCACCTGAACCACGTAGCCTTTTTTGCGCCACAGATAGGCAATCTGCGGATTATCCTGAATAAATTCATACCGTTCTGCATGAGCGATCACAGGCTTTGCCCCTACTTCTTTGATCCTCCTAAGCAGATCAAAGGCAAAATCCGGATTCTCATCAAAAGAAAACTCCAGCAGAATATATCTGCTCTGATTCAGCGGCATGATCTTCCCGTCCACAATTAATTCCGGAAGATTATATGTCCCAAAAGCCTCCATCCCCGGACAGATCTTAATATCAATTCCGGCCTTGCGGACAGATTCGGCAGTGGTCTGAAAGACCCTGATATACTCTCTGTCAAAATAGTTGTCATACATATCCGGCAAGTTGCAGTGGGGTGTTGCCACAATAGCGGTAACGCCGCAATCCGCAGACATCCTGACCATCTCCAGCGCATCATAAATATCCGCAGCACCATCATCTATCCCCGGAAGTATATGAGTATGTATATCTATCATATCTTTATCCTTTACCAACACAATAATATGTAATTATAACACAAAAACATCCTTTTGTGTCATTCAACTAAAAATCAATCGCCATCTTACCTGCTTCTTCCTCACTAAGCTCTGTAACATGGGTCTGCATAACACGATAAACTCTCTGACACATATTGAGCACACTCGGTCTATGAGTCGTAACAATACAGGTCTTATTCGGTCTCTGCTGTATAATATTACGCAGCACTTGCCGTTCGGTTGTAACGTCCAGTGCTGACGTGGCCTCATCCAGCAGAAGGATCGGAGCATCCCGAAGCACCGCCCGTGCGATTGCAATCCTCTGAGCCTGTCCTTCCGAAAAGCCACGGCCCCGCTCACCGATATTACTGTTGATCGTATCCGGCATACGCTCTACGAAATCCCAGGCGCAGGCGATTTTCAGCGCCTCAATAATCTCTTCATCCGTCGCCTCTTCCTTTACCATACGCATATTCTCTGCAATCGTTCCGGATAAAATTGTATTCCCCTGAGGGACATAGGCAAAGAGATATCTGGTATCCGCGTTCATTTCAACTGTTCTTCCATCAGAAGCCTTCAGAAATGCAGACCCTCTTTCCGGACGGACCAGACCCAGGATCAGGCGGATCATCGTAGTCTTCCCCTCTCCGGACGGTCCCACAAGCGCGACAATTTCTCCCGGACACGCCTTAAATGCAGAATCCGTTATAACGCCATTGCCCTTTACATAAGAAAAATCCACATCTTTCATTGCCACTTCAAAACCGTCCTGCACATATTCCTTCAGGTCACTGCTTGCCTCAATATGCACTTCTTTCGGGAGCTGCGCCAGTTCCCGGATACGGTGTGCAGATATAGAACTGTTTAAAAAGTTCGGAATAATCGAAATCACATTATTAAACGCAGAATTCAGGTTGCCTCTCTGCTGCAAGAACAATGTCATCGTTCCATACGTAATATCATGCGTCCAGAGCCGGAACAAACAATAGCCAAATGCCGCATACTGCACGATCATTCCCATGATTGACATGAAAATTCCTGTCTTGATCGTAAACATATTGTATTCCAGGCTGACGTCCTTGTATTTTCTCTGCCATTCCCGCATCTTCTTTCCATATAAAGAAGATATTCCAAAAGACTTGATCGTATCAAAATTATAAAAAGTCTCCACCTCAAAAGTCATCATGTTACTATTCATCTCTTTGACTTTTCTTGCATACTCCCGCTGCTTTTTGATCAAAAACTTAGACATCAGAAGCATAACCGGTGCGCTTGCAAAAGCAAGCAGAGACATAATCTTATCATAATGCCAGATGACAACAAACGTCGCGATAAAATTATAGACTGCGATCACAATCGTAGGAAGCCAGCTGATCGCATTACTGCTGACCGTGCTCACATCACTGTTAAAACGATTCAGCACATCACCATTGCTGTACTTATTAATCTCCAGCCAGTCTGCATCAATAATCTTATCAAAAATATCTGCCTGTATATCATTATTAATATAGATACTCAGCTTTGCTGACACACGGTTGATCACATTGGAAAA
>JAUNDE010000084.1:447-3015 GCA_030526265.1 Eubacteriales bacterium | reverse complement strand
AATGACTGTGTTGCAATTAATATTGATAGTGATGATAGAACTCAATATAGTGATAAAAAGACAGACAAAGAATATGCACGTGTAGATCAGGGACCGAATAGTGATTGCCCTGGATATCTTACTCATATTTCTCAGAAGGCAACGAATGGTATGATGCTTTCTTTAGAAGAGAAAGTATTGACAGACCATGAAGCAGATGAAAGTATGTCTGATAATACGGAGGATGTGACCGTTTCTGATTCTACTCTTTTAGAAGAGGTAGTGGATGTGAATGAGGCAGTTTTAAATGAGTCGGATGATATTCCAGAACAGTCGGATACGGAAGCTGATGTTCCGAAGGAGGTGGCACCATAATGAAAAGCGGATGGAAATGTGCAGTTCGATTACTGTGTGCCACACTCATAGCTGGTTTTGCAAGTATGCTTTTCATGGCAAATGCAAAGGCATACGAGTTTAGCCTTGTCTATGATTCGGATGTCAGAGATTTTTTGGATGAAGAGATTGATTCGGGAGATATTAACTTTACTGATGTCATGCCAGGCGATGTACTATATAAAACCTTTGCCCTTCAGCATGTAGGGTCTGGAACGAATAGAGTGGAATTTTACTTCCGTCCAAAGCAGCTTAGTGGTATCGAATCGGGATTATTCTCACAATGTCGGATTCAGCTTTCGACCATGGATGGAGAACTCCTGTATGACAGTGAGAGTCTTGCGAGAGATACCATGACAGACCAGTGGGTTTCTCTTGGAGAGTATCAGACTGGAGAGTTTGTAGAACTTCAGATTACAATCAATGTAGATCGAGAGATGACAAACGAGTACATGAACAAGGAAGGAAGGCTTCCATTTGATTTGATGGCAGAGGATTTGGAAGATGGAGAAACACCTTCTGATACGATACAAACAGGTGATTATGCCAATGTAGGGATGTGGGGGATTCTTGGATTCCTTGCACTTTGTACCGGAGTTGGAACTCTCGTTTACCGAAGGAAAAAGAACCGATAAAATGGATATGTAAAAAAGAAAGAAAAACAGTCTACAACATTTGTAGGCTGTTTTTTTGCCATTTTTTCGATATATATTGAATAAATGAAATAAATATGATATCATTTTGATATCAAAAGATGGGAGGATAGACTCATGAAAGAAATAATGTTAAACAATAATAAAAATGGAATGCTGGTTCTTTTGATTACGCTTGCATTATATGTTGTAACGATTGCAGGATTCATTTTTGGAGTCGTAGGTGAGCACTGGATTCTAGTGGTTCCTTGTGCAATCTGGATTGCATTGGGATGGATCTTATTCTGTGGGCTTAAGACATTGAAACCACAGGAAGCCTTGGTACTTACACTGTTTGGAAATTATATCGGTACTTTGAAAAAGGAAGGATTCTATTTTGTCAATCCGTTCTGCGTAGGATTTAATCCTGCTGCCAAAACCAAGTTAAATCAGAGTGGTGATGTGGACAGTCAGGCAAAGAAATCTGTGATTTTCGCACAGCCACAGGCAGAAGCAGGAGAAGCTGCTAATAAAAAGATTTCTCTGAAAGTAATGACGCTCAATAATAACCGCCAGAAGATCAATGACTGTCTGGGTAATCCGGTAGAAATCGGAATTGCAGTGACTTGGCGTGTAGTGGATACGGCAAAAGCAGTATTCAATGTGGATAATTATAAGGAATATCTTTCTTTGCAGTGTGACAGTGCACTTCGCAATATTGTAAGACTTTATCCATATGATGTGGCTCCGAATGTGGATACAACAGGAGATGGAGTGGCAGATGAAGGAAGTCTTCGCGGTTCTAGTGAAGTGGTTGCGTCCCGCATCAAAGAAGAAATACAGGGAAGAGTAGAAGAAGCAGGTCTTAAGATTCTGGAAGCCAGAATCACCTATTTGGCATATGCTCCTGAGATTGCCGCAGTCATGCTTCAGAGACAGCAGGCTTCCGCAATTATCGACGCGAGAAAGATGATCGTAGACGGTGCGGTAGGAATGGTAGAAATGGCACTTGAGAGACTGGAAGAAAATGATACAATAACATTAGATGACGAAAGAAAAGCTGCAATGGTATCTAATCTGTTAGTTGTGCTTTGCGGCAATCACGACGCACAGCCGATCGTAAATACGGGAAGTCTGTATTAAGATGGCAGAGACCAAGAAACAGATACCGCTTCGTGTATCACCGAAACTATACGATGCCCTTGCAGCGTGGGCAGAAGATGATTTTCGTTCATTGAATGGACAGATTGAATTTCTTCTCACAGAATGCGTAAAGCAACATCGCAAAGACGGAAAATATATTTCAAAGGAATTACATGTACGTCCGCAGATCGATTTACCAGAGAAGGATGACTAAGGTATCATAGGGAGGGGAATGCTATGCTTACTATTAAACATTTAACAAAACATTATAAAGGCAGCAAGAAAGGAGTCACCGACCTAAATCTTGAGATTGCATCAGGCGATATTTATGGTTTTATTGGACACAATGGTGCCGGAAAGACAACGACCTTAAAGTGTGTGGTTGGAATTCACGACTTTGAGGAAGGGGAGATTCTGATTG
>JAUNDE010000084.1:0-437 GCA_030526265.1 Eubacteriales bacterium | reverse complement strand
GGGAAGATCCGATGCAGTGCAAGACACAGATTGCCTATATTCCGGATAATCCGGATCTTTACGAATATCTGACAGGAATCCAGTATCTGAATTTCATCGCTGATATTTTTGAGGTTTCGGCAGAAGACAGGGAAGAGAGAATCAGGCAATATGCGGATGCATTTGAGATTACTTCCTCACTTGGTGATCTGATTTCTTCTTACTCTCATGGAATGAAACAGAAGCTTGCGATTATTTCGGCACTGATACATGAGCCGAAATTACTGATTCTGGATGAGCCGTTTGTAGGACTTGATCCGAAGGCATCCGTTATTCTAAAAGAACAGATGCACCAGATCTGTGCGAAGGGAGGTGCCATCTTCTTTTCGACGCATGTACTGGACGTAGCAGAGAAATTGTGTAATAAGATTGCAATAATCAAAGACGGGACATTGATT
>JAUNDE010000083.1 GCA_030526265.1 Eubacteriales bacterium | reverse complement strand
GTCATTTATTTGTTCCTCCATTTTAATAATGTTTTATATTTTTTTATGTTTTGCTTCATACAATTTCCTTGCTGTCTCAGGGCTATCTATACCTTCTTTATTTTTTATTGGTGCAAACTCATCTTCCCTTTTTACTCTCATTATTACCATATCTTCTAAACTTTCAAATGCATCAAACAAAAATGCATCAGGTCAGAACTCGACGAACAAAAATGCGTCAAACAAGAATGCCTCTAATAAGAATGCATCTGACATGAACAGTTCAAATTACAGCGATAACTACTAAAATAGTGTAAAAACAGAGTAGAGGGTGGCACTGCATGAATGCGGTGCCATTTTCTAGTTCCCAATGTTGACAAAGAGAATGGGAAGCAAGTAATATGTATTAAGAATCATGACAACATGCCTGAAAAATATGAATATGTACTTGCGGGCTGTGAAAAGATGGAAAATGAGGAATAATATGAAAATGATGGAACTTATCGCTCCATGCCACTTCGGGCTGGAAGCGGTTCTGAAAAGAGAAATTATTGATCTTGGATATGAGATATCAGAAGTAGAGGATGGTCGTGTCAGTTTCTATGGTGATGCAGATGCGATCTGCCGTGCCAATATTTTTCTCCGTACAGCGGAGAGGGTGCTTCTGAAGGTTGGGAGCTTCAAAGCTGTAACATTTGAGGAGTTGTTTGATAAGACAAAGGCGCTTGCGTGGGAGGAATACATACCGGAAAATGGAAAATTCTGGGTGGCAAAAGCTGCATCGGTCGGAAGTAAGCTGTTCAGTCCGTCGGATATTCAGTCAATCATGAAAAAGGCGATGGTCAGAAGACTTCAGGAGAAATACCATGTAGAATGGTTTCCGGAAGATGGAGCACCGTACCCGGTTCGTGTGTTTCTGAAAAAAGATATTGTGACGGTAGGAATTGACACATCAGGTGTTTCACTTCACAAAAGAGGATATCGTGAAGTGTCCGGAAAGGCTCCGATCACAGAGACACTGGCAGCAGCACTGATCATGCTGACACCATGGAAAAAAGACAGAATCTTTGTTGATCCATTCTGTGGAAGTGGAACATTCCCGATCGAGGCGGCAATGATGGCTGCAAATATTGCACCAGGTATGAATCGTGAGTTCACTTCTGAAGCGTGGACGAATCTGATCCCGAAGAAAACATGGTATGATGTCATTGAGGAGGCAAATGATCTGATCGAGGATGGCATTGAAGTTGATATTCAGGGCTATGATGTGGATCCATCCGTGATTAAAATTGCAAGAAGAAATGCGAGAGAGGCAGGCGTAGATCATCTCATTCATTTTCAGGAGAGAGATGTCAAAGAGCTGCGTCATCCGAAAAAGTATGGATTTGTGATCACGAATCCGCCATATGGCGAACGACTGGAAGATAAGAAGGATCTTCCTGCCCTGTACAGAGCGTTTGGCGAGAGTTTCAGGACGCTTGATTCCTGGTCTGCGTATATGATCACAAGTTACGAGGATGCAGAGAAATATTTTGGACGAAATGCGGACAAGAATCGTAAAATCTATAATGGTATGCTGAAGACTTATTATTATCAGTTTTTGGGGCCAAAGCCGCCAAGAAAGAATAAATGATTGGGTTTAGAAAGGAATTAAAATGGAGAAAATAATATTTGCTACAGGCAATGCACATAAAATGGTAGAGATCAGAATGATTCTGGGTGATCTTGGAGCAGAGATCTTATCACAGAAGGAAGCCGGGATTGTTGCTGATGTTGTGGAAGACGGAACAACATTTGAAGAGAATGCTGTTATCAAAGCAACAGAAATCGCTAAAATAGCAAGACAGATGCCGGGATATGAGAATGTGATCGTGCTTGCAGATGATTCCGGGCTTGAAGTCGATTACCTGAATAAAGAACCGGGGATCTATTCAGCGAGATACATGGGGGAGGATACCTCTTATGAGATAAAAAACAATTCTCTGATCACGCGCCTGGAAGGAGTTCCGGATGAGAAGCGTACGGCAAGATTCGTATGTGCGATCGCAGCGGCATTTCCGGATGGAAGCGTAGAAGTCGTGCGCGGAACAATGGAAGGAAGAATCGGATATGAAATTAAAGGGGAAAATGGTTTTGGATATGATCCTATTTTCTATTTGCCGGAATACGGCTGCACGAGCGCGCAGCTGTCGCCGGAGAAGAAGAACGAACTTAGCCATCGCGGTGCAGGACTTCGGAAAATGTGTAAGGTGATCGAGGAAAAGAAGGGACAGAAATAGGATGATGAAGATATTGATCGTAAGTGATACACATCGTTCGCTGAAAAATCTGGATACAGCTCTTGCAAATGAGAAGCCGATCGATCTTTTGATTCATATGGGAGATGTGGAGAGACAGGTGCCTGACATCATGAAGATGGTTGACTGTCCAATGCATATAATTGCAGGAAATAATGATTTTTTGTGTGGCCTTGATGACGAAGAAGAATTTGAGATAGGAAAATATAGAGTAATGATCACACATGGGCATCAGTATTACGTTGGGATGTCAGAACAGTATCTTCAGGAAGAAGCAAGAGCACGTGGCGTTGATATTGTCATGTATGGGCATACACATGTGCCGAAACTGATCTTCGAATCAGATTTGATCACATTGAATCCCGGAAGTCTGACATATCCAAGGCAGAAAGGGCGCAGGCCAAGTTATATGGTTATGTCGATCGATGAATCAGGAGAAGCATCATTTCGAACAGAGTATTTATAAAAATGAAAGAATGGAATGATGAATTTATAAATCTATTTTTTATGAAATGATATTTTGTTTTTTGCTATTGAGCTTAGAAAAAGATATAAAAATGATACGAAAAAGTACTTGCGGTGTACATAAGAGACCACATGTGTGATTGCCAAAAAAAACACAAAAAAATAAAAAAAAGTGTTGACTTTTCGAAACTCATCCCCTATAATACATATTGTTCGCGAGACACGGCGAGACAAAACAAAATAACATCGGGGTGTGGCTCAGCTTGGCTAGAGCGCCTGGTTTGGGACCAGGAGGTCG
>JAUNDE010000038.1 GCA_030526265.1 Eubacteriales bacterium | reverse complement strand
TCAACAACAACGTTTTCAAGAACAACGTCTTTACCAATCTCAACATCAGAAAGGATGACGCAATTCTTAACAACAGCGCCTTTCGCGATTGTTGTACCACGTCCGATTACAGAACCCTCAACAGTTCCCTCTACGAGACAGCCATTGCTTACGATAGAACCTTTTACGTTTGCACCTGAGAAATAGTGTGTAGGTGCGGAATCGTTTGTTCTTGTGTAGATCGGCCAGTCTTCTGTGAAGAGTGTACGAGCAGCCTTGAGATCGATGAGAGATAAGTTCGCATCGAAGTAGCTCTTGAAATCTGTAAGTGAAGCGAAGAATCCACGATGAGCAATACCTCTTATGTCGTATTCTTCACATGCTTCATTGATTGCATCGACAAGTGTATACATAGAAGAAGTACTGTGCGCTTTCTTGATCAGATCAATGAAGAAATCTTTCTTCATAATATATGTATCCATAGAAATCTGAGCGTTCTTCCTGCTTCCCTGATTCTTAACGATTGCTTCTACACCCTTCTGCTTGTTGAGTTCAAGAATGTTGCATCCAAGGTGCTGCTCTTTTGCATTATCTGTTGTGTGATAAAGAAGAGTGATGTCTGCACCGGATTCTTTGTGCTGATTGAGCAGAGCGTCAAAATCCTGTTTGTAAACCATATAGCTTGGAGCAATGATTACGTAGTCATTGTTATTGTTTTCGATGACTTCCATGTTGTCCATGTAAGCAGAGATATCATTGCTGTATAAGCTGTTCATTCCTTCCTCTGCGAAGAGAAGGAAAAGGCTTCCTCTTTTTGAGTTGATGTTGTAGTGACGTCCTGTTCCGAGGTGTTCGGCAAGAGATCTAGGTTTTCTGCGAACATACACCTGAATATTTTCGATTTCACTGTTGCTGAAGTTTGAAATTGGGAAATCGATTACGCGATATCTTCCAAGGAAGGAAATTGCGCCAACCGGACGATAAAACTGAAGGCCGTCAATGTTAACATTATTTCCGGCAAAATTAATAATACCTAATGCGTTACACATATTATTCCTCCCCCTTTACATTTTTTGCTACTAATTCAATGTTTTCGCTCTTAGCAGAACCAACGACAGCACCTGCACCGATCTTCACACCATCTGCAACAAGTGCACGTGTAACAACAGCGCCAGATTCAACTGTAACACCCGGCATCAGAACAGAGTCGATAACTTTCGCGCCAGGAGCAACTTTGGCATTAGTAAAGAGAACAGAGTTCTTAACATCACCCTCTACGATACAGCCCTGTGTGATATAAGCACAGTCAACATTTGCTTCTGCACCGATATACTGAGGAATAGAGTTTGCATCCTCGGTGTAAATCTTCCAATTTGTGTCGCCGAGATCAAGCGCACTGTTCTTGTCCAGAAGATCCATATTCGCTTCCCAGAGAGAGTCAATCGTTCCAACGTCTTTCCAGTAACCTTTGAATTTGTAAGCCATAAGCTTCTGTCCATCATTAAGAAGAGCCGGAATAATGTCTTTTCCAAAATCGTGATTCGATGCATCGTTCTTTCCATCTGCGATCAACATCTTGCGGAGAAGTTTCCAGTTGAAGATGTAGATACCCATAGATGCAAGATTGCTCTTTGGCTCGGCTGGTTTCTCTTCGAACTCAACGATCTGACCTTCTTCGTCTGTATTCATGATACCAAAACGGCTTGCTTCTTTCATTGGAACTTCGATAACTGCGATCGTAGCAGCAGCATTGTTCTCATTGTGGAATTTGAGCATTTTATCGTAATCCATCTTATAAATATGGTCACCTGAAAGTACGAGGATGTATTCAGGGCTAAATGTGTCGATAAAATCGATGTTCTGTGTAATCGCATCTGCTGTTCCGCGATATACGTCCAGGTTAGCGTCTGCTTTCTCGCGTGGTGGAAGGACATATACTCCACTGTCTTTTGCATCAAGACCCCAACGTCTGCCTGCTGCAACATAGCTGTTCAAAATAACTGACTCATACTGAGTTAAAACGCCAACTACGTCAATACCACTGTTTGCACAGTTACTGATAGGAAAATCGATGATCTTATATTTTCCACCGTATGATACAGCTGGTTTTGCAACTTTATTCGTAAGGTCGTGCAAACGAGAACCGCGTCCGCCGGCAAGAATCATTGCTAACATTTCATTGTGCTTCATAATGAACCCCCTTCTTGTGATGTAAATAAATATAGCTATATTGTACAACTTTTCAAAAACCATTTCCATATCTTTGTGTAAAAAAGCAATATTTTTTTGGAAAAATTATACAGGCTGTTGACTATATCATTTATATGAAAGAATAAGAAGATAAATTCGTTTTATTTTTTGTTAAAATAAGAATCGGAATCGGAGAAAGTATTTGTTTTACAAAAAAAAGATGGAATATGTCTACTTTTGTGCTATAATATAAGGTGTTGAAAAAGTTCGAATATAATTATTTATAAATAGTTGAAAAGGAATTTGAGAAATGTTTGAAAAAATGATTCGTGGAAAAGAGCTGGAATGGGCGTGGAAAGCTGCAGTAGTTGCTTTTGTTGATGTGCTGGTGATCATGTGTTCATATCTGATGGCTCTGTTTGTACGTTTTGATTTTGTCTATTCCAGGATCCCGCAACTATACATTCACGAATATTTGCGGTCGATACCATACTGGGTCATTGCAACGCTTGTGGTGTTCTATATCTGTAAGCTGTATCACTGTATCTGGAGTCTGGTCAGTGTTCCGGAACTTCGAAAGATCATTTCGGCATTTATCGTTCTGATTTTTTTCTATGGAGCAGGCATCTATGTTATGAAGCTTGATATGCCGCGTTCCTATTATCTTCTGGGCTATGTATTCAGCTTCCTGCTTACGGTCGCAGACAGATTTTCCTATCGATTTTTGCATCTTTATATGAAAAGGTTTGCAAGAATGGGCGGCAGGAAAGACCGGATCATGGTGATTGGTGCCGGATTGGCGGGGCAGACGATCGTAAAAGAGCTGATCTTATCGAGACGGATCGACTGCAAAGTATGCTGCCTGATCGATGATAACCCGACAAAGAAAGGAAGGTATCTGGAAGGTGTTCCGATCGTTGGAAATCGTTATGATATCCCGAAGATGGTAGATAAATATGATATCAACCGCATTATCTATGCTATCCCGGCTGCAACAGGAAAAAACCGCAAGGATATCCTGAATATCTGTAAAGAGACAAAATGTAAGCTTCAGACAGTACCGGGAGTGTATCAGCTCGTAAATGGGGAAGTGAGTGTGAGCAAGCTCCGTGATGTGGAGATCACAGACCTTCTTGGAAGAGCGCAAATAAAAGTAAATAATGATGAAATCTTCGATGCCCTTAGCGGGAAAACAGTCCTGGTAACCGGAGGCGGAGGGTCGATCGGAAGCGAACTGTGCAGACAGATCGCGAATGCACGTCCTGCGCTCCTGATTATCTTTGATATATATGAGAATAACGCTTATGACATTCAGCAGGAGCTCCGCAAGAAGAATCCGGGGGTGAAGCTTGAGGTGTTGATCGGTTCTGTAAGAAATACGAGCCGTGTCAATTGGGTAATGAAAAAGTACCAGCCGGATGTGGTGTTTCATGCGGCTGCTCATAAGCATGTGCCCCTGATGGAGGATAGCCCGAACGAGGCAATTAAAAATAATGTTCTGGGAACCTATAAGGTGGCAACAGCGGCAGCCGGATGCGGAGTGAAGAAATTCGTCCTGATCTCTACAGATAAAGCTGTAAACCCGACCAATATTATGGGGGCATCCAAACGTCTCTGTGAGATGGTGGTACAGATGATGAACCGTCAGTACAGTGGAACGGACTATGTGGCAGTGCGTTTCGGAAATGTACTGGGAAGTAACGGAAGTGTAATTCCTTTGTTCAAGAAACAGATTGCTGAAGGAGGACCGGTCACGGTAACGGATAAGCGCATCATTCGCTATTTTATGACTATACCGGAGGCAGTTTCTCTTGTGCTGCAGGCAGCTTACTATGCCAGGGGTGGAGAGATTTTTATTCTGGACATGGGAGAACCGGTGAAGATCGATGACCTTGCAAGGAATCTGATCCGTCTTTCCGGATACACACCGGATGTGGATATCATGATCGAATATACCGGACTGCGCCCGGGAGAGAAGTTGTACGAAGAACTTTTGATGGAGGAAGAAGGGCTTCAGGAGACGGAAAATAAATTGATATATATCGGCAAGCCGATCGAGATGGATGATGAATGGTTCAAGACAAAGCTCAGACAGCTGGATGAGGCAAGTTATCGGGAAGATGAAAGCATGAAGGAAATTGTCGCGGAGATCGTTCCGACGTATAAATATAAGAAGAAAATGTTGAAATAATGAAGAGGGAGATTGAAGGTTCGATCTCCCTTGATAATTTTCAAACAATGTGGTATAATATCACCCGACTTAAAATGACTACATAATAATAGGAGAGAAATGAATTATGTGTGGAATTGTTGGATATATTGGGGAGAAACAGGCAGCACCGATCTTGCTTGATGGTTTGTCAAAACTTGAATATCGTGGATATGATTCTGCGGGAATTGCTGTCCGCGATGGAAACAATGATGTAGAAGTAGTAAAGGCAAAAGGACGTCTGAAAATTCTTGCTGAGAAGACAAATGATGGGGAGGCTGTAAAGGGATGCTGCGGCATCGGTCATACAAGATGGGCGACACACGGAGAACCATCAGAATTGAATGCACATCCTCATTTCAGTGATGACTGCTGTGTTGTTGCAGTTCACAATGGTATCATTGAAAATTATCAGGAACTGAAAGAGAAGCTTCTGAAAAAGGGATATGAATTTTATTCTGACACAGATACAGAAGTGGCAGTTAAGCTTGTTGACTATTATTATAAGAAATACGAGGGTACACCTGTTGATGCGATGAATCATGCGATCGTTCGTATTCGTGGTTCTTATGCTCTTGCAGCAATGTTCGAAGATTATCCTGGGGAGATTTATGTGGCAAGAAAAGACAGCCCGATGATCCTTGGTGTCGAGAACGGAGAGTCATATCTTGCATCAGACGTTCCTGCGATCCTCAAATACACAAGAAACGTATATTATATAGGTAACCTTGAGCTCGCATGCATGAAAGCCGGAGAGATTACGTTCTACAATCTGGACGGAGATGTGATCGAGAAAGAATTGACAGAGATCAAATGGGATGCAGAGGCTGCAGAGAGAGCGGGATTCGAGCATTTCATGATGAAAGAGATTCACGAGCAGCCAAAGGCAGTGAAAGATACACTTCATTCTGTGCTGAAAGATGGAAAGATCAGTCTTGCTGATGTTGGGCTTTCGGATGAAGAAATCCGCGATATCAGCCAGATTTATATTGTTGCATGTGGTTCGGCTTACCATGTTGGTATTGCTGCACAGTATGTGATCGAAGATCTGGCTAAGATTCCGGTTCGTGTCGAAATCGGATCTGAATTCCGTTACAGAAAGCCATTGCTTGACCCTAAGGGGCTTGCTGTTATCATCAGTCAGTCCGGAGAAACAGCAGACAGCCTTGCTGCACTCCGTGAGGCGAAGTCAAAAGGACTTAAGACACTTGCAATCGTTAATGTTGTGGGTTCTTCTATTGCGCGTGAAGCAGACAATGTATTCTATACACTTGCAGGTCCGGAGATTGCAGTTGCAACAACAAAGGCATACAGCACACAGCTTATCGCATGTTATGCTCTTGCAGTTCAGTTTGCTAAGATCAGAAATGAGATTTCAGAAGAGTACTATACACAGTTGATCCGTGAGATGGATCTGCTTCCGGAGAAGATTCAGAAGATTCTGGATGACAAAGAGAGACTTCAGTGGTTTGCTTCAAAACAGGCTGCGGCAAGAGACGTATTCTTTATCGGAAGGGGTATCGACTATGCGATCTCTCTTGAGGGAAGCTTGAAGATGAAAGAGATCAGCTACATTCATTCGGAGGCATATGCGGCTGGAGAGTTGAAACACGGAACGATTTCTTTGATCGAGGATGGAACGCTTGTGGTTGGCGTGCTTACACAGAGCGCTCTCTATGAAAAGACACTCAGCAATATGCTTGAGGTTAAGAGCAGAGGAGCATATCTGATGGGTCTTACAACATACGGAAATTATAATATCGAAGACAATGCTGACTTCGTAACATATATTCCAAAGACTGATGAGCACTTCGCTACAAGCCTTGCGGTAATACCGCTTCAGCTCATGGGATACTATGTATCAGTTGCAAAAGGTCTTGATGTTGACAAACCAAGAAATCTTGCGAAGAGCGTAACAGTAGAATAACAGGAAGAAATTCTATACAAAATCGAATATTACTAGGAAGAAAAAGACTTGACTTCTATTGACTGGCTATGATATAGTATTGTGGCGATGGAAGTAGGTCTTTTTTTTGTGCCTAAAAACAGGCAGCCTCGCGAGCTGCCGACCGTAACACGTAAATAGAATATACGAAGCGAGGTGGAAGTTGTGCGTACAAGAATTACATTAGCATGTACAGAATGCAAGCAGCGTAACTACAACATGACGAAGGATAAGAAAGCTCATCCGGAGCGCATGGAAACAAAGAAATACTGTAGATTCTGTAAATCACACACAATGCACAAAGAAACGAAATAAGCGTTTGGAAGGGGTGTGGATGTATGAGTGATAATAATACTCAGAAAAAGAGCTGGTTCAAGGGACTGAAAGCAGAATACAAAAAGGTCATTTGGACAGATCGACAGACACTTGCGAGACAGACAGCGGCAGTCGTTTCTGTATCCGTAGTACTTGGAGTCATCATTGCGATTGTTGATTTTATCGTACAGAGCGGAGTGGATTTATTGGTAAGATAACTGATAAACTTCATGCAAGAAAGGTGATTATATGTCAGAAGCAAAATGGTATGTAGTTCATACTTATTCAGGGTATGAGAACAAAGTTAAGGCAAACATTGACAAGACAATTGAGAACAGACACCTGGAAGATCAGATTCTTGAAGTTCGTGTTCCGCTGGAAGACGTTGTTGAGATGAAGAATGGTGTTGAGAAAATTTCTCAGAAGAAGCTGTTTCCGGGATATGTGCTGCTTCATATGATTATGAATGATGACACATGGTATGTAGTCCGCAACACAAGAGGTGTTACCGGATTCGTCGGTCCTGGATCAAAGCCGGTACCGCTCACGGAAGCTGAGATGGCTGGACTTGGAATTAAGCGTGATCACATTGAAGTTGATTACGAAGTTGGAGATATGATTCGGGTTATCGGAGGCGCATGGGCAGATACTGTTGGCGTTGTTCGTGCACTGAATATTCCAAAACAGAGTCTTACGATCAATGTAGAGCTCTTTGGTCGCGAAACACCAGTTGAAATAAGTTTCGCAGATGTTAAGAAAGTATAACAATTTTTTGATTAGTGGGAGGGACGTTTGCCCCGACATTACCACGAGGAGGTATTTAAAATGGCAAAAAAAGTACAAGGTTATATCAAATTACAGATTCCTGCCGGCAAAGCAACTCCGGCACCACCGGTTGGTCCTGCACTTGGACAGCATGGTGTAAACATTATGGAGTTCACAAAGCAGTTTAACGCTAAGACAGCAGATCAGGGTGATCTGATTATCCCGGTTGTTATTACTGTTTACAGTGACAGAAGCTTTAGCTTTATTACAAAGACTCCACCGGCACCGGTTCTTATCAAGAAAGCTTGTAAGATCAAATCTGGATCAGGCACACCTAATAAGAAAAAAGTAGCTACAATTACAAAAGCTCAGGTTCAGGAAATTGCAGAGCTTAAGATGCCAGACCTGAACGCAGCCAGCGTTGAAGCAGCAATGAGCATGATCGAAGGAACATGCCGTTCTATGGGTGTAACAGTAACTGAATAATGATATAACACAGTGGGAGGGTTATCCCGACATTACCACAAGGAGGTATTTTTTATAATGAAAAGAGGAAAAAAATATATTGAAGCTGCTAAAAGCATCGAGAGAGGAAATCTCTACGATAAAGCAGAGGCGATTGCTCTCGTAAAGAAAACAGCAGTTGCTAAATTTGATGAAACAATCGAAGCTCATATCAGAACCGGATGTGATGGACGTCATGCTGATCAGCAGATCCGTGGTGCAGTAGTGCTTCCGCACGGAACTGGCAAAAAAGTTCGTATCCTTGTATTTGCTAAAGATGCTAAAGCTGAAGAAGCAAAAGCAGCTGGTGCAGATTACGTAGGAGGAATGGAACTCATCGAGAAGATCCAGAAAGAAAACTGGTTTGAATTTGACGTAGTAGTTGCTACTCCAGACATGATGGGTGTTGTGGGTCGTATCGGTCGTGTACTTGGACCAAAAGGACTTATGCCAAACCCGAAAGCTGGTACAGTAACAATGGACGTTACAAAAGCAGTTAACGAAATCAAAGCTGGTAAGATTGAGTACAGACTTGACAAGACAAATATTATTCACGTTCCGATCGGAAAGGCTTCTTTCTCAGAGGAACAGCTTGCAGACAACTTCCAGACGCTTATTGATGCAATTAACAAAGCTAGACCGGCAGCTGTTAAGGGTCAGTTCTTAAAGAGCGTGACACTTACATCTACAATGGGACCTGGTGTTAAGATTAACCCTGGTAAACTTGCTTAATCAGTGCGATCGGGTTCACAGGTAACGGCGAATATCGCAATGTGAGTTGCATATTAGACCCGAGAGGATTTCCTCTCGGGTTACTATAAAAAGCATGCTTTTGTTGTTGACATGCAAACAAAAGTGTGATAATCTTACAAAGGACTGCCGAAGACAGTAGGTGCTCTGCGGAGCGTAAGCACATGAAACGCCTACCGAGGAAGAATAGATGAATACATTCGTATGAATTTTATGAACCTCTGTGTCTTTTCTGATGCGGAGATTTTTTATATCTATCGGCGGTGTATAAACCAAAATCTATAAGGAGGTGCACCATTCATGGCAAAAGTTGAATTAAAACAGCCAGTTGTACAGGCTATTGTCAATGACATCGAAGGCGCTCAGTCAGTCGTATTGGTTGACTACCGCGGATTAACTGTTGCAGAAGACACTGCTCTTCGTAAAGAGTTAAGAGAAGCCGGTGTTGTTTACAAAGTTTGTAAGAACACAATGATGAAGAGAGCTTTTGAAGGAACTGATTTCGCTCAGTTAGACGGACTTCTTGAAGGACCAAGTGCAATCGCTATTTCTAAAGACGATGCTACAGCTCCGGCAAGAATTCTTGCTAAATTTGCTAAGACTGCAAAGAATCTTGAGCTTAAGGCAGCTGTGGTTGAAGGTGTTATGTACGAGGGAGCGGCCCTTGATGCAATCGCTAACATTCCTTCAAGAGAGGTACTTGTTTCCAGATTGCTTGGAAGCTTACAGTCACCTATCGCAAACCTTGCACGTGTTCTTAATCAGATCGCAGAAGCAGGCGGAGCTGAGAACTGTACACCAGCTGCAAGCGAAGAAGCTGAGGCTCCGGCTGAGGCGTAAGACGCAGACTGTCAGATGTGCATATATCTGACATGGGCTCCGGAAGAACTGACTGAATCAGTTCGCGGAAAAGATAGTTATTCTTGATAAGCCAGTATCGAGAAAAAACAAGATGAAAATAAGAATGATATTATTAGGAGGAAAATAAAATGGCAAAATTGACAACAGCTGAATTTATTGATGCTATCAAAGAGTTATCAGTATTAGAGTTAAATGAGTTAGTAAAAGCATGTGAAGAAGAATTTGGTGTTTCTGCAGCAGCAGGTGTAGTAGTTGCAGCAGGTGCAGCTGACGGAGCTGCAGCAGCAGAAGAGAAGACAGAGTTCGATGTAGAGCTTGTTTCTGCCGGAGCATCTAAAGTTAAAGTTATCAAAGTTGTTCGTGAGATCACAGGTCTTGGACTTAAAGAAGCTAAAGCACTCGTTGACGAGGCTCCAAAGATGGTTAAAGAAGCAGTTTCTAAAGAAGAAGCTGAAGAAATCAAGGCTAAACTTGAAGAGCAGGGAGCAGAAGTTAACGTTAAATAGTTTTTTGCGTAAACAGACTGAATATGCTGACAGAAGACATCGCACAGATTTGTGTGGTGTCTTTTTTTCTTGTGCGGCGAGCCAAAGTCTTAGCTCACACAGGATCTTGATGACTGATTATTATTTTGAGATGCGCTTTTGGTTTATTCGACGATAAAAAACACTTGACAAATCTTTGGAGAAGTGCTTGACAATCAAGAAATCGTTATGCTATATTAAAAAATGCACTACTATGGAGAGGTGTGCCGCTAATTTGGGATAATAAAAAACTAATTTTGGAATTAGCGTAGAAACTGCGATATTTCGGGCATTTCGCCGCCCACCAAATAAAAAGCAAGGAGTGGATGCAAATGGAGAAAAACAGAATTCGTCCTATCAAAAGTGGAAAAAGTTCGCGCATGAGCTATTCCAGACAAAAAGAAGTACTTCAAATGCCGAATTTGATTGAAGTTCAGAAGGATTCCTACAAATGGTTTCTGGATGAAGGATTAAATGAAGTATTTGATGATATTTCCCCAATTACTGACTACAGTGGTCAGCTTAGTCTGGAATTTGTAGATTACACATTATGCGAGAAAGATGTTAAGTACACAATTGAAGAATGTAAAGAGCGTGACGCAACATATGCAGCGCCGTTGAAGGTAAAGGTACGCCTTCACAATAAGGCAACTGATGAGATTAATGAGCATGAGATCTTTATGGGTGATCTTCCATTAATGACAGCTACAGGTACTTTTGTGATCAATGGAGCGGAACGTGTTATCGTCAGTCAGCTTGTTCGTTCTCCTGGCATTTACTATGGAATCGCACATGATAAAATTGGTAAGAGATTGTTCTCATCTACTGTCATTCCAAACCGTGGAGCATGGCTTGAGTATGAGACAGATTCAAATGATGTTTTCTATGTGCGCGTAGATAGAACAAGAAAAGTTCCGATCACAGTGCTTATTCGTGCACTCGGAATTGGAACAAACGCGGAGATTGTTGAGCTCTTTGGCGAAGAGCCTAAGATTTTGGCAAGCTTTGAGAAGGATGCTGCATCTAACTATCAGGAAGGTCTTCTTGAATTATATAAGAAGATCCGTCCAGGTGAGCCTTTGGCAGTAGACAGTGCTGAAAGTCTCATCACAGCAATGTTCTTTGATCCAAGACGTTACGATTTGGCGAAGGTCGGACGTTACAAATTTAACAAAAAACTGGCTTTGAAGAATCGTGTTTCCGGACAGATTCTGGCTGAAGATGCAGTGAGCCCGCTCACAGGAGAAATCATCGCAGAAAAAGGAACAAAGATCACAAGAGAACTTGCGGATGCGATCCAGAATGCAGCTGTTCCGGCTATCTGGGTAGAGAATCCGGAAGAAGAAAGACCGATCAGAGTCCTTTCAAATATGATGGTTGATCTTCAGGCTGTTGCGGATATTGACCCTGAGGAAGTTGGCGTCACAGAGCAGGTTTACTACCCTGTTCTTGAGACGATTCTTGAGGAGACTGCAGGAGATATTGAAGAACTTAAGGATGCGATTCGAAGAGACATCCACGATCTTATTCCAAAACACATTACGAAGGAAGATATTCTTGCTTCTATTAACTATAATATTCACCTTGAGTACGGTCTTGGCAACGATGATGATATCGATCACCTTGGCAACAGACGTATTCGTTCCGTAGGTGAACTTCTTCAGAACCAGTACAGAATCGGTCTTTCAAGACTGGAACGTGTGGTTCGCGAGCGTATGACAACTCAGGATCTGGAGGGTATTTCTCCACAGTCCCTGATCAATATCAAACCTGTAACAGCGGCTGTTAAGGAATTCTTTGGTTCTTCACAGCTGTCACAGTTCATGGATCAGAACAACCCTCTTGGTGAGCTGACTCACAAGAGACGTCTTTCTGCGTTGGGACCAGGTGGTCTTTCAAGAGACCGTGCCGGATTCCAGGTACGAGACGTACACTACTCTCACTATGGAAGAATGTGTCCGATCGAGACGCCTGAAGGTCCAAACATCGGTCTGATCAACTCGCTTGCATGTTATGCGAGAATCAATGAGTATGGATTCATTGAGGCTCCATACCGTAAGATCAACAAAGATGACCCGAAGAATCCTGTCGTTACAGAAGAAGTCGTATATATGACAGCTGATGAAGAGGATAACTACCACGTAGCACAGGCGAATGAGCCGCTGGATGCAGAAGGTCATTTTGTACGTAAGAACGTATCCGGTCGTTATCGTGAAGAGACACAGGAATACGAGAAATCACAGTTTGACTATATGGACGTATCTCCGAAGATGGTATTTTCAGTTGCTACAGCATTGATTCCGTTCCTTCAGAATGACGATGCGAACCGTGCGCTCATGGGATCCAACATGCAGCGTCAGGCAGTACCTCTTATGATCACAGAGGCTCCTGTTGTCGGTACAGGTATGGAGGAAAAAGCAGCTGTTGACTCAGGTGTTTGTATGATTGCTGAGGCGGCTGGTGTTGTAGAACGATCTACATCTACAGAGATTACAGTCCGTGAGGATGATGGAAATCTGAAAAAATATAAATTGACAAAATTCCTCAGAAGTAACCAGAGTAACTGTTATAATCAGAGACCGATCGTGTTCAAAGGCGAGCGCGTAGAAGCAGGTCAGGTGATCGCAGATGGTCCGTCTACATCAAATGGTGAGATGGCGCTTGGTAAGAACCCGCTGATCGGTTTCATGACCTGGGAAGGTTACAACTACGAGGATGCTGTTCTCCTTAGTGAGAGATTGGTGCAGGATGACGTTTATACTTCAATCCATATTGAAGAGTACGAAGCAGAAGCACGTGATACAAAGCTCGGACCTGAGGAGATTACAAGGGATATTCCTGGCGTTGGTGATGAAGCACTGAAAGATCTGGATGAGAGAGGTATCATTCGTATCGGTGCCGAAGTACGTGCCGGAGATATTCTTGTTGGTAAAGTGACTCCTAAGGGAGAGACAGAACTTACTGCAGAGGAAAGACTTCTTCGTGCGATTTTTGGTGAGAAAGCACGTGAAGTCAGAGATACATCGCTCAAAGTACCACATGGCGAGTATGGTATTGTTGTAGATGCGAAAGTATTTACAAGAGAAAATGGAGACGAACTTTCGCCAGGCGTTAACCAGTCTGTTCGTATCTATATCGCACAGAAGAGAAAGATCTCTGTAGGTGATAAGATGGCCGGACGACACGGTAACAAGGGTGTCGTTTCAAGGGTGCTTCCTGTTGAAGATATGCCATTCCTTCCAAATGGACGTCCTCTTGATATCGTGCTTAACCCGCTTGGTGTACCTTCGCGTATGAACATTGGACAGGTACTTGAGATTCATTTATCTCTCGCTGCGAAAGCATTAGGATTTAACATCGCAACGCCGGTATTTGACGGTGCGGATGAGAACGATATTATGGATACTCTTGATCTTGCAAATGACTATGTAAATCTTGAGTGGGAAGAATTTGAAAAACGCCACAAAGCCGAGCTGCTTCCGGAAGTTATGGATTACCTTTACGAGAACAGAGATCACAGAGCGTTGTGGAAAGGTGTTCCGCTTTCAAGAGACGGTAAAGTTCGTCTTCGCGACGGTAGAACGGGAGAATTCTTCGACAGTCCGGTAACGATCGGACATATGCACTATTTGAAACTTCATCATCTTGTAGACGACAAGATCCATGCTCGTTCTACTGGTCCTTACTCACTTGTAACTCAGCAGCCGCTCGGCGGTAAAGCTCAGTTCGGTGGACAGCGTTTCGGTGAGATGGAGGTTTGGGCTCTTGAGGCTTATGGTGCATCTTACACATTGCAGGAGATCCTGACAGTGAAGTCCGACGATGTTATCGGTCGTGTGAAGACTTATGAGGCAATTATCAAAGGAGAGAATATTCCTGAACCAGGTATTCCGGAATCATTCAAAGTGCTTCTCAAAGAGCTTCAGTCACTTGGTCTTGATGTACGTGTTCTCCGTGATGACAACACAGAAGTTGAGATCATGGAAACCGTTGATATGGGAGATACAGATTTCCGTTCATTGATCGAAGGAGACAGAAAGTACGGTCGTGAAGAGGATGATCTTGGAGCACATGGTTATACAGCTCAGGAATTCCAGGGAGAGGAACTTGTAGATATCGAGGAGCCAGAGGATGAAGATGATTTCGATGACTTCGAGATCGAATTTGACGAATTGTCAGACGAAGAGTAGAAAGGGGTGCCAGTATGCCAGAAAACAACAATGAACAAACATACCAGCCAATGACTTTTGACGCGATCAAAATCGGGTTGGCATCACCTGAGAAAGTGTTAGAGTGGTCACGTGGCGAAGTTACAAAGCCAGAGACTATTAATTATAGAACTTTGAAACCAGAGAAAGATGGTCTTTTCTGCGAAAAGATTTTCGGACCTAGCAAGGACTGGGAATGTCACTGTGGAAAATACAAAAAGATTCGCTATAAAGGCGTAGTCTGCGACCGTTGTGGTGTTGAGGTTACAAAATCAAGTGTTCGTCGTGAGCGTATGGGTCACATCGCTCTCGCAGCACCTGTTTCTCACATCTGGTACTTCAAAGGCATTCCAAGCCGTATGGGACTTATTTTGGATCTTTCTCCAAGAACATTGGAGAAAGTCCTCTACTTCGCTTCATATATCGTGCTTGACCCGGGTGAGACAAACCTTATGTACAAACAGGTATTGTCCGAGACTGAATATCAGGAAGCAAGAGAAAACTATGGCAATTCGTTCCGTGTGGGAATGGGTGCCGAATCTATCAAAGAGCTTCTTGAAGCAATTGATCTTGACAAAGAATACGAAGAGTTAAAGAGCGGACTTGAAGGAGCTACAGGACAGAAACGTGCCAGAATCGTAAAACGTCTTGAAGTTGTAGAAGCTTTCCGTGAGTCTGGAAATAAGCCGGAGTGGATGATCATGACGAATGTGCCGGTTATCCCGCCGGATCTTCGTCCGATGGTTCAGCTTGATGGCGGCAGATTCGCAACATCTGACCTGAATGATCTTTACAGAAGAATTATCAACAGAAATAACCGTCTTAAGAGACTTCTTGAACTTGGAGCTCCGGACATTATCGTTAGAAATGAAAAGAGAATGCTGCAGGAGGCTGTTGATGCATTGATCGATAACGGCCGTCGCGGAAGACCGGTTACAGGACCTGGAAACCGTGCTCTCAAATCTCTTTCTGATATGCTGAAAGGTAAATCAGGTCGTTTCCGTCAGAACCTTCTTGGTAAGCGTGTTGACTATTCTGGACGTTCGGTTATCGTAGTAGGACCGGAACTTAAGATTTACCAGTGTGGTCTTCCAAAAGAGATGGCGATCGAGCTGTTCAAACCATTCGTTATGAAAGAACTTGTTCAGAATGGTACTGCTCACAATATTAAAAATGCAAAGAAAATGGTAGAAAGACTTCAGCCGGAAGTCTGGGATGTGCTTGAAGATGTAATCAAAGAGCATCCGGTTATGCTGAACCGTGCTCCTACGCTTCACAGACTTGGTATTCAGGCATTTGAGCCTATCCTTGTTGAAGGTAAGGCTATTAAGCTTCATCCATTGGTATGTACAGCTTACAATGCCGACTTTGACGGAGACCAGATGGCTGTCCATCTTCCGCTTTCTGTAGAGGCTCAGGCAGAATGTAGATTCCTGCTTCTCTCTCCAAACAACCTTTTGAAGCCATCTGATGGTGGTCCGGTTGCGGTTCCTTCACAGGATATGGTACTTGGTATCTACTATCTTACACAGGAAAGACCTGGAGCACTTGGAGAAGGAAAAGCATTCAAGAGCATCAATGAAGCAATCATTGCTTACGAGAACGATGCAATCACACTTCATTCTCGTATCAAAGTTCGTGTTACGAAGACAATGCCGGATGGAACAGTGAAGCAAGGTAACGTAGAATCTACTCTTGGACGTTTCATCTTCAACGAGATCATTCCTCAGGATCTTGGTTTCGTGGATCGTGAGATCGAAGGAAATGAACTTCTTCCGGAGATTGACTTCCACGTTGGTAAGAAACAGCTGAAACAGATTCTTGAAAAAGTTATCAATACACATGGAGCTACTGCTACAGCAGAAGTTCTTGATGCGGTAAAATCTACAGGTTACAAATATTCTACAAGAGCAGCAATGACAGTATCTATTTCGGATATGACAGTGCCTCCGCAGAAACCTCAGATGATCGCAGATGCTCAGGATACTGTTGACAAGATTACAAGAAACTTCAAGCGTGGTCTTATTACAGAAGAAGAGCGTTACAAAGAAGTTATCACAACATGGCAGGCAACTGACGCAGCTCTTACAAAAGCTCTGCTGGATGGCCTTGATTCATACAATAACATCTTTATGATGGCTGACTCCGGAGCCCGTGGTTCTGACAAACAGATCAAACAGCTTGCGGGTATGCGTGGTTTGATGGCAGATACAACAGGTCGTACGATCGAGCTTCCTATCAAGTCAAACTTCCGTGAAGGTCTTGACGTATTGGAGTACTTCATGTCAGCGCATGGAGCTCGTAAAGGACTTTCGGATACAGCGCTTCGTACAGCCGACTCCGGTTACCTTACAAGACGAATGGTTGATGTTTCGCAGCATGTGATCATCCACGATGTGGACTGCCGCAAAGAAGGAAAAGAAATCCCTGGAATGTATGTTGAAGCATTCATGGATGGAAAAGAAGAGATTGAGAGCCTGCAGGAGCGTATCACAGGACGTTACCTGTGCGAGGATATCAAAGACAAAGATGGCAATGTCATCGTAAAAGCAAACCACATGGTTACACCAAAGCGTGCCGAGAAGATCATGAAGTATGGTGTTGATGAAAATGGTGAGACACCGAAGAAGATCAAGATTCGTACTATTCTCACATGTAAATCACACAATGGTGTATGTACAAAATGTTACGGTGCGAACATGGCAACCGGCGAGCCGGTTCAGGTTGGTGAGGCTGTTGGTATTATCGCTGCTCAGTCAATCGGTGAGCCTGGTACACAGCTTACAATGAGAACATTCCATACAGGTGGTGTTGCCGGTGACGATATCACACAGGGTCTTCCTCGAGTGGAAGAGCTTTTCGAGGCGAGAAAGCCGAAGGGACTTGCGATCATCACTGAAATTGGCGGTGTTGCAACGATTAACGATACGAAGAAGAAACGTGAGATCATCGTGACGAATCAGGAGACAGGCGAGTCAAAAGCTTATCTTATTCCATATGGATCACGTATTAAGATTCTGGATGGCGCAGTGCTCGATGCCGGCGATGAACTCACAGAAGGTAGCATCAATCCACATGACCTTCTCAAGATCAAAGGCCTTCGTGCAGCTCAGGATTATATGATCCGTGAGGTTCAACGAGTATATCGTCTTCAGGGTGTAGACATCAATGACAAGCATATCGAGGTGCTCGTGCGTCAGATGCTTAAGAAGATTCGAATCGAAGAGGCAGGAGATACAGAATTCCTTCCGGGAACAATGGTTGATGTACTTGAATTTGAAGAAAAGAATGAAGAACTTGAAGCAGCAGGACTTACACCTGCAACAGGTGAGCAGATCATGCTTGGTATTACAAAAGCATCACTTGCTACAAATTCATTCCTTTCAGCTGCTTCCTTCCAGGAAACAACAAAAGTACTTACGGAAGCGGCAATCAAAGGTAAAGTTGATCATCTGATCGGTATGAAAGAAAACGTTATCATCGGTAAGCCGATTCCGGCTGGTACAGGTATGAGAAAATACCGCGATGTTAAACTGGATACAGATTTTACTTTTGAAGATGAAATTTCAATCGACGAAGAAATTGATATTGATGAAGAAGAGTCAGTGACAGAAGCTGACGTATAAGAGAGGGTTTGAGCGGGGGTCTGTGTTTGATCCCCGCTCTGTTTTAAAATTGTATCGCTTCATGGAAGAGTATTAAAAGGAGCAGATAGTATGAATACAAATGAAACAGAGAGAATAAGAAGAGGCCCGATGACGATCGAAGAGATTAAAAAACTCAGAGCGGAAGAGGGAATAATTATGGATATGGAGGATGAAGAGCCGAATACTTACGTGGTCAAGGCATACGATGATGAGAAGATGAGTGCTGCAGTAGGAAGGATTTTTAAACAGGCACGCAGAGAACTGGGATACACTCAACAGGAAATTGCCGAGACATCAGGCGTAAAAAGACCAAATATCGCGCGTCTGGAGAGTGGAAAACATAGTCCGACGGTCGATATGCTGCAGCGTGTTGCATATAGTATGGGTATGGACATGGAAATTCATCTGAAGGAAAGGAAAGACGATGGCAGATAGAATTACAAGAGAACAGGCATATGAGATTTTGAATAAATATATGAAGGGAGAGGCTTACATTGCACATTCACGTGCTGTTGAAGTGATCATGAGAGGTCTTGCAAAAAGACTTGCGCCGGATGATGTGGAATACTGGGGAATTGTTGGATTACTTCATGACCTTGATGAAGAACACTGTGATTGGAAAAATAATCCGGCTGTTCATGGACCGACATCCGTTGAAATCTTGAAAAAAGAAGGTATTGATGATCCTGTTTTGCATGATGCAATCAAAGCTCACAATCCAAAGTGCGGAATGAAGGCAAAGACGAAACTGCAGTATTCTGTGCTTGCTGCGGATCCGATGAGTGGATTTATCAAAGCGGTTGCGCAGATCTATCCTGACAAAAAGCTTGCAAGTGTAAAGCGTAAATCAGTGTTCAAACGTTTTAATGAGAGCAGATTTGCTGCAGGAGCAAACCGTGATTATATGGAAATGATCGAATTCACCGGACTTAGCCTGGAAGACCTTGTTGACATTGCAATGGAAGAGATGCTTGTCATTGCTGAGGAAATTGGATTATAAGATTTTTTCTTCACATTTCATTTGGGCTGTGCTATAATAATCAAGGCGAATGACGGGAGTATTTTTTATATCATTCCTGGAGTATAAATAAACGACAAAGGCTGTGCGGAATCCTTGCTTCGCATGGTCTTTTTTTATGTATAAAAAAAGAAACAAACAAAATCCTTGACTTTTTGATTTTTTCATAATAGAATTATCTAGCGTGCATGAGAATGCATTGTTTTTTGTGCGCGTATAACAAAATGTTGTTTAACCAGTAACTTATTTTATCGTAGGAGGTGAATTGAAATGCCAACATTTAACCAGTTAGTTAGAAAGGGACGTCAGACTTCTGTAAAGAAATCAACAGCTCCGGCACTTCAGAAAGGGTACAACTCTTTGAAAAAGAGAGCTACTGACACATCTGCTCCACAGAAGAGAGGTGTTTGTACAGCAGTTAAAACAGCTACACCTAAGAAGCCAAACTCAGCTCTTAGAAAAATTGCCAGAGTTCGTTTGTCTAACGGAATCGAAGTAACAAGCTATATCCCGGGAGAAGGACACAACCTTCAGGAGCATAGTGTTGTACTGATTCGTGGTGGACGTGTTAAGGACTTGCCAGGTACAAGATACCATATCGTTCGTGGAACACTTGATACAGCAGGTGTTGCAAAGAGAAGACAGGCTCGTTCTAAATACGGTGCTAAGAGACCAAAAGACGCTAAGAAATAAATCCAGAGCACATAATTAGCACAAGCGTGAGCGAAGTGCGAATTTAGTACGAGGATTGTTCTTCGAAACTTAGCGAGGTTTTTTACGAGCTTAGTGAGAAGAACTTCATTATTAATTTGAAACTTGTATTTCACAAACAGAACTATGATGAAGTAAGTTGCAGGGTTTATACAGATAGATCCGGACAGAACAATGCATGTCCGGGCGTTTCTGGACGAGATGCCCTGTGCACTACACAGTATCATTAGAACGACACATGTGAGTACCGATGAATTATTCAGTGTGTTTATACACACAAATATGTATAAGGAGGGAAGAACCGTGCCACGTAAAGGACATACTCAGAAGAGAGACGTATTAGCAGATCCAATGTACAATAACAAAGTGGTTACAAAACTTATCAATAACATTATGTTAGATGGTAAGAAAGGTGTAGCTCAGAAAATTGTATACGGAGCATTTGCACAGGTAGAAGAAAAAACAGGCAAGCCAGCTGTCGAAGTGTTCGAGGAAGCTATGAACAACATCATGCCAGTACTTGAGGTAAAGGCAAGACGTATCGGTGGAGCAACATACCAGGTGCCGATCGAAGTAAGAGCAGACAGAAGACAGGCTCTTGGACTTCGCTGGCTTACAATGTTCTCACGTAAAAGAGGCGAGAGAACAATGGAAGAAAGACTTGCTAATGAAATTATGGATGCAGCAAACAACACTGGCGCATCAGTAAAGAGAAAAGAAGATATGCACAAGATGGCAGAAGCAAACAAAGCGTTTGCTCACTATCGTTTCTAATTTTAGGAGGCAATAATGGCTGGAAGAGAATATCCATTGGAGAGAACCAGAAATATCGGTATTATGGCGCATATTGATGCTGGTAAGACTACACTTACAGAGCGTATTCTTTACTATACCGGTGTAAACTATAAGATTGGTGATAC
>JAUNDE010000005.1 GCA_030526265.1 Eubacteriales bacterium | reverse complement strand
GCACATATTAGTTATATTTACGTTTTCTAGCAGCTTCAGATTTCTTTTTACGTCTAACGCTTGGTTTCTCGTAATGTTCTCTCTTACGAATCTCCTGCTGGATACCAGCTTTAGCACAGTTTCTTTTAAATCTGCGTAAAGCACTATCTAACGTCTCGTTTTCTTTTACGATTACATTTGACATAGTCTCACACCTAACCTCCCCTCCAGCCCTATATTGTGCATTATACGACTGATCGGGTATATTTTTTGCACTACAGTAGATTATAACACATATTTCGCCTCAGTCAATCATTTTCTGTATTTTTTATAAAATGATTGTCATAGACTATTATATTAACCGATCTGACCTTCCAGAACTTCTTTCGCTCTTGCGATCGCATCATCAATGCCTGCTGGATTCTTTCCTCCTGCCTGAGCCATGTTCGGACGTCCACCGCCGCCGCCGCCAACGAGTGACGCTATCGCTTTGATCATATTTCCTGCATGTGCTCCTTTTGCCATTGCCTCCTGTGTCGCTGTCGCCATCAGGCATACTTTTCCATCGTTTACAGAGGCAAGAAGGATCATACCTTCTCCGATCTTTTCTTTCAGCTGGTCTCCAAGCTCACGCAGACCATTCATATCTACTCCCTCAAGCTTTGCAGCCAGAAGTTTCACACCTTTGATCTCGATTACCTGATCCATCACATCGCCCATCGCATCTTTCGCAAGCTTACTCTTTAAGCTCTCTACTTCTGACTTAAGAGCCTTGTTATCAGCCACAAGATGATTGATCTTATCTGCAAGATTGTCCGGTGTTGCTTTTACAAGCTTCGCTGTCTCGATAAACTTCTTCTCAAGATCAGCATAGTATTTCATAAGTCCGTCTCCGGTCAGCGCCTCAATACGGCGAACACCGGCCGCCACACCTGTCTCCGAAAGGATCTTAAATGCTTTGATCGATGACGTATTGGATACGTGAGTACCGCCACAGAACTCGATTGAGAAATCACCCATGCTTACAACACGGACAATATCGCCGTATTTTTCACCGAATAATGCTGCTGCACCTGTCTTCTTTGCTTCCTCGATTGGCATATTTCTGACAACGACCGGATGGCTTTCCTGAATTGCACTGTTTACGATTGTCTCAACCTTCTCGATTTCTTCTGGTGTCATTGCAGAAAAATGAGTAAAGTCAAAACGAAGTCTGTCTTCATTATTCAGAGAACCCGCCTGCTCAACGTGTGTTCCGAGAACGATACGAAGTGCTTTCTGAAGCAAGTGTGTCGCACTGTGGTTCGCTGCAGCATGTGCGCGTCTCTTCTGGTCGATCGAAAGAGAAACGTGATCGCCAACTTTGATCATACCTTCGGAAACATAGCCAACATGTCCGAATTTACCGCCTGCAAGTTTGATCACATCTGTTACGACAAATGTACCCTCTGCAGTCTTGATGATACCTTTATCGGCTTCCTGTCCACCGCTTGTCGCATAGAAAGGAGTCTTATTCACGATCACAGTACCTTTTTCACCATCACTGAGTGCTTCCACAACTTCCTCTTCTGTCGTGAGCACTGTCACTTCTGACTCGCACTCAAACTGGTCATATCCGACAAATTCTGTCGTGATCCCTGCATCGATCTGATCATAGACAGTCTCTTCTGCACCGGTATAGCTGTGTGTTCCAAATGTACCTTTGGATTTGCCTTTTGCTTCTGCTACCGCAGCATCGAAACCTTCCTGATCGATCCCAAATCCCTTTTCTTCGAGAATCTCAATCGTAAGATCCACCGGGAATCCATAAGTATCATACAATTTGAATGCATTCTCTCCGGAAAGAACTGTCTCGCCATTTTTCTTCATCTCTTCTTCCATATCTGCAAGAATGGAAAGTCCCTGGTCGATTGTTTTATTAAACTGGTTCTCTTCTTTTGTAATTACCTTGAAGATAAAATCCTGTTTTTCCTCAAGTTCCGGGTAACCATCCTTCGATCCTGCAATCACAGTCTTCGCTAATTCAACAAGAAATTCACCCTGAATGCCAAGAAGTCTTCCGTGACGGCATGCACGGCGAAGAAGCCTTCTGAGCACATATCCACGTCCACTGTTAGATGGAAGGATTCCGTCTGAGATCATAAATGTAACGGAACGGATATGGTCAGTGATCACACGGATGGAAACATCTGTCTTGTATTCTTTTCCGTACTCGGCACCTGCCATTGAAGATACATGCTGACGAAGTGCGTACAATGTATCAATATCAAACATGGAATCCACTTCCTGACAGACACATGCAAGACGCTCAAGTCCCATTCCCGTATCTATATTTTTCTTCTCAAGTTTTGTATAATTATTGTGTCCGTCATTGTCGAACTGTGTAAATACATTATTCCAGATCTCCATATATCTGTCACAGTCACAACCAACAGTACAATCCGGTTTTCCACAGCCGTATTTTTCACCACGGTCATAGTACACTTCCGAACAAGGTCCGCATGGTCCTGCACCGTGTTCCCAGAAGTTATCTGCCTTTCCAAAGCGGAAGATTCTCTCCGGCGCAATCCCGATCTTCTTGTTCCAGATGTCAAATGCCTCATCATCATCTTCATAGACCGATGGATAAAGGCGGTCCGGATCAAGTCCGACTACCTCTGTAAGAAATTCCCATGTCCATGCGATCGCCTCGTCCTTGAAGTAATCTCCGAATGAAAAGTTACCAAGCATCTCAAAGAATGTACCATGACGTGCAGTCTTTCCTACATTCTCAATATCGCCTGTACGAATGCACTTCTGGCATGTCGCAACTCTTGTCTTTGGCGGGATTTCCTGTCCGGTAAAATATGGTTTTAATGGTGCCATACCTGCATTGATAAGAAGCAGACTCTTATCATTATGCGGCACCAGTGAAAAGCTCTTCATCACAAGATGATCCTTACTCTCAAAAAAATCTAGGAACATCTGTCTAAGTTCGTTAACTCCGTACTTCTTCATGTCGTCCTCCTCGAAAATCAATTACATTTAATTATAATTATTCCGTATTTTTTTGTCAACGCAAAACCAGCAGGAGGCTGCGCGTAATATCTATTTTCTGTATCTCAAAGGAAAGAGGCTGCCCTTCAGGGCAACCTCCGCTTCTGTCTTATTCCAGTTCGATTTCTGAAAGTTCCATCGACGGCAATGCCTTTGAGGAAGCCTTCACAAAGTCTTTCACCTTTTTCTGTGCTTTCGGGATCGGAATATTTGTTCCTGCTCCTGCAACACATCCGCCCGGACATCCCATTCCTTCAATCAGATATCCGTTCATACGCCCTGATTTTGCAAGCATCAGCGCTTTCTTACAGTCGGCAAGGCCTTCTGCGTGATGAATCTTTACTTCTGTTTCAGGATAATACTCTTTGATACATTTTTCAATCGCATCAGCAACTCCGCCGGCTACAGCATATCCTCTTCCTGCACCGGTTGCATCGTGGAGTGATGATTCCGCCTCATAATCTTCGAGATTAATATCTTTCGCATCAAACATTGCCTGAAGCTCTTCGAACGTAATTACAAAATCAACATCACTTCTTACCGTTCTTCTCATCGCTTCCAGTTTCTTCGCCGCACATGGTCCGACAAACACAACACGTGCATTCGGGTGTTCCTTCTTGATCGTACGCGCGGTCGCTACCATCGGAGTAAGTTCCTGCGATACCTGACCCACAAGATCAGGGAAATAGATCTTCGCAAGCATTGCCCATGACGGACAGCATGAAGTAAGGAGGAACGGAAGTTCTCCGGTTGCAACTTTCTCAACGTAATGATGGGTCTCTGAGACTGCTCCGATATCGGCTCCAAGCGCTACTTCATAAACTTCTGAGAAGCCAATCTCTTTCAATGCTGCCTTGAGATTCCTCGGAGTAATATTATCTCCGAACTGTCCTATGTATGCCGGAGCGAGCTCAGCAATGATCTCATCCCCCTCATTCAACGCACGTGCGAGCTGGAAAATCTGAGATTTATCAGAAATTGCTCCAAACGGACAGTTTACCATACACATTCCGCAGGATACACATTTGGAATTATCGATTTTTGCTCTTCCAAGACTGTCAGAACCGATTGCTCCGACACCGCACGCCATTGCACACGGACGCTCTTTCTTTGCAATCGCATCGTATGGACAGGCAGATTTACATTTTCCGCATTTGATACATTTTGACTGGTCAATATAAGACTTTCCATTCACCATTGAGATCGCTCCCTTCGGACAGATCTCAAGGCAAGGATGTGCCAGACAGCCTTTGCACATATTGCTTACTTCGTATCCTTTCGCCTCACAGGCCTCACAGGCAGAAGGGATAACCTGCATAAGCGGCGGCTCATAATATTTGTCAGAAATATTACTTGCCTCCAGTCCTGCAGTAAGATGCACCGGTTTATCCTCCGGTCTCAAAGAAAGTCCCATTGCAAGACGGAGTCTCTCACGGACGATCGCACGGGCACGGTATCTGCTTTCACGATACTTTACCGAGTTACCCTCATTGATCATTTTATATGGAATTGCTTCCATGTCATCATTGAGCGTTTCAGGGCTTCCCTTAAATCCCAGTCTTGCTACTTCTTCGAACACCTGTCTTCTGATTCGTTTCACATTTGTGTCCAATCCTCTAATCATTTTGTACCTCCTAAATGTTTTATTTAAATAGAAATGTCCCCTTTCTCCGAACTGACATTTCTTATCCAAATCGGGCATTATTCAGACTCAGCTTTCACTTCTCTCCCGAACAGTTTCTGTGCATAATATACAGACTGCATCGCATCTTTTCCGTAAAAATCTGCACCGATCATATCTGCGTATTCCTGATTCAGGACAGCACCTCCAACCATCACTTTGCAATCCGGTTTCTGGTCTCTCAGCTGTCTGATCGTCTCTTCCATACTTACAACCGTAGTCGTCATCAGTGCACTCAGCCCAACAAGCTTCACATCATGCGTGCGTGCGGCTTCGACGATTTTCTCCGGTGCGACATCTTTTCCAATATCGATTACATCAAAATTATAATTCTCAAGCAGAACTTTTACAATATTTTTTCCAATATCATGAATATCGCCTTTTACAGTTGCAAGAATTATTTTCGGGAGATCGCTTCGATCCATTTCTCCGTCAGAGAACTGATCTTTGATCACGGTAAATGCCTTCTTTGCCGCGTCCGCACTCATCAGAAGCTGCGGAAGAAAAACGGTTCCCTTCTCAAATCCTTTTCCGACTCTGTCAAGCGCAGGAACAAGCTCCTGATTGATGATCTCAAGCGGCTCCATCTCTCCGGTCAGCTGCCTTGTAATCAGGACAGCTTCTTCTTTCAGACCTTTTTCGATAGCATTGCCAAGTGTCATCTCTCTCTTTTGTACCGCATGATCCGCACTCCCTGCTGCCCTTTCATTTCCATATATACGAATGTACGTCTCAAAATTCTCATCATAGTTCATCAGCGCACAATAGGAATAATAAGAGCGCATCATATCCTCTGAAGATGGATTGATGATTCCTGCACTGAGACCGTTTTGCATTGCCATTGTATAAAAATTCGAATTGATCGCAGGTCTGTAAGGAAGACCGAACGAAATATTCGACACACCGAGAACCGTTCGGACACCAAGCTTCTCACGGACTAGCCTAAGCGCTTCCAATGTCGTTTTTGCACCGTTTGGATCAGAGCTGACTGTCATCGCAAGTACATCGATCACAATATCCTTTTTGCTGATTCCATACTTCTCGGCCTCGCGTATGATCTTTCCGGCAATTTCAAGTCTGCCTTCGGCTGTATCCGGTATTCCTGCTTCATCAAGCGTCAGTCCGACAACGACTCCTCCATATTTACGGATCAGCGGAAAAACCTGATTCATGGATTCCTGTTTTCCATTCACCGAATTGATCATTGGTTTTCCATTGTAGATACGCATAGCAGCTTCCATCGCTTCTATGCTGACAGTATCGATCTGGAGCGGAAGGCTTGTCACACTTTGAATCGCCTTCACAGCTTCCGTCATCATCGCAGTTTCATCAATATCCGGAAGACCAACATTCACATCCAGAATATGTGCACCATTCTCCTGCTCCCCAATGGCTTCCTTCAAAATATAATCCAGATCACGCTCTTTCAGCGCCTGTTTCAGCTTCTTCTTTCCGGTCGGATTGATTCTTTCTCCAATGATCACAGGCTTATCTCCAATTACAACCGCTTTTCCATAAGAAGAGACAATCGTATGATTTTTCTGCTGTGGTTCTCTGACCGGAATTTCTTCACATGCCTTTCTCAGTGCGCGAATGTGTGAAGGAGTCGTTCCGCAGCATCCTCCGACAACACAGGCTCCCATACGGACAACATCCTTCATCGTGTCAGAAAACCGGTCCGGGTCAACATCATAATATGTTTCGCCGTTCCTTTGTTTTGGAAGCCCGGCATTCGGCTTCACGATAACCGGAAGCGACGTATACTCCATCAGCTGTTCCAGTATCGGAAGCATCTGTTTCGGACCGAGTCCGCAATTCATTCCAAGGGCGTCCACGCGCAGACCTTCAAGCATTGCCACAACACTTGGAACATCTCCTCCTGTCAGCAGCTTTCCCTTTTCATCATAGATCATCGTGACAAAAACAGGAAGATCCGTACATTCCTTTGCAGCAAGAACGGCTGCCTTTACTTCATACGTATCACTCATCGTTTCAATATGAATAAAATCAGCCCCTGCTTCCTCTCCATATCGCATCATTTCTGAAAAAACACAGTATGCCTGCTCAAAATCGAGATCCCCCATCGGTTTCAAAAGCTTCCCGGTTGGTCCGACATCGAGGCCGACATAGCGTTCTCTGCCTGTGCAATCTGCATTTTTTGCCGCTTTTTTCGCACATTCGATCCCGGCAAAAATAATATCTTTCAAATGGTATTCATCACTGTGAAATTTCAGTGCATTTGCACCGAATGTATTCGCAAGAACGATATCACTTCCCGCTTCGAAATACTGTCTGTGAATATCATACACTTCCTCTTTGTGACTGATGTTCCAGGTCTCCGGAAGTTCTCCCGGTTTCAATCCCCGCTCTTGAAGAAGTGTACCCATTCCTCCGTCAAAAAAAAGAAGTTTTTTCCCTAAAACGTCTGTAATCATCAAGCATTCCTCCGATATATACAATCTTTTTTATCGCAAACCTCGCATCCAGTCTTGTTGCACGACTCTTTTAGCTCACAGATTCCGATCACTGCCGTTACGGACTTTGTCGGCGTCAGCATATAGCTTGCTGTCATTGTAAGACCGATCGTCTTATCTGCATCAAGCATTCTCAGTACCATTTTCTGATTGCTGATATCAAAATCACCATATCCCGGGCTGAATCTTGGCCGCAGCCCTTTACCTTCCATTTCTATCTCTTTTCTGATCTTTTCCTGACATTCATCCAGGTATTCTTCCAGCATTGCTGCAGCGGCAGCCTGCATTACGACAGCTTTCGACATATCTGTAATCTGATATCTTCTCATCAGCTGATCTACCGCAGTTCCAAGCGTTGCACCTATCAAAACTGCCTGTTTACAGTTCTTAAGATTCTTGCTTAAATTCTTACTTATTATATGTAATTTTCCAATGTATAAGCTATCGTCGCTTTCCGGGATAATTTCAAAAAAGCGGTAGATGATTCGTCGACTGGCTATCTTGTCCAATTCTCTGAAAGACTCTTCTATCAGAGCAAACGTCTGCTCATCTACCGCATGATTCCCATATCCCAAGTAACGAATTGTCTCTTTCGTCCTTGTGTTCATTGAGATTCCTACTATTTTTCTAATAATTCATCATATAATTTTTCATACTGTCTTGCGGAGTTATTCCATGAGAAATCTTTCTTCATTGCTCTTTCAACAATCTTATTCCAATCTCTCTTCTTCTCATAGAATACTTTCTCAGCGTATCTGACCGTATCAAGCATTTCATGTGCATTATAATTTGCAAAGCTGAAACCTGTACCTGTCTTTGCTGTCTCATCATAAGCTTCCACAGTATCCTTCAATCCACCAGTCTCACGTACGATCGGGAGAGTTCCATAGCGAAGGCTCATCAGCTGGCTGAGTCCACAAGGCTCAAATAATGATGGCATAAGGAATGCATCACAACTTGCATATATCTTGTGTGACATTGCATCTGAATAGAAAATATTTACGGCAACTTTACCTTTGTATTTGTATGCAAAGTGACGGAACATATTCTCGTATCTTTCCTCTCCGGTTCCAAGAACAACGATCTGGATAGGGTCCTGACAAAGCTCATCCATAACATGTGCGATCAGATCGAATCCCTTCTGATCTGTAAGACGTGATACAATACCGATCATCATTGCTTTTGGATTCTCCTCAAGACCAAGTTCTCTCTGAAGGGCTACTTTATTTTTCACCTTATCTTTTCTGAATGTATCAACCGTAAATCTCTTCGCAATACGATCATCTGTGGCCGGGTTCCAGTCTGTATAATCAAGTCCGTTTACAATCCCTGACAATACATTATCACGAGCATTCATAAGACCATCGAGCTTCTCTCCATAGAAAGGTGTTTTGATCTCTTCTGCATATGTATTACTTACTGTTGTAACTCTGTCTGCATATACAATTCCGCCTTTCAGGTAGTTGGAATCGCCGTATGCTTCCAGTTTGTCTGATGTGAAGTAATAATCCGGAAGACCTGTGATCTCCTTCGCACCATCAATGCTCCACACACCCTGGAATTTCAGGTTATGAATTGTCATTACTGTCTTGATTCCTTTATAGAAGCCAAGCCATGCACGTAAGTGATCCAGATAAACCGGAACAAGCCCCGTCTGCCAGTCATGACAATGAATGATATCAGGATGATAGTCAAGAACAGGAAGTGCACAAAGGATTGCCTTTGAGAAAAATGCAAATTTCTCATTATCCCATTTCGCATCACTGTATGGTTTCTGACCTGCAAACATTGCTTCATTATCAACGAAATAGAATGTAATTCCTTCCAGTTCCAGTTTCATGATTCCAACATACTGTGAGCTCCATTTCCAGTCCATATAAAAATGGGTAACATACTCCATTTCATTACGCCATTCTTCTTTTATGCACATATACTTTGGAAGTATTACTTTAATTTCATAGTTTTTTTCGTCAAAATATTTTGGTAAAGAACCGGCCACATCTGCCAGTCCTCCCGTTTTGATAAACGGAACAGCCTCTGAAGTTGCAAAAAGTATTTTTTTCATATTATTTCCTCCATTCAACTCATTCCTTTATATTATAACGTATATGTCAATACTTGGAAAGACTCAAAAATAAAATCGTGTTATGGCACAAAAAAGGAAGAGATTTTATCTGTTTTTACATTCTAATCGCAGCGTATCAGCAATCAAAGCGATGAATTCCGAGTTGGTCGGCTTACCTTTTCCGTTACTGACAGTATATCCGAACAGTTCATCCAGCGTATCTAATTTTCCTCTGCTCCATGCCACCTCGATCGCATGTCTGATTGCCCTCTCCACTCTGCTTGAAGTAGTCTGATGCTTCTTGGCAACCGTAGGATACAGAACTTTTGTGACTGCATTTAATACATCCATGTCTTCTACTGCCATTATGATCGCATCCCTCAGATAATGATACCCTTTGATATGTGCAGGAATCCCGATCTCATGGATCAGATCTGTCACTCTCGTCTCAATGCTGATCTCTTCTTCCTCCATGCTTCTTCCGTATGATTCTGAAACCGTGCAGGTGGTTCGTTCACTCTTTTTTGAAATATTTTTTATGTATTTTAATATAATTTCATTTTGAAACGGTTTCATCACATAGTACTGTGCTCCCTTTTGAAACGCATCCTCTGTGATTCGTTCCTGTCCTACCGCAGTAACCACGATAAAATCCGGTCTTTTACTGATTCTTTTGTCTTTATTAATCTGATCCATCACTGAAAGTCCATCCATCTTTGGCATGATAAGATCCAATAATACAACATCCGGCTCTTTTTCTCTAATAATCGTACATACATCCTCGCCGTTATTAGCCTTTCCGACTAACTTCAATTCTTTATCGCCACATATTATGTCGCTAAGTAATTCCAGGATTCTTTCGTTGTCGTCGGCTATCGCCACACTGATTGCTCCCATTCATCAAATCCTCCTATTCTTTACTGAAGTTCGCAAAAATCATTATATGTTTCTACATAATTCAGTTCAAGAAAATAAAGTCGTAAAACAAAAATGAATTCCGACGTAATTATTCATAGATTTTACAGTTTCCCCATATTTTTTTTTTACGTAAACAATTACTCTGTTTTAATATCCTATTATCTCGAATTATGTCGTTTCATACAGCACATCTCTTGCTTAACAAAATAATCCTACTGTTTCACTAAATCCGAATCCATTCTATACTATAGCCGTGTTTTATTCACAGAACTGATTCAACTGACATTATTACAATAAAGGAAGAGATTCAAAGATGAATTCTTTTATCAGATGGACAAAATCTTCAGTCACCCTGTTTCCTTATCAATTCAATTCACTTTTATCCATTCGCTTCTAACATATTTTCAATCAGAATCCCGTATCCCTTTGTGGGATCATTCACAAATACGTGCGTCACCGCGCCGACCAGCTTTCCATCCTGGATGATCGGACTGCCGCTCATTCCCTGAATGATTCCACCAGTCAGATTCAGCAGTTTTTCGTCCGTCACTTTTATTTCAATCGTTTTGTTCTTTTCATTTGCGCATGGATTCACTCCTGTAATCTCCACTTCGTATTCTTTCACACTCCCTTCAACAGAGCAGCGAATGAATGCTTTTCCTTCCTGTATTTCACCTGCATCTGCAATCTCGACCGGATCTTCACTTTGAAACAGTGTATCCGTACGGTTCAACATTCCATAAACTCCCTCTGTTGTATTCTTCTCTACCGTTCCAAGCATATTGTAATTGTTATATACAATGATCCCTTCCATTCCTCCCGGATTTCCATTTTCTCCTTTCTGGATATCATAAATATTTGTGGCATACAAGAATCCTTTCGAAATATTAAGCAGTTCTCCTGTATCCGTATCATGAATTCCATGTCCCAATGCACCAAATGTACTGTCAGTCTTCAAATATGTGATAGTTCCAAGTCCCTGGGCATTGTCTCTGACCCATATTCCAAGTTTATAATCGTCAAATCCACTCTGTACCGCATTCATACGCACCTGTATCGTCTGATCGTTTCTCACCACATTCAGAACAACCTCTTCATCCTCCAATGATTTCACGGCAGCAATCAGTTCACCTTTGTCCGATATTTCCTTCCCATCAAATCCAATGATATAATCTCCTCTCTTGAGAAGATGCTCAGCCGGCTCATGCATCATTCCATCCACACCCTCAATCGCCTCTGTCCCAAGCACAAGAACTCCCTCCGTCTCAAGATATATTCCCACCGGCATCCCGCCCGGAATCACCATACTTCCAGATGCATCTGCAGAAACCTGCTGCTCCAGCCTGCTCTTTTGGGTATGCATCAGATAATAACTTCCACCAACTGCAGTCATTAATACAAGTATCATTATTTGAATTCTGTTTATCCAAAATCGTTTCATTTTTCTCTCCACCGTCAAAATAAAAATTGTGTGTCACCAGGGTCTGGAGCAATCTCAGCCTTTGGCCTGTCACCACCGCAAAAAACAACCCGGAACATATGATTCGAGTTCCGGGTTAGTATATGCATTATTTAAATTTTTAAACATGATTACGATTTTGCAAGCTGTTTCATCTCTCTTGCACTTTTACGAACCGTTTCTGTGATCACTGCACCTCCCAGAATTCTTGCAAGCTCTTCGACCGATTCTTCCTCTGAAAGGGCTCTGATTCCTGTTCTCGTAATATCTTTTGTCACAGTTTTCTCGATCACATAATGTCTGTTCGCCTGTGCCGCAATCTGTGCGAGATGTGTGATACAGATCACCTGATGGTTTTTTCCGATCAATGCCATCTTTTCTGCCACTTTCTGCGCGGTACGTCCACTGATTCCAACATCAATCTCATCAAAAATCAAAGTTTCAATATGATCACGGTCAGCCATCACGGACTTGATCGCAAGCATTGTTCTTGACAGCTCACCACCGGATGCCACTTCCGCAAGCGGCTTCACCGGCTGTCCAGGATTCATGGAGATCAGAAATTCAACTTCGTCGATTCCTCCCGCTGTATAATTATTCAGCTTCAAGAATTCAATCTCAAATTTTACATCCACGAAATTCAGGTCACGAAGACTTTCCTCAATCTTCTTTGCAAGGATTGCTCCCTGTTCTTTTCTAAGCCTGCTCAATTGATCTGACTGTTTCCAAAGTTCATTTTCTGCCTGAATCCGTTTTGCTTCAAGAGATTCGAGATAGGCATCATAATCCCTGAGCACACAGAGCCTCTCCTTCTTTTCTTCCAGATATTGCATAATAAGGTCAATAGAATTTCCATACTTTGTCTTCAGATGATTGATCTCATTCAAACGTTTTTCTGTCAGATAGAATTCTTCTTCCGAAAATTCCAGCGATGACTGATAGTCTGATAGTTCACGGTTAAAATCATTCAGAAGTCCATCGATCTCCGAAAGCTGATCCAAAAGCTGCGATGCTCTGTCATCATATCTGGAAGCATCATTCATACAGCGTATTGCCCTGCTGATCAGATCACTTGCACAGTCAGATGATCCACCCGTATAGCCATATGCATTCACTGCATTTTCCAAAATATTTTTCGCATTGGTCATACGTTTGTACAGGCTTTCCAGTTCTTCATCCTCGCCGTCAGAAAGATTTGCACCCTCGATCTCATTTACTTCAAATTCAAGAAAAGCAATTTCTTTTGCACGATCTGATTCATTCAGATTTGCTTTTTCCCATTCCTCTGATATACTGCGGTAAGTTTTATAGGCATTTTTCACCCGAAGGGCGATTTCTTCCAGTGGTTTCCCTGCAAATGCATCAAGAATCTGAAGCTGACTCTTCTTATATAAGAGAGACTGATGCTCATGCTGCCCGTGAATATCAATCAGGATTCCGGCAGCTTCCTTCAAAAGAGACATTGTCACAGTCTCTCCATTGATCTTGCTCACACTTCTTCCATCCATCAGGCGTCTGCTGAGAACAATGCATCCTTCTTCCGGGAAAATATCCATCTTTTCCAGTTGTCTTCGCTGCTCTTCATTTTCTACGGAAAATGTAATCTCCACAAGCCCATACGCAGCATCTTTTCTCAGGATCTCTTTGCTGTATCTCCCTCCAAGGGCAAGATTCACAGATCCGAGAATAATGGATTTTCCGGCACCTGTTTCTCCCGTCAATATATTTAGTCCCTTCCCAAAATCAACCTCCACTTCATCGATCAAAGCAAGGTTTTTTACGTATAAATTCTGCAGCATAAAACCTCCTGTGTATATTTCTGCTGTTTTTCATGCTACTGCATTACAATTTTATTGATCTTATCCATAACAATGATCGTGTCATCGACACTGCGTATCGCACACATGATCGTGTCATCTCCGGCAATGCTGCCGACAATTTCATTCCATTTCATGGAATCCAGTGCCGCACATACTGCCATTGCCATTCCTGAAACTGTTTTTATGACAAGTATATTCTGTGCCATATCCATGGACAGATATCCGTCTCGGAGGATTCTTATATATTTTTCATTCATCGATGATTCAATCGTATGATGAACCGCATATTTCTGACGTCCATCATTCGTTGGAACTTTTGTAAGTTTCAGATCACGAATATCTCTCGAAACCGTTGCCTGCGTTACTTTAAACCCCTCTCTGTTCAAATACTCTGCAAGTTCTTCCTGTGTTTCAATATGAAATTTATTAATCAGTTCGATAATCTTAGCGTGTCTGTTTACTTTCATAACACTAATTTCCTTTCATCTTTTTTCGTAGTATTTCTAAGAAACTAATCTCACTGAGTTTCATAAGCTTCGTTACATTATCTGATTTTTTGATCGTTATCGACTGGCCGCTCACGATATCTCTCATATTCTTTCCGTCAAATGAAATATTAAATTCGCCCTGACCTCCATGACGTTCCTCTCCCATCTCAATCCGGATCTCATCATCCGCAGACAAAACAATACTGCTTGTATTCAGTGCATGCGAGCAGATTGGTGTGATCACGATCATAGATGCCGTTGGCTCCACGATCGGACCTCCGGCTGACAGATTATATGCCGTTGAGCCGGTCGGGGTGGAGATAATGATTCCATCTGCTTCGTAAGTGTTGAGAAGCGCTCCATTTACATATACATTGAGCTGAAGCAGCCGAAGCACTCCTTTTCTGGACACAACGATCTCATTCAATGCAGCTTTCTTTTCTCCATCATCAAAGATTCCGTCCAGCATCATGCGTTCTTCGATCACATAATCTCCTTCCAGTACTTGCTGCAGAGCATCCTCAACACGGTCAATCTCTACCTCTGTGAGATATCCGAGTGTTCCCATGTTGACGCCAAGCACCGGGATACTTTTTTGAATACTTCCGACAGCCCCGATCATGGTTCCATCCCCGCCAATGACGATCACGAGATCGATTCCTTCCGGAATATCCAGCACCTCTTCTCTGTTATACAGATCATCATCACACACAAAACATTTTTTTTCACGTGCTTCGAGAAAACTCAGAATACGATTTGTCACGCGTCCATCCTTATCTTTTCTGTTGTTTGTTACTATAAAAAACTGATTCATTTATGCATTATCATCCTGTCTTTTTTATTTTGCAAGTGTGCCAAATGCAGCATCAACTGTATCTTTTACATTTACAAGTGTCTTCACTTCTCCCGATTCATTCTCTGATTTTTCAAGATGGATCAGATACTCAATATTGCCTTCCGGTCCCCGGATCGGTGAAAAATCGAGATTTAAAATATCAAATCCAATAGAAAGTGCATAATTCCACACCATCTCGATCACTTCAATATGAGTGCTCTTTTCTCTGACAACCCCCTTCTTGCCGACCTTTTCACGCCCTGCCTCAAACTGCGGCTTGATCAGTGCAACGATCTGACCTTGATCTTTCAGATAATTACGGATTGGCTCCAGTACTTTTGTAAGGGAGATAAACGAAACATCGATCGATGAAAAATCAATGGGCTCTCCAAGATCTTCCGTCACAACATAACGGATGTTCGTCTTCTCCATACATACTACACGTTCGTCATTGCGAAGCTTCCATGCAAGCTGACCTCTTCCCACATCAATGGCAAATACTTTTTTTGCACCATTCTGGAGCATACAATCTGTAAAGCCTCCTGTGGAAGATCCAACATCTGTACACACCTTTCCATCAACTGTCACATCAAAATTTCGAATTGCTTTTTCAAGCTTCAGACCGCCTCTGCTTACATATGGAAGTGTATTTCCTTTTATCTCAATATTCACCTCATCCGAAAAAGTCGTTCCTGCCTTGTCCTCTCTCTGACCTTCCACAAACACATTTCCGGACATAATGATTGCTTTTGCCTTTTCTCTGGATTCTGCCAGATTTCTTTTCACAAGTAATACGTCTAAACGTTCTTTCATTTTTTTACCCTGTTTTCTGTTCTATTTTTTGCGATGGATCAATGAATTCAAAAGCCATTCAAGATACGCATTCTCTCCCGGAAGACTCCTTAAAAGCCCGATGGCCTCATGAGATACCTCTTCTTCGATTCTTGTTGCCTCTTCTACTCCAAACAGTGTCACATAGGTTGTCTTCTCATTCTTTTCATCACTGTGGATTGGTTTCCCAAGTACTTCCGCTGTACTTGTCACATCCAGAATATCGTCCTGAATCTGGAATGCAAGTCCAACTTTTGCGGCAATCTGCTCGACTATTGCAATTTCTTCCGGTTTTGCCCCGGCAAGAGTCGCACCGATCATCATGCAGCTCTCGAGAAGTGCACCTGTCTTATATGCATAGATAAAATCAAGCACATCTTTTTCGACCTGATGTCCTGTTTCTTTCACATCAACAACCTGCCCGCCGAGCATTCCGTATATTCCTGCTTTTTTACCAAGAATCTGAATTGCTTTTCCGATCTCAAGGCTCTTTTCCGGATACATATCAAACGCCTTTGCGGCAGTCTCAAATGCAAAGTTCAGGAGTGCGTCCCCCGCGAGGATACCCATATCTTCTCCATATACGACATGTGTTGTCTTTCTTCCTCTTCTAAGATCGTCATCATCCATTGCCGGCAGATCATCATGTACAAGAGAATACGTATGGATCATCTCCTGTGCTGCCATAAAAGGCTCAATCAAATCCCCTTCTCCCCCGAACATTTCGTATGTCTCTTTCATAAGCATTGGGCGAAGCCGTTTGCCGCCTGCCATCAGGCTGTATGCCATCGCCTCCATGATTATTTTCTGAAATCCCTCTTCCTTTGGAAGATAGGCCGTAAGAATCTTTTCGATCTCAACTACTTTCTCATCTCTGATTGTCTTATAATCCATCATCTCAGAACTCATGTGTCTCACCCTCCTGATCCAAGATCAAAATCTGTTTTTCTATTTTCTCTATTTTCTGATTGCATGCTTTGAGAAGGTCCATTCCCTCGTGATAATATCCAAAGGACTTCTCCAGAGAATTCTCTTCTTCCATGGATGAAAGCACTTCATCCAACTTTCCAAATAACTGATCAAGTGTAAGATCATCAACCTTATTGTTTGTCTCATTATTCATACTTTTCCTCCTCACATTCTGTCACGGAAGCTATGATCTTGCCGTCTGATACATAGACCAGGAGTTCTTCCCCCTTTTTCACCTGACTGATACTGCGGACAGGATTTCTCTCTTCCCGTTTCTCAACAAATGCATACCCTCTGTTAAGCTTATCAAGCGGAGACAATCCTTTCATTCTTTCAACCCGGATCTCAAGGCAGTGCCTTGACAACGATATTTTCTTCTCCATCATCATACGCAATCGTTCATCCAGTTCCGATAAATTTTGCTTTTTCTCGCGAAGCTTTAGCTCGGGATGCTGGTAAGACAGCCTCATTTTGTAATTCTGGTAACGTATTCTATGGTATTCCGATTTCTTTATCATCTCTCTTTGAAATGCCTGCCTGTATCCTGAAAGCTTTTCCTCAAACTGTCTGTAATCCCACACAGCAAGTTCTGCTGCCGCAGACGGGGTTGGCGCTCTAAGATCCGCCACATAATCAGAGATTGTAACATCCGTCTCATGTCCGACCGCAGAGATAACCGGCACTTTACATTCAAAGATCGCTCTTGCAACTGCCTCTTCATTAAATGCCCACAGATCTTCGATCGAACCACCGCCGCGTCCTACAATAATGATATCCACATTCTGTTTTTCAAGCATTTGAATACCCTTCACAATACTTTCTTTTGCACCGTCCCCCTGCACAAGTGCAGGATATAAGATCAGCTGTACAAACGGATTCCTGCGGTGACTGATATTCATAATATCCCGGATCGCTGCTCCGGTTGGCGCAGTCACAACTCCGACATTCTTTGGAAATGCAGGGATCGACTGTTTATATTCTTTCGCAAACATCCCCATTTCTTCCAGTTCTTTTTTCAGCAGCTGGAACCTCTCATATAAGACACCTTCTCCATCCAGCCGTATTTCTTTGGCATACAACTGATAAGAACCGCTGCGCTCATAGACATTTACTGCACCAAAAACGATCACCTGCTGACCTTCTCTCATACGAAAAGAGAGCCCGCCGCGCTGCCCCGCAAACATAACGCAGGCAATCGTTCCAGACTCATCCTTTAATGAAAAATATATATGTCCCGATGTGTGATATTTACAGTTAGAGACTTCACCTTTCACGTAAATACGGTTCAGCATAAAATCCTGGGTAAACATATTCCTGATATAGCTATTTACCTGCTTCACTGTATATACATTGGCCATTATTCTCACTCCTACTGCTTTGCGAGTTTTCCGAGAATGCCGTTAACAAAAGAAGGACTTTCCTCTCCGCCAAATCTCTTCGCAAGCTCTACAGCTTCATTGATCGCAACTGAAACCGGCACATCCTCATCCATTTTCATCTCATATGTTGCGAGACGGAGAATCGTAAGATCCGCCTTATTCATACGACTTGTCTTCCAGCTGATCGTCTTTTGTCCTGCTCCTTCTACTTTTCTTCCAGGAGCCGGTTTTACCGGTGTTTTCTTTTCACTGATTGTACTTGCATTCAAAAGTCCGTCAATCTCTTCTAAATGTGAGACAATCTCCATTGTCTTATCTGTGATGTAAATTACATCTTTCTCCGCTTCAATTCCGGCATGCTCCAGATAAAGACTGATCTGCTCTGAAAGTTCTTCAAATGGATTGAATTCCACACAAAATAACAGCTTAAATATATGCTCTCTCTGTTCTGATCTTTTCACTTATGCTTCCTCCGGTACATCGACTCCTGCCACACGTACATTTACATCTGCAACAGTAAGTCCTGTCATATTTTCAATTGAAGATTTCACTTTCTCCTGAACAGTATTAGTCACTTTCACAAGATTATGTCCATAAAGAACATTGATGGTGATCGAAGCCGACACTATTCCTTCAATGATATCGATCTTCACACCTCTTGTCGCGTGTTTTACAGCAGGTCTTCCGATCAATTCCTGTGTTTTATTGCTGCCCACTGCAGATACTCCTTTTACATCCATTGCAGCATATGCAGCAATAGAAGCAACAACTTCACCGGCGATCTTAACTTCACCAATGTTCTCATCTCCCTGCAATGTGTATATGTTTTTTTCTTCTTTTCCCATATCATTAAACCTCCCTGCTGGCTGTTTTTCGAGTTCACATTTACAAACCGATTATAGCAAATAATCTTTGAAAATAAAAGTACATCTTAAAAGAAACGCATGTTCTTCTATGAGCGTCCGAATTCTGAGAGCTCAAGTCCTTCATTTCGGTCAAGAACCATTCGGATGCTCCATTCATTCACAAAAAGAAGAAGCGGTCTGTCTTTCAGATCCTTGATCTTCTTCATGTCTGAAGTTCCCTTGATCTTATCAAGATCAATCTCTTCATTTTCGATCCATCTGATATGTTCGTATGGAAGATTATCAAGTCTGATCTCCACGTTATATTCATTTTCCAGTCTGTATTTCAATACATCAAACTGCAGGACTCCCACTACACCCACAATAATTTCTTCCATACCGGTATTATATTCCTGGAAGATCTGAATCGCACCTTCCTGTGCAATCTGATTGATTCCCTTGATAAACTGTTTACGTTTCATTGTGTCTACCTGGCGAACTCTTGCAAAATGCTCCGGTGCAAATGTAGGAATACCTTCATATGCAAACTTTTTCGGAGAAGATGTAAGTGTATCACCAATTGAGAATATGCCCGGATCGAACACACCGATAATATCTCCTCCATATGCATTTTCTATTATTTTTCGTTCACTTGCCATCAATTGCTGCGGCTGCGAGAGGCGGACCTTTCTGCCGCCCTGAATATGATGAACTTCCATTCCGGCTTCAAACGTACCGGAACAGATTCTCATAAATGCAATTCTGTCGCGGTGAGCTTTGTTCATATTCGCCTGAATCTTAAATACAAATGCCGAGAAATCCTCCTCTTTCATCGGATCGATCTGTCCCTGATCCGAGGTTCTAGGAAGCGGTGACGATGTCATGGAAAGGAAATGCTGAAGGAATGTCTCTACGCCAAAGTTTGTGAGTGCCGATCCAAAAAACACCGGCGACAATTCTCCTTTGCTGACAAGTTCCTGATCAAACTCTGCTCCGGCTCCATCCTGAAGCTCGATCTCTTCCATAAGCTGTTCCATCTGTCCAGGTTCAAGCAGCGACTCAACTTCCGGATCATCTATCTCTATTTTTTTCACTACTCCCTGTGTTGTTCCCTTCTTTGTGTCAGAGAAGAGCTCAATCGCCTTTTCATTTCTGTCATATACTCCTTTGAAGCTTTTACCTGATCCGATCGGCCAGTTTACAGGACATGTCGCGATTCCAAGTTCATTCTCAATATCATCCAAAAGCTCAAATGTATCCATTGCTTCCCGGTCCATTTTATTGATAAATGTAAAGATTGGAATATGTCTCATCGTACATACTTTAAAAAGCTTTCTTGTCTGGGCCTCAACACCCTTTGAAGCATCAATCACCATTACAGCAGAGTCTGCTGCCATCAGTGTACGGTATGTGTCCTCTGAGAAATCCTGATGTCCTGGAGTATCCAGAATATTGATGCAGTAGCCATCATAATTAAACTGCAATACAGAGGATGTAACTGAAATACCTCTCTCTTTTTCAATTTCCATCCAGTCAGACACCGCATGCTTTGCAGTTGCCTTTCCCTTTACGCTCCCTGCCTGATTGATTGCTCCGCCATAGAGAAGGAACTTCTCTGTAAGTGTCGTTTTTCCTGCATCGGGATGCGAAATGATTGCAAAAGTTCTTCGTTTATTGATCTGTTCTCTGATTTCCTTTGTAAGTTCAGACATATATCTATTCCTCTCCTGATCTCATAATCTGATTTTCACGGATACATCACGATCCTGTTTTACGCATATTGAATAATTATAACATAACATCAGGGAATCCACAATGTGTGAATTCCCTGATATTCTACTCATTTTAGTTCCGTTTATTCATATATTTATGGACAGCCGCATACACGATCATCAAAACCGCTGCTGCTGCGATTCCCCATGCCCAGATTGGAATGTCATGTGCGTTATAACATCTGACATTGATCCACATCTGATTGATTGCTTCATTTTGTTCTTTATCAAAATATATCATGATCGATGATCTGTTGATCACATCTGATGACGGATACTGAGCAAATAACTGCCTTCGAACCTGAGAGGTCGGAGCGGTGATGATATAATCTTCCGATTCTTTATCATCTGTAAAGAAATAACTGATATCATAATCTGTCACATCTTCTTCGTCATCTTCTGCTCCAAAATTCCAGTCCGCATATTCAAAGATCCTCGGATCATCTCCGCCGGAGATAACGGATGTATATCCGATATAATACATGTTGCGGATCACATTGTCCGGTCTTGAATTAAAATTGATGAAAGCTTCTGCTGCATGCTGTTTATACGGATCTCCATCCACTCCTGATTTCAGCATTACCCATCCGTCAAAGTATATGTTCGTCGATTCTTTCGGAACAGCAAATGCAAGCGTAAAATCATCCTCATCAGCCTGATCCATCGAATACACCGCATCTCCTGACCACTGGTAATTTGCAACTACTTTTCCGGTAACCATATCTGCTTTTCCCGAGTCTGTTTCAAAAGAATATGCATTATTTTTCACATCCTGGAGATAATCCTGAACTTCTTTGATCGACTCCTCCGATGTATCATTCATAAGCTCTTCCAATTTTCTGGAATACTCCGGATCATTTACGAACTCTTCCGACATAAGTTCTTCTGAATGCAGTGCACCAATGGCAGCAAAATAAGAATCTCTTACATTGTCTTTGATCGTAACCTGTCTGTAATAGTCCGGATTATTTAATATCTTCCAGGTTGAAGCATCTTCCTCACTTACTATCTCAGGATTATATACGATTCCTGTAACACCCCACATATATCCTGCCATATATTTACTCCAGCTTTCTCCATTGATCTTCGATTTTTCAAAAACAGACTGGATATATGGAGACACTCCGTTAATGTAATAATTATTCTCATCACTCTTATTGAAAAACTCATCTGAAAGAGGAACCAGCTGTTCTTCAGCCATCAATTTCATAACCATATATTCTGATGGGCATATAAGATCATACACATCGCCAAGCGTGAGCATATTATAGAGGTCTTCATTGGTTCCAAATGTAGAATACTCTACACTCACTTTGATTCCATATGTCTCGTAATACCATTCTTCAAAATCTTCAACCATAGAATTCTCACCAATGATATCCCCGCTGTCAAGGTCGATCGTTTCTTCTTCATCCCAATCACCCTCATCGATGTATTCTTCCCAGTTACAAACACGAAGTTTGATCTCCTTCGGTTTCTCATTCGATTCCCCCGCTGCCTCTGCCTGAAACGGAGAAAGAACAAGTCCGATCATGAGACAGAATGCAAAGATCAGGGAAATACACTTATTCTTTTTTCTCATCATACTGTCTCTGTCCCTTCTGATTTTTTGTTCGCCTGATAATTCATAAATAATACAATCAACAAAACGAGCACAAAAATAACTGTTGACAATGCCCAAAGTGCTGTCTTGATCGTTGTCTGTCCGCCTTTCGTAGCATTTACAACGTATGTGCTGATCGTATCAAAAGTTGCCGGCTTCGTATATGTTGCGATGAAATAATCATCCAGTGACAACGTGATCGCAAGTGCAAATCCTGATAAAATTCCTGAAAGTATCTGTGGAAGAACTATTTTTACAAGTGCAGTGAACGGCGTCGCGCCCAGATCAAGTGCCGCCTCATAAATACTTGAATCCATCTGCTTGAGTTTTGGAATGACTGACAGATACACAAATGGTGCACAGAGTGTCACATGTCCTATAACAAGCGGAATATATGTATCTTTACTCACTCCAAGCACAACAACAAGCAATATGCAGATAGAAAAACCTGTGACAACATCTGCATTTACAACAGGTACCTGATTCATTGTATTTATCGCAGACGCCATTCCCTTTTTGGAATAAAAAGAGCCAATCGCACCGATCGTACCAAGAACAGTAGCGATCAGAGAAGCACCGATTGCAAGTGTAAGAGTTCCAAAGATCATACTTACAAGTTCCGGTGTTGTAAAAAGTGTCACATAATTGTGCATGGAAAACCCGCGAAGTGCACCAATGTTCGTCGCTGTTGTAAAGCTGTATAATGCCAGCATCAAAATCGGCATATAAAGAAACAGCATAACAAACACAATAAAAAGAACTTTTACTGATTTTCTCATTATAACAAGGCACCTCCTCTTGGATTCTCATCTTCTGCTCCTCTTGTCAGAAGCGTGAAAAGACAGATAATTGCAAGAAGGATCAGCGCGATCATAGAACCTCCATGCCAGTTATAAGCTGCGAAATAGCTTCCGATCAGACTTCCCATAATGTATGTACTGTTGTACAGCATATCAAGAACAACATAGTTTGTCATTGCCGGGAGGAATACCATCGAAACACCGCTGATGATCCCAGGCACAGAAAGGGGCAGTGTCACTTTCAAAAATGCAGTCAGCTCATCTGCGCCCAGATCTCTTGCAGCCTCAAGCAGCGCACCGTCAAGCTTTGAGATCGTTGTATAGATCGGCAGGATCATAAACGGAAGGAAATCGTATGTCATACCGATCACCGCATTCAGGAACGGGTAATAGGCAAGGTTTCCCTCAATCCATGTAAGAATCTCTTTCAGTGCGGTAATTCGAAGCGAAAAATTGATCCACATCGGCATAATAAACAGCATAATGATCACAGACTGCCCCTTAAGCTTGCTCGTTGCAAGAATATATGCTGTAGGATATGCAAGCAAAAGACACACAAGTGTCGTCGTCATTGCTATCCCAAAACTATAGAAAAGAGTTCCTAATGTATTTGGATCAGAAAAGAATCCTGTCAGATTCTGTAATGTAGGCTGTCCACTCCCATTCGTAAAAGCATAGTAAATCAATACAAAAAGAGGTGCAACAACAAACAGCATTAAGAAAATTACATAGGGAATTCCCAGTGCTTTTCTGGAAAATGAAATTTTATGCATGAATCCTCCTCCTTATCGTTTTACTGAAAAGTTCACTTTCTCCGTTGGAATGATCAGTCCCACCTGATCCTCCATATTCCAGAGATATTCGTCATCGACAACAAAATCCTGTCCAATGTCTGTTCGTATTACATAACTGTAATGGTCTCCCTTGTAGATCAGATTACTGATATATCCCTGCACCAGGCCGTCTTCCTGTACATCTGTCAGTCTGATATCCTGAGGCTGGATTTCTCCTCTGATACGAAGTTTTTTCACATCGATCTCAACACCATTCGCATCCAGCAATCCGCCATCTTCTGTTTCTCTACTTCCCCGAATAATACTTGTAAGCGACACATCAAGTTCTGTCTCGTTATATTCCAGAGTGTTATTCTTTGTAACTCCAACCACAAACGAATTCGTATGATCTTCTGCGATCATAATATGGATATCATCAGGCTCTACACACATGCCAACCCAGTCTCCAACATTCACCGGATCGACAGAGCGAATCACCATCTCATATTTTCCGGAATCCACTGTAATCTCATAGTGCATTCCCTTAAAGATCACAGAATTGACAATGCCGCGAACAGTTCCGTCTTCCGGACGTGTAATGAGCACATCTTCCGGTCTGACAACAGCCGTGATATGTGTACCTTCTTCGACATCATCAACACATGCAAACTCTCCGCCGCAAAAACGTGCTTTCAGCTTTCCTGTCATAATTCCATTGAAAATATTGCTTTCTCCGATAAAGTCCGCAACAAATGCATTCTTTGGCTCATTGTAAATATCTTCCGGTGTTCCGATCTGCTGGATCTTACCTTCAGACATAACAACAATCTTGTCAGACATTGTAAGCGCCTCTTCCTGATCATGCGTTACATAAATAAATGTGATGCCAAGCTCTCTGTGCATCTGCTTCAGCTCAAGCTGCATCTCCTTGCGCATTTTCAGATCCAGTGCACCAAGAGGTTCATCAAGAAGAAGGATCTCCGGCTCGTTTACAACAGCACGTGCAATCGCAACTCTCTGCTGCTGACCTCCGGACAATGTAGATACTTTACGGTTCTCAAATCCTTCCAGGTCTACCAGTTCCAATACTTTTTTCACCTTTTTCACGATCTGATTTCCAGATGTTTTTTTCTGCTTTAATCCAAATGCAATATTGTCAAAGATATTCATATGAGGGAACAACGCATATCTCTGAAAAACAGTATTGATAGGACGTTTATTTGGAGGAAGTTCTGTAATTGACTTTCCGTTCAACAGAATCTGTCCCTCAGAAGGATTATCAAATCCGGCGATCATTCGAAGGGTTGTTGTCTTTCCGCATCCGGAAGGTCCTAGAAACGTAACAAATTCTCCCCTCTTAACTTCAAGATTAAAATCTTCAACAGCTACAAACCCGTCTTCAAATTTTTTAACTATGTGCTTTAACTCAATAATATTTGTACTCTGATTCATCGTATTCTCCTGCTCTCATTCTTTATGATCAATCGGATTCTCGCAATCCGCTTCGATACCTGATTCTGTTAAAACATCGGTGGTGTACTGACCCAGATAAACTTCGCTGGTCTGTTTCCCGGATTCTCGATCCTGTGATTTTTCTTTGCGGGATAATAAAAGCTTTCGCCCGCTTTCACGTGGTAGACCTTCTCTCCGAAATAGAGATTTAATCTTCCGGAAATCAGATATCCGAACTCTTCTCCGTCATGAGGCTTATCCTCTTCCAGACTCTGCTTTGGCTGTACTACAACAAGAAGTGGTTCCATCTGATATTTCTGCGCTGCGGGGACCACCCACTGTATACTGTTGCCCGCATCATCGATCTTCTCAAAATAACCTTCTTCCGAATATACAATATGTTCTTCTTCTGCCTCCTTAAAGAACTCTGAGGCTGTAATCCCAAGACACTCGATCAGATCAAGCAGTGTCACAACCGAAGGAGACACAAGCCCTCGCTCTAGCTGAGAGATAAATCCCTTCGTCAATTCGGTTCTGTCTGCAAGTTCCTGCTGCGTAAGTCCATTGCGATTTCTCAAATCCTTTATCTTATTTCCTATATGTTCATTGATATAATCGATCTCCATATCATCTGTCCTCTTTTACAACAATTCCTAAACTCAAAATAACTTTTTACTAAACTTTTTGCAACAGATTTAATTATACTATTAATAAACTTTTTGTCAATTATTTAATTCATTTTATTTTAAATACCATCACTGATTTTTAACCTTCAGAATCTGTCATCAAAAGATTATTCTGTACGCACAGTAAAATAGGAAAGGTTTTTTACCTTCCCTAATCATTTACAGAACCAATCGGTGTAATCACGATTTTTTCCGGTGCTACACCTGTTTTTCTTGTAACAATATCCTCAATCTGCGCTCTGTCCGCTTCCGAAAGCTGCTCAGCACTCACAACAATATCTGCGCCTTCCTGCGTAAGGCTGACCACCGCCTGCTTAAATCCTTTTGATGCAAGCATCGTCTCAGCAGCTGCTTCCTTTTCCGCAAATGTTGTCATTTCAAGAAGCTGATCTACTGCATCCTGCTTCTGAGCATCACTCAGATTTGTGTTATCGATAATTTCCATGAGAGACTCTTTATTTTTCGCACGCACCTGTTCTCTCGTTACTTTTGCTTCCGCAACAACCGAACTGGCATTTCCGTTTGTCAGTACAGCCTCACCCGGCGTTCCCTCTGCTTCTCCATCCGTCTCTTCCGTATCCGTACTTGCGATTTCTCCGGTTGTCTCCACATCCTCATCCGAAATATCTAATAATTCCATATTCGTAAGTTCATTGCTTGTTTCCGAAACAGCTCCTTTTCCAAACAATTTTCCTGAATAATTCAAATATCCCGCAACTGCGATCATGATCGCCAGTGCTGCAATGATTATCTGATTTCTTCGAAATATACGTTTCAAACTCGTACCCTCCCTCTGTTTCATTTTAATTTCCTTTCATTACTTTTATCTTATGCGTGTCTATATCAAATAATGCCTGCACGGCCTCTGTAATATTTTGAACAACAACAGGGTGGTCACCTCCCTGTGCAATAATGATCACACCTTCCACAACAGGACTGATCTCCTTGGTTACATACGGTTCTCCTTCCTCTGATCCTTCTCCGGAATTTCTATAAATCGACCTGTCCGAACTGGTAATATTTTTTGTTGTTCTGCTTCCTCCCTGACTGTCCGTTTCTTCCAGCGACTCACTTGTACTCTCTTTATCTTTCTCAACAATTTTCTCCGAAGACGATTTCCATGTGATCATCACAGACACTTCTCCGGCTCCCTCTATTTTTGAAAGTGAGTCTTCCAGTTTCTGCTCCAAATAGTATGAATATTGTTCCAGGGAAAAAACCATGTCGCTTTCCTTTGAAATCTCTCCATCTTCATATTCCCCATTCCTGTCAGATACCGGAACTGCTATCACGATAAGAAGAATCCCTGCTAACATCAGGATCATCAACCGGTCTTTTTTCATATTTTGCTGCAAAAGAGCTTTTATTTTCCGTGCAGGATTCTGTTTTTTCCCTTTACTGTCCAATTTGAATTTCCTCCACTTCTATCGTCCCCGACACATCCTCATTATCATCAGTTCCGTTCTGATTCTGATCAATGCTCTCGCGCCAGTTCATTTCCGCCTCTCTCAATTCCTGCTCATACCTGTTTTTCACAGAATCCATAATTTCCCGGAAATCAACAGATGCAAACTTCGCAGCCGGAGATAATACAAAAAGTACAAGAACAATTCCAGTAAACATTCGAATATACTTCTGGTAACTCTTTCCTGCCGTCAGCTGTATTACCATTGTCACTAATACCATGTAATATGCAATCTGTTTCATCCACTCACTCAAATACTCTAACATTAATCCCCTCACACAGAACTTGTCGTACACGCAACGATCGTAATTGTTAGCAGAAATAATAATCCACTTGAGAATACAGTTTTCATCAGCATACGGCATCCCTCTCCGATCCCGCTTATACATTCTACAATCCGCTCATCCGATACAGGCTGAATCACTGCTGCCGATATTTTATATGAAATCGTAATAAAAGCAATCTGCAGAAGCGGGACAAGACACAGCAGGCAGCAGACAACTGCAGCAAATACTCCGATGCTGTTTTTTATAAGTATTGCCGTTCCCAGAATAACCTCTGTTGTCCCGCCAAGTGCATCTCCGATAGCAGGGATTGCTTCCACCCCTTTTGTCACAAAGCTTCTTTTCACACTGTCTGCTGTCGGTGCGATCAGACCCTGTACAACATTTAATCCCACCATAAAACCGATCATTGTCTTAAGCATCCAGCTAATGGCCATTTCCAAAAACTCTGCAAGTTTCGACAGATAATCCTCCATCTGCATGCTGTTCAATATCCTGGTAATGACATAGAAATGAATCATTGGCAGTATGACATTCAACACAAACACTTCTGACAGTACAACAAGCAGAAGTGTGAGATGATAAAATCCCATCGATGTAAAGCTTCCTTTTGCAACAGTAAGGGAAACAAAATATACCGGATACAGAACTTTCATAAATGAAACAAGCCGGTTCACACCATCCCCTACCCAGTCAGAAGCCGCCTCATAAGAAGCAAGACAGACTCCAATAAGAAGCATATATAAAACGAAAAAACTGATTTCAGAAATCTGTTTCGTTTGGAAGATTCCTGAAATATTTATCAGAAGCGCAGATCCGATTGCAAGGATCATGATATACTTCATTCCCTGACCGTTCGCTTTCAATGCATAGAAAATCTGATCTTTTACAATTCGTTCCAGGAGTTTTTCGTCCAGCTCAAGTTTCCCCTTCATTATTTCTCGAACCACATCTTTCAAATGGATCTTTTCCTGAGGAAACAATTCCCTAAGCATCTCATCTATTTCCGATTCATCGATCATATCCAAAATCTGTTCTGACACATTTTCCTGATCAGCCGTCCCAATATCTTCTGCAAAGGCACTTATATCATTGATCAAAAAAAACAGGAAAAAGCACAGAAGACCAACTGAAACTTCAGACATCCTTTTATAAGTTTTCATCATAGAAAGCCCCCTATCTTTTCCATCACCATGGAAAGAACCGGAATACAGAACAGAAGAATCATAATCTTTGCAAATATCTCAATCTGCACTGCTATCGTTTGATATCCGGCATCTTTACAGATTGCTGAAGCGAACTCTGACACATATGTAATTCCTATCATTTTCATCAATGTCTGAAGGTATGAAGCATCCAGATTCAAAAATGTTCCCATTTCAAAGACTGCATCTGAAATAACAGAAAACTGACCCAGAATACCAAAAAAGATCAGGACACTGACCCCTGTTACTATATAGATCCCATACTCACTTTTTCCACTCTTGAATTGAATTGCCAAAAGAACCCCAACAATCCCTGTCATTGCGACCTGAATCACATCCATGACCTTCTCACTCCATTTTCAGATATAAAATAGACTCCGAATTGAATCAAACAGTTCAGATATATATGGAACGATCCAGAACAAAACAAGCAAAAGGCCCGCCAGGCTTGTCAGAAATGCCTGTTCTTCTCTCCCGCTATGTTTCAACAGCTGGCTTAATATCGATACCAATATTCCAACCGCAGCTATTTTAAAAATCAGATTTACACTCATGAATTCCTCCTCAGAGCAGCAAAATAGAAATGAACACTCCGCCGATCAGGCCAATTGACCGACATAACTTTTTTTTATTTTCCATTTCCTCTCTCAAATCACAAATAGACAACTGAAGCTGCTCTAAATATCCGTCCATCAGTCGAAGCTGCAGTTGAAGGTCAGCCTCTCCCAAAAATGTCCCCAGTTTTATCAATCTGTCTTTTTCTTTTTCCTGCAGGTTTGTATCACTTAATTGTCTCTCGATCTGTTCTTTCCAGATCAACTCGAAAGATCTCATCTGGTGTTTTTCAATATCATTACTCACTTCGCTCAGCCAGGATGCATAAGGTTCTCTCACTTCTTTTGATATACCGCTGAATATTCCTGACAGAAATAATCTTGAATACTTCATCTCACTTTGTATCCTGCAGACGACCCATCTGAGATAGCACAGTTCTTCGTACGAAGCCTCAATGTCTCTTGCAGCAGAATCTCCGATGGCGGCAGATGCAAGAACTGTTGTGAAAACCCCGAGCAATTTCAGCATATTCTTTCGCCGGTCTCATCATAGATTCCTTCCAGCTGTCCCGGATGTTTTCCGGCCTTTAAAATGACAAACCGGCCAAAAATCCTTTCATCAAACAGTTCTCTAAAACCTGGTTTTTTTAATACATCCTCAATGGAATTTCCGTGCACAGTTGCAAGTATATTACATCCACAGTTCAATGCATGACGGATTGCCCTGAGTTCTTTTTCACTTCCTATCTCATCAACCGCGATCATCCTTGGACTCATGCTTCTGATCAGCATCATCATTCCTTCCGCTTTCGGACACGCATCTAAAAGATCTGTCCGGATCCCCAGATCATTCTGTATCATGCCCATATAACTTCCACCAATTTCAGATCGTTCATCTACAACACCAACACTGATTCCCTTCATATACTCGGATCCATCTGATATCTGTCTGATAAAATCCCTCAGCAGTGTAGTCTTTCCACATCCTGGCGGAGAAATGATCAATGTATTCTGAAGTTTTTCTTCATCAAACAGATACTCTAAATATGGCTCAGCACATCCAACAATCTGATGAGCGATTCGAATGTTGATCGAAGAAATATACTTCAGGCTTGTGACATCTTCTCCCTCACGTATTGCCTGTCCTGCCATTCCAATTCGATGTCCGCCCTCCGTTGTCATGTACCCTCTGCCCATCTCATGCTCGTATGCATACAGCGAATAGCCTGATGCATATTGAAGTGTTTCTCTGATATCCTCCGGCTGTACAACATAAACCGGAGATTTTAAAAGTGTTCGTTCTTTTCCTCCATATCGAAATAACAACGGTCGTCCTGTTCTCATACGTATCTCTTCCAACTGGTCAAAATCAAGCTCCTCTTTGAGCATAAATGCCCGTATTCTTGTCGGGAGAATATTTAAAATACTTTCTTTTCTCTTCATATTTGTCCACCTCTTTACGTCATATATATGCGTGCACAAAAAAAATATGCATCCAGGATTTTTCATTCTCCTGAATGCACACTCTCTTTTTATCATTCTGCTCAATATTCTCTTGTCCGCTTAGCTCCATGGCTTTGCTGTATGCTCCGGTTTCCCCTGTCTGAGCATCAGATCATACACTGCTTCTCTCGCATCTTTCCCGTCAAAAAGAACTGCATTTACCTGCTCAACGATCGGCATATCCACTTCATATTTCTCACTGAGTTTCATAGCAGCTTTCGCAGAATACACACCTTCTACTACCATTTTCACTTCGTCCATGGCTTCCTGCATCGTCATTCCCTGACCAATCAGATATCCGGCTTTGCGGTTTCGACTGTGTACACTTGCACATGTTACGATCAGGTCTCCCACACCTGTAAGTCCTGCAAAACTCTCTGCTGCGCCACCCATTTTCACACCAAGGCTCGAAATCTCATGAATTCCTCTTGTGATCAGAGCTGCCTTTGCATTATCCCCATATCCCAGTCCATCTGCGATACCTGCCGCAAGCGCAATAACATTCTTGAGCGCTCCTCCAAGTTCTATTCCAAGCATATCAGGACTTGTATACACACGGAATACTTCGCTTGCGAACAATTCCTGTAAATATTCTGCTGTTTTTCTCGACTTTGCCCCGACTACTACAGTTGTCGGAAGCCCCCGCCCAACTTCTTCTGCATGACTTGGTCCAGAGAGTACTGCGACATCTGCCTGAGGGATCTCCTCTTCAATCTGCTGTGTCTGAGTCATAAGTGTAGATTCTTCAATTCCCTTCGCAACATCAACGATGACAAGGCCTTCTTGTACATATGGTCTCATCTTTTCTGCTGTTTTTCTTGTTGCCTTTGACGGAACCGCAAGGACAATTGTATCCATATTTACAACTGCCTCTTCCATGTCTGCAGTAAACTTCATTTCAGCCGGCAGCTTTACGCCCGGCAGTTTACTTTTATTCTCAAGACATTCACGAAGTTCCTGCACCTGAGATTCCTTATACGACCACATCGTCACATCATGTCCATTATTTTGCAGCAAAATCGCCAAAGCTGTACCCCAGCTTCCGGCTCCTACAACACCGATTTTTGCCATATCCTGTCTCCTCTTTTTACATACGAAATAATGATCCTGTCAGATCTTTTCCTTTTTACCAACACTTAATTTATTCTCTGTTCCTGAAAGAAGTCGTTTGATATTTGCTTTGTGTTTATAAAATGCAGAAACCACGAGCAGAAATCCGATGATATAGATCTCTTTCAGGCAGGACGGCTCTGCAAGGAATCCTCCCATCTGTCCATACACGATCAGGCAGATAAAATATACAGACACAACAATCAATGAACCAAGTGATACATATCTTGTAACGAGCACAACTGTAATAAAAACCGCTGCACAGATCAATGTGATCCAGATATTTGTCGTACTGGCGATCAATCCGGCCGTGACTGCGATTCCCTTTCCCCCTTTGAATTTCATATAAAACGGATAGTTGTGTCCAAGGACAGCTCCCATGCCCGTATACATGCAAAGGACAGAAATATTATCTGCATAAGAGTGCTCGAAGATGAATGTCACAAGCAATACCGCAATGATACATTTGAAACTGTCTCCGAGAAATGTCAGTATACCTGCTTTCCATCCTAATGTACGAAGGACATTCGTCGTCCCTGCGTTTCCGCTTCCGTGCTGTCTGATATCAACATGCTGACTTTTTCCATATAAATATCCAGTCTGTATCAAGCCAAACGCGTATCCTATAACAAGACAAATCAAACGTTCCATACTTACTGATCCTTTTCCTTTCTTTCTCTGACAAAGAACTTAAGTGAAGTTCCTCTGAACCCAAAAGCTTCTCTGATACGGTTTTCCAGATACCTGAGATATGAGAAATGCATCAGTTCTTTATCATTTACAAAAATAACAAATGTCGGCGGTTTCACAGACACTTGAGTAATATAATACAGTTTAAGACGTTTCCCTTTATCTGACGGCGGCTGCTGCATTGCAACTGCTTCCATCATGATCTCATTCAGCACACCTGTTGCAACACGCATTGTCTGATTCTCAATAACCATGTTGATCACATCAAACATTTTGTGAAGTCTCTGACCGGTAAGTGCAGACACATACACGATCTCTGCATAAGGCATAAAGGAAAGGATCTGTCTGACACGATCCTCAAATTCGCGCATCGTTTTATCATTCTTTTCAATGGCATCCCACTTGTTAACAACGATTATGATTCCCTTTCCACGTTCATGAGCAATTCCCGCTATCTTAGCATCCTGTTCTGTCACACCTTCTGTCGCATCAATGACCATCAATACAACATCTGCACGTTCGACTGCAGTAACTGTACGAATGATACTGTAACGTTCCAGCTCTTCCCTGATCTTATTTTTTCTTCTGAGCCCTGCTGTATCGATGAATACATACTCTCTTCCATCATGAACAACCGGTGTATCAATCGCATCTCTTGTCGTTCCGGCAATATCTGATACGATCACTCTCTGCTCACCGATCAGCTTATTGATAATTGAAGACTTACCCACATTTGGTTTTCCCACGATCGCAACACGAGGACGTTCATCCTCTTCTTCCGCCTCCGACTTGTCCGGGAAATAAGAAATCACAACATCAAGCATATCTCCAAGTCCCAATCTGGATGATGCAGAAATTGGCTGAGGGTCTCCAATACCAAGATTATAAAATTCATATACATCCGGCATGAATTTATCAAAATTATCAACTTTATTTACTGTAAGGACCACTGGTTTTCCTGATCTTCTCAGCATATCCGCCACTTTCGAATCAGAATCAACAAGTCCCTGCCTCACATCGGTAATAAAAATAATCACATCTGCCGTATCAATCGCGATCTGCGCCTGTTCCCTCATCTGTGATAAGATTATATCTTTACTTTCCGGCTCAATACCGCCTGTATCAATCAAAGTGAAATCCCGGTCAAGCCAGCTGACATCCGCATAGATTCGATCTCTGGTAACACCCGGAGTATCTTTCACAATTGAGATCATCTCTCCTGCCAGGGCGTTAAAAAGTGTAGACTTTCCTACATTCGGTCTTCCAACGATGGCAACTACTGGTTTTCCCATATGCATATTCCTCCTGTTATCTATTCTCCTTGTACATTATACTTGAAACCAGTTGACCTTTTCAACAAAATAATGCTATAAATAAATATAAGGACTATTTTTATGTAAATAGCTGAAATTTTGTTTATTATAGGAGAAATCTATGGCAAATTTAGAACTGCTTGAACAGGCTCTTCCCATTGCGCCATTAAAAATTGCCGCATTAGAGAGTTGTTCAGAATTAGGAAAAAAAGTAAATGACCACATTGTAAACTTTCGAAAACTCACACCAAAATCGGACTTAACATCACCACTTTATTCTGCTTATCAGTCAGATAATTATCTGATCAACTGCAAATGTCCCCGCTTTGGAAGCGGAGAAGCAAAAGGATATATCGGTGAATCTGTGCGTGGTAAAGACCTGTTTATGATGGTAGATGTCTGTAATCACAGCCTGACGTATACAGTCAATGGTTTCTTAAACCACATGTCACCGGATGATCACTATCAGGATCTGAAGCGAATCATCTCTGCGGCTAAAGGTAAAGCTCACAGAATATCTGTTATGATGCCATTCTTATATGAAAGCCGTCAGCACAAACGTACAAAAAGAGAGTCTCTTGACTGTGCGCTCGCATTGGAAGAATTGTTTGATATGGGTGTTAAGAATATCATGACATTCGATGCACATGATCCACGTGTTCAGAATGCGATACCTCTTGTTGGATTTGATGACTTCCCAACACAGTATCAGCTCTTAAAAGCATTGATCCGCACTGTACCTGATGTTCGTCTTGACAACGATCACCTTATGGTGATAAGCCCGGATGAAGGTGCTATGCATCGCGCAGTTTATATTTCCAACGTTCTTGGAGTAGATATGGGCATGTTCTACAAACGTCGCGACTATTCATTAGTTGTAAATGGAAAGAACCCGATCGTTGCCCACGAGTTCCTTGGAACTGATATTCGAGGCAAAGATGTGATCGTAGTCGACGATATGATCTCTTCCGGTGAGAGTATGCTGGATGTTGCCAGACAGATCAAAGAACGTGGCGCAAACCGTGTATTTATATTCACGACATTTGGTCTTTTCACAGACGGTCTTCAAAAATTTGATGAATACTATGAGAAAGGTTACATCCATAAATTAATTACAACGAACCTTGTATACCTTCCACAGACTGCACTTGACAGACAATATCTGGAAATTGCCGACATGAGCAAATATATTGCTCTGATATTCGAATCATTAAACCACAATCTTCCAATCAGTTCTGTTTTGAATCCAACAGACAAGATTCGCCAGTTACTTATCAAACATAGATCGTCTCTTATTTAATAATATTCTTTTATTCATGCAACAAAAGAGCTGACATCCCAATCTGTAAGATTGAGATGTCAGCCTATATTTCACTGATTAAAATCTGTATAAGCCACTCCATTCTGCAATATGATATCTCTTGCATCAGCAAGTTCAGTGACTGTAACAAGCTGATAATCCATCGATATTAATTTAGGGATCAGCTTAATCACAGCATCTACGGTTGGATCATGGACATCATGCATAAGTACAATGTCTCCATCATCTGCCTGATTGAGCACATTATCTATTGTTGATTGCATGTTCATTGTCTTCCAGTCAAGTGTATCAACATTCCACAAGATCATCGGCATTCCGACACTTGCACTTACATAATCATTATAATCTCCGTATGGCGGTCGAAGTACCGTCGCACTATGTCCACAGGCTTCTTTGATCAAAGAATTTGTCTCCCCGACCTGATTTGCCCCTCCGTCACTACATTGAGAAAATTGAGGGTGATCATATGAATGATTGCCAAGCTCACATCCGATATCATACATTTTTCTGATTTCTTTTTTATGAGAAGAAACATTTTTTCCCTGCATGAAAAAAGTAGCATGCGCATCATACTTCTCCAGAACATCCAGAATTTCCATTGTTCTCTCACCCGGACCATCATCAAACGTAAGCGCTATCATCGGTTTACTCAAATCAAGTGTACATTCTTTCGAGAGCAGTTTCCCGTCATCATCAAATTTGCACCTTGACGCGCCAATTGTATGCTTCCCGGTCAATACGATACCATTCTCATCAAAATAATACAACTCATCATCAATATCAGCCCAGCCTGTGGCAACCATACCATTTTCACTCAGATATACTTTGCCTTTCTTTCGCTTTTTCCACTTATCATGTTCCATGACACCCTGCTCAGTGAAATGATATGTATTCCCATTGATTTTGTCCCAACCGGTAACCATTTCTCCTTCTTCGTCGAAATAATACATCTCGCCCTTTGACTCCACAAATTCGCTTTTTGCATATGATCCGTCATATTTTTTGAATTTTTTGCCATCCCAGCTGCCGGTTTTGTTTTTCACAGTCAAAACACCATCATATGTAGTAAGATAAATCTTTTTTGCATAGATATTCTTCAGATTATTATTCAAAGTATCTGTAAGCACAATTTTGATATCATACTTTCCTTCTGATGTTCCATCTGCATCACAGACAATTTCATATCCTTCTTTTCGGTTCAGCATTTCTATAAGATCTTTCACTCGAAAGCCGGTGTCTTTATCAAGTATGACCTCCTGCTGCTCTTTCGGACATTCAACGACAACCCTTGGTTCCGGAACTGCATCATCTTTAAAAATTTCAAAACTTTCTGCAGCGATTATGATCTCCGCTGTCGAATCTCCTTTTGCCGAGGCCATCTGTACAGAAAACACAACAAAAAGAACTATCAGAACTGTTCCGACAATCTTTCCAAGTCTATCAAGTTCGAAACTGACGTTTTTCTCCTTTGTACTGTTTTCTTTTACCAAATGTTGATTTTCTTTCCGACGAGTTTCCTTATCTTTTCCACCAGCTGATTTAACCGATGACCTTCTTCGACCTCTATGATATTTTTTCTTTTCACTCATTTTTATTTCTTTACTGAATCAAATCGAAATCTTTATTCACTGAGTTAATTTACAATCCGCACACGCAATACACCTTTTATTCCATAAAGATCCTCTCTTACTGTCTCCGGTATTTCAGAATCAATATCTATCATCGTATATGCGAACTGTCCTTTACTTTTGTTCGTCATATCAGCAATATTCATATTGTCTTTTGCAAGGACGCTTGTAAACTGGCCGATCATATTCGGAATATTTTTGTGAAGAACCGCAATTCTTTTGTTTTCTCCCGGGTATCCCATATCGCAGTTCGGGTAGTTCACAGAATTCTTGATATTTCCGTATTCCAGGTAATCCATCATCTGTTTCACGGCCATTTTTGCACAGTTATCTTCCGCTTCTGCCGTTGAAGCACCAAGATGCGGGATCACGATGGCTCCCTTCACACCTGCGATTTCCGGGGTCGGGAAGTCCGTCACATAATGTTTCACTTTTCCTGACACAAGAGCATCGACCATCGCTTCGCTGTTCACAAGTACATCCCTCGCAAAGTTCAGCACGATCACTCCGTCTTTCATAAGGCTGATCGCATCTGCATCGATCATTCCCTTTGTACTTTCAATCGCAGGAACATGAATGGTAATGTAATCACATTCGTTATAGATCTCATCTACTGTTTTTGCGTGATGGATGCTTCTTGACAGCTTCCATGCTGATTCTACAGAAAGATATGGATCATATCCATATACCTCCATGCCAAGTCCCGTAGCAGCATTTGCCACAAGAACACCGATTGCTCCAAGACCGATGACTCCAAGTTTTTTACCTACAAGTTCCTGACCTGCAAATGCTTTTTTCGCTTTTTCCGCATCTTTTGCAATATTGCCATCTTCTTCATTTTCCTGAACCCAGTTGATTCCGCCGATGACATCTCTTGATGCAAGAAGCATACCACAGATCACAAGCTCTTTTACACCGTTCGCATTTGCTCCCGGTGTATTGAATACAACAATCCCTTCTTCCGCACATTTTTCAAGCGGAATATTGTTCACTCCCGCACCCGCTCTTGCGATGCATTTCAGATCCTTTCCAAATGTGACATCATGAAGCGATGCACTCCTTACAAGAATACCGTTTGCATCGGACGGATCGCTGACTGGGACATAGTCTTCTGTGAGTTTCTCAAGTCCGACTTCTGAAATTGCATTATAACAATAATATTTATACATGATTACGCATTTTCCTCCTCGAATTTTCTCATAAAGGCAACAAGAGCCTCTACACCTTCGATTGGCATTGCGTTGTAAATACTTGCACGCATACCGCCCACGGTTCTGTGGCCTTTCAGATTCTCAAATCCAGCTTCTTTTGACTCTTTAACAAATTTTGCATCCAGTTCAGGATCTCCTGTCACAAACGGAACATTCATAAGTGAACGGTCTTTTTTCTCCACAGTCCCTTTGAACAATTTGCTTTCATCAAGAAAATCATATAAGATTTTCGCTTTCTTTTCATTGTGTTCTTTCATTGCTTCGAGACCACCCTGCTTTTTCAGCCATTGAAAGACTTTTCCGCAGACATAGATTCCATATGCCGGAGGTGTATTATAAAGAGACCCTGCATCAGCATGTGTCTTATATTTTAACATTGTCGGTACATTTTCCGGAAGATCATCGCGGATCAGGTCTTCTCTGATAATTACAATCACGACACCTGCCGGTCCGATATTTTTCTGAACGCCTCCATAGATCACACCATATTTTTCTACATCTACAGGCTCAGAAAGGAAGCAGGATGAAACATCTGCAACAAGAATCTTTCCCTTCGTGTTCGGAAGTTCCTTATATTTTGTTCCATAAATCGTATTATTTTCACAGATATATACATAATCAGCATTTTCAGAGATCGGAAGGTCTGAACAGTCCGGAATATAGGAAAATGTTTTGTCTTCCGATGTAGCGATCTTATTCGCTTTACCATATTTCTGCGCTTCCTGATATGCTTTCTTAGCCCACTGACCTGTTACGATATAATCCGCCTCTCCATTTTTCATCAGATTCATCGGAATCATCGAAAATTGCAAAGAAGCGCCTCCCTGCAAAAACAATACTTTATAGTTATCCGGAATATTCATCAGATCTCTGAGGTCCGCCTCTGCTGTATCGATGATTTCCTGGTATGCTTTCGAGCGGTGACTCATCTCCATTACAGACATGCCCGTTCCATTGTAGTCTAACATCTCTTCTGCCACTTCCCTCAGAACCTCTTCAGGCAATACAGCCGGTCCTGCTGAAAAATTGTACACTCTGCTCATCTTTATTCCTCCAAACAATTATTTTTTCTCCTGCATATCTTTTTCGTCAAACGCTTCGCTGATCGCTGCACCCGGTGCAACCATCGGCCATACCTTGTCATCGGAATCAATCTGACAATCAATCAAAACCGGTTTACCAAGCTTCAGTGCAGTGGCAAATATCTCTGCAAATTCTTCTTTTGAAGTTGCACGGTATGCCTCTGCTCCCATCGCCTCTGCAAGCTTCACGAAATCAACTGCATCATTCAGTACGGTTGAAGAATATCTCTTTCCATAGAATAAATTCTGCCACTGACGAACCATTCCGAGTACATGATTATTGATAACAACCTGAATAACCGGAATGTTGCTTCTGACCGCAGTCGCAATCTCATTCATATTCATTCGGAAGCAGCCGTCTCCTGCGATATTGACAACTGTTTTCTCCGGGCATCCCATCTTTGCTCCGAGCGAAGCTCCAAGCCCATATCCCATTGTTCCAAGTCCGCCGGAAGTCAGGAATGTTCTTGGCTCTGAATATTTATAATACTGAGCAGCCCACATTTGATGCTGTCCAACCTCAGTCGAGATGATCGCTTCTCCGTTTGTCTGGCGATAGATCTCCTCAACAATATATGGACCTGTCAAACCTTCCGGGTTGTATGTCATCGGATATTTTTCTTTGTATTCATTTATTTTTGTGATCCACTCTGCGTGATTCTGCTGATCAAGCTTCTCGTTCATCTTTGAGAGAGCAACTCTCAAATCTCCGATCACACCCTCATCAATAATCACATTTTTGTTCATCTCGGCAGCATCGACATCAAACTGCAGGATCTTTGCCTTACTTGCAAATTTCTTTGCGTTTCCTGTAACACGATCACTGAATCTGGCGCCAAGTACGATCAGAAGGTCACAGTCACTCACACCAAAGTTTGATGCCTTTGTGCCATGCATTCCAAGCATTCCCGTATACAGATCATCCGTTCCCGGGAAAGCTCCTTTTCCCATCAGCGAATCTGTAACCGGCGCATCCACTTTCTTAACAAACTCATAGAGTTCCTCTTTTGCTCCGGAAAGCACTGCACCGCCGCCAACAAAAATAAATGGTTTCTTGGATTTTCTGATCATGCTGACTGCGTGGTCAAGATCTGCCTCACAGATATCCTGCGATGGAACATACTCATCAATCGTCACCGGTTTATACTCTGCTTTATTTGCTGTCACATCTTTTGGAATATCGATCAGGACCGGACCCGGTCTTCCCTGCTTTGCGATTGCAAAAGCCTTGCGGATCGTATCTGCAAGATCCTTTACGTCTTTCACAATATAATTATGCTTTGTGATCGGCATTGTGATACCTGCGATGTCAACCTCCTGAAAACTGTCCTTTCCAAGAAGTGATACACCAACATTACATGTGATCGCAACAATCGGGATGGAATCCATATATGCTGTCGCAATTCCTGTTACAAGATTTGTCGCACCAGGTCCGCTGGTGGCAAAACATACACCAACCTTTCCGGTTGCTCTTGCATATCCGTCTGCCGCATGGGATGCTCCCTGCTCATGTGATGTCAGGATATGTGTGATCTCATCACTGTGTTTATATAATTCATCGTAGACATTTAAAATAGCTCCGCCCGGATAGCCAAATACCGTATCTACCCCCTGCTCTTTTAAACATTCAATAACGATCTGTGATCCTGTTAACTGCATTTTGATCTTTCTCCCATTCTGTCTTTTGTATTATTTTGCCTTTGGTATTTCAAGGATTGCACCTCTGTTTCCGGATGTTACCATAGATGCATATCTTGCCAGGTATCCGGTTGTCACCTTAGGCTCTCTTGGCTGCCAGTTTGCTCTTCTTCTTTCAAGTTCTTCGTCTGAAACTGCAAGTTCAAGCTTCATTTCAGGGATATTGATCTTAATGATATCTCCTTCTTCCACAAGCGCGATCGGACCTCCAACTGCAGCTTCCGGTGAAACGTGTCCGATAGAAGCACCTCTTGATGCACCACTGAAACGTCCGTCTGTAATAAGTGCCACACTTGATCCGAGCCCCATTCCTGCAATGGCAGATGTCGGATTCAGCATTTCTCTCATACCAGGTCCTCCCTTTGGTCCTTCATAACGGATAACTACAACATCTCCGGCAACAATTTTTCCGCCTTTAATCGCAGCGATCGCATCCTCTTCACACTCAAATACTCTTGCAGGGCCTTCATGTACAAGCATCTCCTCAACTACGGCAGAACGCTTTACAACACTTCCATCCGGAGCCAGATTTCCTTTCAGTACTGCAAGGCCACCTGTTGCGGAGTATGGATTTTCAACAGGACGGATGACTTCCGGATTACGGTTCACACATCCCTCAATATTTTCTCCAAGTGTCTTTCCTGTTACTGTCATACAATCTGTATGTAAAAGGCCAAGTTTGTTCAGTTCATTCATAACTGCGTGAACTCCGCCGGCTTCATTCAGATCTTCCATATATGTCGGACCTGCCGGTGCAAGATGACAGAGGTTTGGTGTCTTTTCACTGATTCCGTTTGCAAAATCAATCTCAAAATCCATTCCGATCTCATGAGCGATCGCAGGAAGATGCAGCATGCTGTTTGTAGAACATCCAAGTGCCATATCCACAGTAAGTGCATTGAGAATCGCATCTTCTGTCATAATATCAAGCGGGCGGATATTTTTCTCCCAAAGTTCCATTACTTTCATTCCTGCATGTTTCGCAAGACGGATTCTTTCTGAATAAACAGCAGGAATCGTTCCGTTTCCAGGAAGTCCCATGCCAAGTACTTCTGTCAGACAGTTCATACTGTTTGCAGTATACATACCTGAGCATGATCCGCATGTCGGACATACTTTATTTTCAAATTCACATACATCTTCTGCTGTCATCGTACCGGCTGCGTATGATCCAACCGCTTCAAACATGCTTGAAAGACTTCTCTTCTGTCCCTTCACATGTCCTGCAAGCATTGGTCCTCCGCTGACGAATACTGTCGGAACATTGATCCTTGCAGCAGCCATAAGAAGTCCAGGTACGTTCTTATCGCAGTTTGGAACCATAACAAGTGCATCAAACTGATGCGCCATTGCCATTGCTTCTGTCGAATCTGCGATCAGATCTCTTGTAACAAGTGAATACTTCATTCCAATATGTCCCATTGCAATACCATCGCATACCGCGATTGCCGGGAATACGATCGGCGTTCCTCCTGCCATCGCAACTCCCTGCTTTACTGCATTCACAATTTTGTCCAGGTTCATGTGTCCCGGCACTATTTCATTATATGAGCTGACAATACCTACCAGAGGTCTTTCCATTTCTTCTTTTGTAAGTCCAAGTGCATTAAATAATGAACGGTGCGGTGCCTGCTGCACGCCTTTTGTAACTGTATCACTTCTCATTTCCTTTTCCTCCTGATCTGATTTTATCTTTTCTATATAATATGACCGGCGATCAGATCGCCCATCTCACTTGTTCCAACGAGTGTCTTGCCTTCCGACATAATATCAATGGTACGGTATCCTTCTTCCAGCACCTTTTCCACTGCTGCTTCGATCACAGAAGCTTCTCTGTCAAGATCAAAGCTGAAACGGAGCATCATCGCTGCTGAGAGAATTGTCGCGATCGGATTCGCTATTCCTTTTCCTGCAATGTCAGGTGCCGATCCACCGCTTGGCTCATACAGACCAAACTTCGTCTCATTCAGGCTGGCACTTGCCAACATACCAATCGATCCTGTCACCATACTCGCTTCATCTGATAAAATATCACCAAACATGTTTTCTGTAAGAATCACATCAAACTGCTTTGGATTCTTTACGAGCTGCATCGCACAGTTATCGACAAGCATATGCTCCAGTGTTACTTCCGGATAATCTTTGGAAACTTCTTCCACAACTTTTCTCCACAGTCTGGACGAATCCAGTACGTTTGCCTTGTCGACACTTGTCACCTTTTTATTTCGCTTCATCGCGATATCAAATCCGCGGATCGCAATACGGCGGATTTCTTCTTCATTATATGTAAGAGAGTCACATGCTGTCATGAGACCATCGATTTCTTCTGTCTTTCTTTCTCCGAAATAAAGGCCACCCGTTAATTCACGCATGATCATCATGTCGAACCCGCCTTCTGTAAGCTCTTCCTTTAAAGGACATGCTCCCTTAAGTTCATCATAGAGCACTGCAGGACGAAGATTTGCAAACAGATTCAATGCTTTTCTTATTTTAAGGAGTCCTGCCTCCGGACGTTTCGATGGTTCCAGTTTGTACCACGGTGAAGTCTTCGCATCTCCACCGATCGATCCCATCAGAATCGCCTCACATGATTTCGCAGTCTCAATCATTTCATCAGTGATAGGCACCCCATGTACATCTATGGATGCTCCACCCATCAGCAACTGTTCATAAGAATATGTATGTCCGTAGACTTCTCCGACCTTATCCAATACCTTCATTGCCTCTGTAACAACTTCCGGTCCGATTCCATCCCCTTTGATCACACCAATCTTAAGGTTCATCATTCTCTCCTTCTTTCTGTCAAAAAAACGTTATTATTCCTAATGATATCGCATTTTCACTATCCTTTCAACCCTTGGCTGTAAAAAAATTAGAGTGCCCTCTATTTTATAGCTGGCACTCCTTCTCTCAGTTCTGTTATTCTGCATCCGGTTTTTCAACCTGTGCAATTGCTGCTTTCTGCATTGGGATACGACAGTTTTTATTACTTCCGAATTCTACGATCACGTCCTCATCTGTAACATCGATGATAACTCCATAGAATCCGCTTGTTGTAAGCACGGTATCTCCTACTTCAAGATCTGCAAGCATAGCCGCTACTCTTCTCTGTTCTTTTTTCTGAGGTCTCAGAAAAATAAAATAAAATACTCCGATAATCGCTGCATACACAATAATAAGTGAAATTCCACTGCTCATATGATATTCCTCCTGTTAATTCCAAAACATACTGGATACTATTTTACACAATAATTCTACATTCATCAATACTTTTTATAAATCTTTTATCATAATTCCGTCTGTCCGTTTGCAAATTAAATAAAAGGAGTCTGAAGATCACTAAGTGCCTTCTTTTTGAATTCCTTATAATTACCCTGATCAAGTGCATCTCTGATCTCTTCCATCAGATGATTATAATAATAAAGATTATGAAGTACACAAAGACGCATTCCCAGCATTTCTTTTGCTTTCAGCAAGTGTCTGATATAGGCTCTCGAATAGGTTCTGCAAGCCGGACAGTTACATTCTTCTTCGATCGGTCTGTCGTCCAGCTCATACTTTGCATTAAACAGATTCAGCTTCCCATGATGCGTATAGACATGCCCGTGTCTTCCATTTCTGCTCGGATAAACACAGTCAAAGAAATCTACGCCACGGTCGACTGCTTCCAGAATATTTGCAGGTGTTCCAACGCCCATCAGGTATGTTGGTTTATTATCCGGAAGATAAGGAACCACCTCATCAAGAATACGATACATTTCCTCGTGAGATTCTCCAACTGCCAGTCCTCCGATCGCATAACCGTCCAGGTCCATCTCAGCAATTTCCTTCGCATGTCTCACACGAATATCTTCATAAATTCCACCCTGATTGATACCAAACAAGAGCTGATTCTTATTGATTGTTTCCGGAAGGGAATTCAATCTCTCCATTTCTTTCTTACATCTTGCAAGCCATCTTGTTGTTCTGTTTACAGAGTTTTCCATATACTCTCTGCTTGCAAGACTTGGCGGACATTCATCGAAAGCCATGGCAATCGTTGATGCAAGATTTGACTGTATCTGCATACTCTCTTCCGGACCCATAAATATCTTTCGCCCATCTATATGCGACTGAAAATATACACCTTCTTCTTTGATTTTTCGAAGACCAGCAAGTGAAAACACCTGAAAGCCACCGGAATCTGTCAAAATAGGCTTGTCCCACACCATAAATTTGTGAAGACCGCCAAGTTTTTTTACAATCTGATCACCCGGACGCACATGTAAATGATACGTATTTGAAAGCTCCACCTGAGTTCCGATCTGCTGAAGATCCTCTGTAGAAACTGCACCTTTGATTGCCGCAATTGTTCCTACATTCATGAACACAGGCGTCTCAATGACACCATGTACCGTGTGAAGTCTCCCGCGTTTTGCACGCCCTTCTTTTTTAATCAATTCATACATAATCCTCTCCTGTACCATATATTCCACCGAGTTCAAGTCGAACGCACATGAGACTTGGCGCGCGATTCTTCTTCGACTGAGATAAAACTCACGCCCCGGTAAACTATACCGAGGCGGTATTCTTTCGATTTAATAGTGACACACCACCGGCATTCCAGCCTCTACAACCTGATAAATCTGCGCTGCAAATGACGGCGGAAGATTCACACAGCCATGTGAACCATTTCCATTGTAGATCGTACCCCCAAATGACCCTCTCCAAGGAGCATCATGAAGACCAATTCCTCCATTGAATGGCATCCAGTATGTTACCGGTGATTCCCATTCATATGTTCCATCTGGTTTCTTCGGACCGCGAAGCACTACGTTTGTCTGTTTATAAGCAATCGTATAAACGCCTTGTGGTGTTCCGTTTCCAAGATTTGGATTTCCGGTTACAACATCGGACTGCATTGTACACTGTCCATTCTGAAAAACAAACAGATGCTGTCTGGAAAGATCAATCTCAATATATGTATTGCCAAAATCATTTCCTTCATGGGTCGCACCGCGTCTGCTGTAATTCGGCTCACGTGTAACTGTCTCTGCGTTTTGAATATTGGCAGTCAGTGCAGCATACTCTGCCTCCTGATCGATCTGCCATCCATACGATCCACCCTGAACTTCCACTGTATTACCATATCCGGTCACAAATGTCCTTGGTTTTCCATATGTATCATACTTTTCTGCAAGACTCGCCACATATGCACGTACAAGTTCCTGATTAAAAGTCACCTGCATATTCTCATCAACAACGACCCACTGCGCAATCTGAGCTGAGTCTACGACTTCTGTATTTGGATTAAAGTCCAGTGTGATATTTGCTCCCAAATAGCTGTTCATCTGCTTTGCCGCCTCGATCACTTCCGGTGAATCCTTTAAGAATTTCGGCAGAATATAACATCCTTCTTCAAGCATATCAAGCTCAGGCAGGAACTCATCAATCGCTTTTGTAACGGCTTTTGAGAAGACATCTTCGTCTATCTCAGTTCCGATCTGTTCCTCTACAACCTCAAACTGTGTTTCTTTAAACTCAGGGTGCGCCGATACTGAAACAACAGGCTCATCTGTCACGCATTTCAGGCTGTTCACAACTTTCGTTAATTTTGATTTATTGTATTCTACACCGACAGCAGCCTCAATCTCCGGATGATCCCAGAGTGATTTCACCCAAAGCCATGAATCCTGACTATTCATCAGCTTTTTCACATCTTCTCCAGGCATGTACTGAAGATTAATATCGGATCCTTTGATGATTTCTTTCTTTCCATCCGATTCTAACAGCGTCAGTGAATAATCTTCTACCTGTCTCATCATATAATCTTCAACCTGCTGCACGGTCTTCATCGAAAAATCATTCCCATTTATCTTTGTAAACGGAAGAAAATGACTTTGGAAAAAGAATACTGTCCCACAATATATCACAAGAACAACCAGCAAAATACCAAGAATGATGTTTCGTATTTTCTTTCGCTTTTTGCTTTTCTCCCAGGCAATCTCTGCCTCAGTCAGCGCCACATTTTCTCCGGAATCTGAAATAATTTCATCATCATATTGTTCTCTGTCTTCGAACTCATCTTCTCCAATAAATTCTATCTCTTCATCAGACTCTTCATATTCTTCTTCAGGCAGATCATCCGATTCAATTGCATCATGTTCTTCTGATTTCTCTTCCACCGATTCAGCAACCTCTGATGTATCTTCTTCCTGTTCTTCAGTTACACATTCTGATACAGCAGCAGAATTCTGCTCAAGTTCAACTTTTTCTTTATCTCCCATGTAATTTCTCCTCAAAACACTATACACGGTAATTATAGTATGCACATTTCAAAAAGTACAGTACATTTTTATTTTAACTTATAATTCCATATGATATATTGAACATAATATCATACTTGCTGTATAATGACTTTTATGAATTAAAAAGGAGTATACTACAATGTCAGGTTCATCACTGGGAAATATCTTTAAAATAACAACATGGGGAGAATCGCATGGAGAGGGCATCGGAGTCATCATTGACGGCTGTCCTGCAGGTCTTTCACTTTGCGAGGAAGACATTCAGCTCTATTTAAATAGAAGGAAGCCCGGACAGAGCAAATTCACAACAATGAGAAGAGAGAGTGATACTGTAGAAATTCTATCCGGGACATTTGAAGGCGTTACAACCGGAACACCGATCTCACTTCTGATCCGCAATCAGGATCAGAAATCCAGAGATTACAGCAACATTATGAACAGTTATCGTCCGGGACATGCCGATTATACATTTGATGCCAAATATGGAATCCGTGATTATCGCGGAGGCGGACGTTCTTCCGGACGTGAAACGATCGGCCGGGTCGCAGCAGGCGCAATTGCTGCAAAACTTTTAGGACATCTGGGAATTCGAATCACAGCTTATACAAAAGCAATCGGAAGCATCAGCATTCCCGAACAGGATTATCATCTCGATGAAATCAGCATGAACAAGCTCTATATGCCAAACAATGAATATGCTGCCAAAGCTTCTGAATATCTTGAAAACTGTATCAAAAACCAGGATTCATCAGGCGGCATCATCGAGTGTGTTGTAGACGGAATGCCTGCTGGAATCGGAGATCCGGTCTTTGAAAAACTGGATGCCAATCTTGCCAAAGCGATCATGTCCATCGGAGCTGTAAAAGGTGTGGAAATCGGAGACGGATTTCAGGCAGCATCAGCTCTCGGAAGCCAGAACAACGACTCATTTTTCTGCAATGATTCCGGCATTCACAAAAGAACCAATCACTCCGGCGGAGTCCTTGGCGGAATGAGTGATGGCAGTCAGATCGTGCTTCGCGCTGCTGTCAAACCTACCCCATCGATTTCACAGGAACAGCAGACCGTGAACAAAGACAGCGAGAATATCTCCATGACGATCCACGGCCGCCATGATCCTGTCATCGTTCCTCGCGCAGTCGTTGTCGTAGAGTCCATGACAGCGATCTCGATCCTTGATGCAGTCCTTATGAATATGACTTCCCGACTGGACTCGATTGTTGATTTTTACAGATAATGCAAACTGAAATACTGTAAACAGCAGTTCAGCTAATCTCATGAATATAGTGAAGTACAAAACTGAAAAAAGATATATCAATCATAACAATAGTAAGCCGGCCGAACTTCACGAGTTTTGCGCCCGTACGAGGAGCAAACGCTTCTATCGCGAACGATGTACGGGCGCGATAAAACCGAAGTGAAGTGAAGGTAAGGCTACGTGTTTTGATGATATATCTTTTTTCAGTTTGTTGTTTCTATTATATTTTCACATTTACTGCTATAGCTCTTTTTTTATGAAATATTTCTGCATTAACTTCGTTATATTCTGAAGCATCCTCCTCCGATAAACTCTCTCAGTAGAGAATTCGCCGGTACATTCTCACTTCCAATCCCGACAAAATAATCAAGGAATTTCAGCAGACGTTTTGCCTCGTAATATTCCGGACAGTCACGTTCAATTCCAAAAAGTAACGGCTCTACGTATTGCTTTAAAACTGCAAGTTCATATATCAGCGAGGAGTTAAACATAACATCGGCTTCCTCCTGATATGGGAAAATATACTCTTCTTCCCCTCTTCTTACAGAATCCCACATTGCAATTGTATTTTTTGCAGACTTTCCGCGTGTGCGGGCATCACGCACGATCCTGCGGAACAGACGTCCGTCTGTTGTCGGAATACGATTGTGTTCATCCACATTCAACTGTGTCAGTGCACTGATATAAATCTTAAATTTATTCTCATCCGGAAGTGCCCTTGTCATCTCCGGGTTCAGACAGTGGATGCCCTCGATCACAAGTACATCAGACTCTCCAAGCTTCTTCGGTCCATCCAGATATTCTTTGTGACCGGTCTTGAAATTAAAAGTCGGAAGGAAAACCTCCTCCCCTTTTAACAATCTGGACATACAGTCTCCAAACAAATCAATATCCATCGCTCCAAGACACTCAAAGTTGTACTCACCATTTTCGTCTCTTGGAGTCATTTCCCTCTCCACAAAGAAATTGTCAACCGCGATTGGATGCGGCACCATTCCATTTGCCTTCAGCTGAATCGATAATCGATGTGAAAATGTTGTTTTTCCTGAAGAGGATGGTCCTGCGATCAGTATAAACTTCACCTTTGGATCCGAACTGATCATCTCTGCTATCTCTGCAATCTTTCTTTCCTGGTATGCCTCCTGGACAAGAATCGTCTCCTGAGGATCCCGCATCGCGATCATGTCATTCAATGCACCGACCGACTCGAGATGCTGCATATCTCCCCATTTTGTTGAATTCTTTAATACCTGAAACAGTTTATCTGCCGGCTGAAACTTTCTTACTTCCTTCGGGTTTTTTCGAACCGGCAGCTGCAGCACAAGTCCTTCGTCATACAGATATAGCTCAAAATACTTTAAATATCCTGTACTCGGTACCATGTACCCATAGAAATAGTCTTCAAATTCATTGATCCGATACAGATTCACATTCGATGCTGTTCTGTATTTAAACAGTTTTTTCTTCTCACTCATTCCATACTGGTTAAACAGATCAACAGAATCTTCCGTGTGAACAGTCCTTTTGTTGATCGGAATATCTCTGTCGACCATTTCCCACATACGATTCTTTACTTTATCGAGCAACATCTGATCAACCTTCTCGATTCCCTCTACAGTACAATATAGTCCATCGCTTACAGAAAACTGTACTCTCACTTTCAGATCCGGACTGTGATCACATACATCATAAAATGCTTTCATCAAAAGCAGTGTCATGCTTCGCACATATGCATTATGTCCGATCTCATCTCCTGTAGTCACAAACTGTATCACCGCATCCTGATTCAGAGTATTATGTAACTCCTGAAGTTTTTCATTTGCAAATACAAGAACAATATCGTTGTTATACTCCATCTGGTGCTTCCCGGCAATTTCCTTATAGGATATTCCTTCCGGATAATGCTCAATCGAATTTCCTATCTGAACGTTGATTACATTCTGCTGCATATTTCTCACCTCAAACTATCTGAAACGGATGATGCTCCTCTGTTTCTATTATCTCTATACTATGAATATTGGATCTCAAATATCCTGCCAGATCACGAATAAAGATGTGCTCAATTCCATAATGCCCCGCATCGATAATCGACAATCCTTTTGCGACTGCATCGATTCCGGAATGATGGTCGATATCTCCGGTAACAAGAACGTCTCCCCCGGATAAAATTGCCGCATCGATCATACTTTTGCCGGATCCCGGAGAGATTGCCACTCTTCGGACATCAGCATTCAGATCTCCAAATACTTTCACATAACTTAACCCGAACTTTTCTTTTACATATTCACAGTATTCGCCCAATGTCACCGGCTTCACAAGATCCGCAATTTTTCCGATCCCTTTCGGAGTATGGTCAACCGGATTCTCCTCACAGGTGATATCCAGTATGTGTGAATCTATGAGTTCCAAACACTCACCTGCCAGATCTGACATTCCCATAACATCATAGTTCGTGTGCATTGCATAATAGGAAATATCATTCTGAATCATTTTAACGATTCGTCTGCCAATAAAATCTTCATCTGTAATCTTCTTCATTGCAGTAAAGATCAATGGATGATGCGTAACGATCATATCTGCCCGCTTTTCAACTGCATCCTCAAGGACTTCGTCTGTCAGATCAAGTGCGACATATATTCGTTCCACTTCTTTTTCCTTCCTTCCGACAAGCAGGCCCACATTATCCCACTGCATTGCACAGGACTTCGGATATGCCTGTTCGATCACCTGTATTATTTCTTTACAAAGCATTTATATCACCTCTGATCATTTCTTCAAAACAAGGCTGATACACATTGTATCCGTCTTATTTCTTCCTCTATTTCCCGGACACGTTTCTGTGCTCTTTCATTTTCCTGATTTTTCAGTTTGTCATATATATCCTTTTTTATTGTATATTCCTTCTGCAGAAAAGCTTTGAGAATCGGATTTTTCTTTTCGATCAGCTTTCTGCCATAGTACAGTTCTTCGTCAGAAAATGGCTTCTCTTTCCCGTGAACTGCTTTCATCATCGGGTAGTATTTTCCATCTTCTTCCACCATATCTTCTTCTGTGATCACAAAACCATTGTTATTCAGATATGCTCTCACCTTATGTATCTCAGACTGGGGCTGTAATATAAATTCCCGGACAGATTCAACTGCCTGCGGTGAATTCTGAAGGATTCGAACAACAAGTCCCCCACCCATTCCAGCTGCGATCATCGTATCCGCTTCTCCGGGTTTCATACCGGATAGTCCATCCGAAAGCCTCGTCTGAATCATCTTTTCAAATCCATACTCCAAAATATGCTCTTTTGCTTTTTCCAGAGGTCCTCTGTTGATATCCATAGCTATGATATGTGAACTGATATGATTCTCTGCCAGATAGATCGGAATATACGCATGATCAGTCCCAATATCAGCAACAGAAGCGCCCTCTGTCACTAGATTTGCGACTGCATTCAGTCTTCTCGATAGTTCCATAGGCGCCTCTCTCTTAATCTAAATAGTCTCTCAGTTTTCTGCTGCGGCTTGGATGACGAAGCTTACGAAGCGCTTTTGCTTCGATCTGTCTGATTCGTTCTCGTGTAACATCAAACTCTTTTCCAACTTCTTCCAATGTGCGCGCGCGTCCATCGTTCATTCCAAAACGAAGACGGAGAACTTTCTGTTCCCGCTCTGTCAATGTATCCAACACTTCATTCAACTGTTCTTTCAAAAGTGTCGCCGCTGCTGCCTCAGCAGGTACAGGTACATTATCATCCTGGATAAAATCTCCAAGATGGCTGTCTTCTTCTTCACCGATCGGTGTCTCCAAAGATACTGGTTCCTGCGAGATCTTAAGGATCTCTCTTACTCTGTCCACAGGCATGTCAAGTTCTGCAGCGATTTCTTCCGGCGTAGGTTCACGTCCCAATTCCTGAAGCAGCTGTCTGGAAACACGGATTAATTTGTTGATTGTTTCAACCATGTGCACCGGAATACGGATCGTTCTCGCCTGGTCGGCGATTGCTCTTGTAATAGCCTGTCTGATCCACCATGTAGCATAGGTACTGAACTTAAATCCTTTTTGATAATCAAATTTTTCAACAGCCTTGATAAGACCAAGATTTCCTTCCTGAATCAGATCAAGGAAAAGCATTCCACGGCCAACGTATCTCTTCGCAATACTCACAACGAGACGTAGGTTCGCTTCTGCCAGGCGTTTCTTAGCTTCTTCATCGCCTTCTGCCATTCTCTTCGCAAGTTCAACTTCCTCTTCTGCTGAGAGGAGCGGCACTTTACCGATCTCTTTCAGATACATGCGAACAGGATCTTCAATACTGACACCATCCGGTACAGACAAGTCAATTTTTTCCATATCAACTTCATCTTCTTCACTGAGAATGATTTCATCATCTTCTTCCGGAAGATCGTCACTCATTCGAAGCACATCAATACCATTTGCTTCCAGATATTCAAAAATCTTGTCCATCTGTTCCGGGCCAAGTTCCATATCCGAGAAAAAATCATTGATCTCCTGAATTTCCAGGATGCTTTTTTTCTTCTTACCCATTACTAAAAGGGCTTTTAATTTTTCCTCAAATTTCACAACATTTTCTTCCATGTTATCCTCCATTGCTTGTTTATATTTTATCCTTAATTAATAGAAATATGCAATTTATCAGGGTTCTGAAGCGCTCTCCTGTCTGCCATCAGTTTTTGCAGTCCTGCGATATCTGCAGGATCCAGATTTCTCGTCTGTTCATCGATACTGTGTTTCTTTACTCGAAGCACAGTTTCATTCAATGCCTTCTCCTGCTCTTTCGCAGTCGACAATTCTTTTATTTTCGTATGAAAAAGCTCTGCAACTCTTCGGTGCTCTTCCTCATCTGTAAAATGATTCAGTATCTGCGCCGGATTCAGGGCATCTTTCTCATACTGTCCGTAAAGAAGTTCTGCAACAGTTCGATAGAGCGGCTCTGTAAAATCATTTACATCAATAATCTTCTGAATCTGGCCAAATATATATGCATCTTCAATCATCCATGTGAGCAGGATTCTCTGGGATTTCAGATGACCATCCTCTTTTGTCTTCTCTTTTTGAACTGTTGTTATCGGTCTCCCGGCAGGTTTGGCAAGACCTTTCTGTATAGCCGTCTTTACGACCAGCTTACGAAGCTCATCCTTGTCGACACGATAAGCTTTCGCCACAGCCTCAATGTAGTTGCTTCGTTCTATCTCATCCTCGAATTCGGAAAGTCTCTTCGCTGCCTCACGTAAAAAGGCAGTCTTTCCTTCCGGTGTTGACAGATCATAGTCCCTCTCCAGCATCTCAAGCCCAAACATAAATCCGTTCCTGGCTTTTCCGATGCGTTCAGCGAACGCTTCTGCACCCAGATTCTTGATAAATTCATCCGGATCTTTGTACGGATCCATACGTATTACTCTTGCTGTTATCCCTGCCTCTTTCAGTATCGGCACTGCGCGAAGTGCCGCTCTTGTCCCAGCATCATCACTGTCATAAGTCAGATACACTTCATCCACATACCGCTTGATCAGAGAAGCATGTCCGGATGTAAGCGCTGTTCCAAGTGATGCAACGGCATTAGTAAATCCTGCCTGATGCAGTGCGATCACATCCATATATCCTTCACAGATGAGAAAGTAAGGCTTTCTTGATCTTCTTGCACGGTGAAGTCCATACAGATTTCGACTTTTGTCAAACACCGGTGTCTCCGGTGAATTCAGATATTTGGGTTTTCCATCACCCATTACACGACCGCCAAATCCAATCACCCGGTTATTCGCATCCATGATTGGAAACATGACGCGATTCCAGAATTTGTCATATGCACCATGTTTTTCATCGATCGTGATCAGGCCTGCCTTCACAAGAATATCATCTTTATAGCCTTTTGCCTTCAAATACCGGTACAGATCATTGCTGTATTTATTCGAATATCCCAGACCAAAGCCGGTTATCGTCTCATCACTCAGCTCACGGTTCTTCAAATATGTATAGGCAGCTTTTCCATGTTCGGACTTCAGCTGTGCATAAAAATATTTTGCAGCCAGCTTATTGATCTCCAACAATGTCATCTTCAGGTCTGCACGTTCTTTTGCCTCTTTTGAATAATCCCCCTCCGGAAGCTCTACCCCGGCACGGTCAGCGAGTACCTTCACCGCTTCTGCAAAAGAATAATTTTCATATTCCATCAAAAATGTAAACACATTTCCTCCGGCACCACATCCGAAGCAATAATACATCTGCTTCTGCCTGCTCACTGAGAATGACGGGGATTTCTCATTGTGAAACGGACACAGTCCAAAATAGGAACTGCCTTTTTTCTGTAGTTTCACATAACCGGAAATCACATCTACAATATCATTTTTTAAACGAATTTCTTCAACCAACTCTTCCGGATAATACATAATCGTCCCCCTCTATTTTATAGATTCGACAAAACTTCTTGATTTCCTTTAATTTTTCCAGGATTCCGGTACAAAATATTCAAGAAATGTGGAAACAGCATATGAATCCGTCATTCCGGCGATATAATCGCACACCGCCTGCTCTTTTGTGGACACACCGGTCTCCATCATTTCCCAATATAGCTCCGGCATATATTTTGGATTTTCCATAAAGAACTCATACAAGTTCGTGACCATATGCATTGCTTTTGCTTCTTCTGACTTTGCCTCCGGATTACTGTATACATTTTGAAACATAAATCGACGTATTCCAAGCAGTGCGTCCCAGATATGCTCCGACATACAGATCTGATTCTTTCCCTGGCTCTGTGTGATCACATCATGTACGAACGTATCGAGTCTTTCTTTTGTCGTACTGCCGAGAACTTTTTTATACTCAGATGGAATGTCATCTTCTGTGAGAATTCCACCTCTGATCGCATCATCGATGTCATGGTGAAGATATGCGATCTTATCAGATAACTGCACGATCTTTCCTTCCAGTGTATGTGGTGTGCCATTTGTCTTATGGTTCAGAATACCATCCCTTACTTCCCATGTCAGATTCAGTCCCTGTCCATGCTTTTCAAGCACTTCAACAACACGAAGGCTCTGTTCATTATGAAGGAACTTCCTTGAACAGACCGCATTCAATGCTCTTTCCCCTGCATGACCAAAAGGCGTATGTCCAAGATCATGACCAAGAGCAATTGCCTCTACCAGATCTTCATTCAAGCGAAGTGCCTTTGCGATTGTTCTTGCATTCTGAGAAACCTCTAACGTATGTGTAAGCCGTGTACGATAATGATCTCCCATCGGATGAAGGAAAACCTGTGTTTTCTGTTTTAGTCTTCGAAAAGATTTACTGTGAAGGATTCTGTCGCGATCTCTCTGGAATACCGGACGGATATCGCATTCCTCCTCTGATCGTTCTCTTCCTCTCGACTCGCTGCTGAATGTTGCATACGGACTTAATATTTCTTTTTCACGAATTTCCAATTCCTGTCGGATCGTCATAAACAAGCCTCCTATCACACGGAAGTATCAATCAATATCCTCTCATAATAATACTACATCTTTACAGTACAAATGTCGAGTACGATGGCTCTTTTCTTCATTTTGTCAAAATCGAGCAGGATGACTCCTGCCCGGCATACACTTCATATAATAAAAGAGGCCTCTACAAGAGAAGCCTCTGCTGAAACACACTATTGTTCGTTCTCAAAATCAATGATTCTCTGAACTTTATCAACTGATCTGCAATTTGGATCCCATTCAACTGACAGGTATTCTCTTACGAGTTCCTTTGCAAGCTGAATTCCGATCACCTGTGATCCCATTGTAATAATATTTGCATGGTTTGAAAGCTCTGCTCTCTGAGCCTGATATACATCATGGATACATGCTGCATATGCACCTTTCACTTTATTTGCCGCGATGGAAACGCCAATTCCTGTTCCGCATACAACGATTCCTCTATCATGTTCTCCTGCTGCCACTGCCTTTGCCACTTCGATTGCTGTGTTTGCGTAGATTGGATCATCACTTCCAAAATCTGCCACTTCGTGTCCAAGTCCTTTCACAAACTCCATAAGCTGCAATTTAAATTCTGTTGCGTTAGGGTCACATCCAAATGCTACTCTCATTTTACCATCCTCCTGATATTATAAATATTTTCTCATTTCATTTAATGAATCATAGATGCATGTTGGTTCTACATCGGATTCGGCAACTGTATTCATGTCTGCTTCTCCGGTTAATACAAGAAAACCTCTTGCACCATTGTTCACTCCTGTTGCTACATCTGTATAAAGTCTGTCCCCGACAAACGCCATCTCTTCCGGCTGATATCCTGTCAGTTCTGTAATCATCTCAACCGTTTCTTTCCACGGTTTTCCAAGAAATCTCGGCTTCACACCTGTCGAATCTGTGATAAGGCTGCACATTGCTCCGCAGTCTGGCATAAATCCATACTCTGTCGGACAGTTTGTATCCATATGTGTTGCGATAAAAGGAACACCGTTTCTCACGTAATGACAGATTCTGTCCAGTTTATGATACGTAAGTGTTGTATCAAAGCTTTGAACCGCAACATCCGGATTTTCTTCAACCAGATCAATTCCTTTATTCTTCCAGTTCTCGGCAAGAACAGGTGTACCATTCAAATATACTCTTGCTCCCGGATAATTCACTTCCAAAAATGCTGCACATACATCCCCGGCTGTGATTACTTTGTCTTCCGTGACATCAAGGCCGAGCCTGTGAAGCTTCTCCACATAGACAGAAGGTACTTTTGATGCATTATTTGTGAAAAACACAAAATCTCTCTTCTCATCTGCATCCACTTCACGAATAAAATCAAGAGCTCCTTCTATCAGCTGATCTCCAAGGTAAACAGTTCCATCCATATCCAGGACAAACAGTTTTACATCTTTTAATGCTTCTTCTTTTTTTAACATATCCAACTCCTCTTACCCGTAGATTTCTTCTGTAATCTTGTCTGCGATCTCTTCCAGACGTCCTTTATCTTTTGCAAACTGCATGATTGAATAACGAGGACGAACATTGTATCCGTTCAGAAGACTTGCGTGAAAAAGTTCTCTGTCAATCCCAATCTCCTTCGGACTTGTCGGTGCTCCTCCTTTTCTAAGAAGATCCTCGATCTCTTCATGCGGCATACACCATTCTTTCACTCCCTCCGGAAGGATATCCTCCATTTTCTCAAAGAAACGGGCGATCACCGGCGTCGCAACTCCAACCTGGATGCCATGGTGGTTTGGATTCAGTCCTCTTGCGATGTAATCCATCTCCCAATAGTGAGAAAGCATATGCTCTGCTCCGGAAGCAGGACGAGAAATGTTTACAAGTGCCATTGCAACACCGGTAAGTGTAAGTGCCTCAAGAAGCGCTCCCAGCGATTCTGCATTCCTGTCTTTCAATCCATCTGCTGTTGCAAAACATTTATCAAGTGCGCGCTGAACAAGTGTTACACATGTGTCACAGCGATAATCTCCATTTGCTTTTACCGAAAGATCCCAGTCAGCAAGTGCTGTGATCTTTCCTACCACATCACCAAATCCCGCCTGGATCAGATCCTGTGGGGCTGTCTGCAAAATATCCGTATCTCCGACAAGTCCATATGTCAGATGTGCCACCGGAGAATATTTATATCCATTTGAAATGATCGGAGCACCATCTGCAACATAACCGTCCATAGAAGGAGCTGTCGCAACGATAATGTATGGAAGGCCTGTACGGGAAGTAACAAATTTCACAGAATCATTGATAACTCCTGATCCTACAGCGATCATAAGTTTCACATCAAGATCCTGCTCCTGCAAGATGCGTCCCAGCGTCTTCTCATCCGGGATCAAAATATCATTTCCTGTATCGAACAGAAGCTCTTTGATATTAAATCCATTTTCCTCTAAGAGTGCCACTGCTTTCTTTCCGGCAACCTCATATGTATTGTTATCAAACACTACCAAAATTTTGCCATCTTTAAAAGGCTCTGCCATCTTTGGCAGATCTTCGATCGCTCCCTTACGGATAGACATATCGTGTACACTGAAATTGTGATGACGTCCGCAGGAACAGTCAAACTCTGTCTGTGGCATTTCATTGATAGTCAGGTTAAGAATTTCATTCATCGTTACAGTCTCCTTTAATCTTTTTATTTATTATCATTTTCGGACGCAAGCTGTCTCGCACAGTCCACATCCGTGATCAGCGTGTTAATATACTTTCCGGCAATGGCGCCTTTTACCGCAGAGAGCTTTTCAGAGCCCCCGGCAATTCCGACACATACAGGAATCTTTCGAAGTTTCTTCACATCAATACCAATCGTGTTCGTATCTTTTTTGTACGGTGCAGCATTCCCATTTACATCGTAAAACTGCATACACAATTCTCCGGCGACCCGTTTTGCAATAAGACTTTCAATCTCTTTTTCTTTATAATATCCGGTTGCTTTCAAAGCAGAGCGTTCATTTGGATATCCGATTCCCACCAGTGCTACATCGACCTGCTCCATACATCGAACAGCTCTCGCAAGGCTCTCATCTCTGAGCAGTTCTCTTCGCACAGACGCATTGGTCACCCGGCCAGGTGCATGAAACGGGACAAATTCGCCTTCATATGCTCTCGCAACACTTTCAGCAAGGCTGTTTGCATGAAGTTCCATCCGCAGCTGTCCCATGCCTCCTACAAGCGGAACAACTGTGATCCCCTGCCGTTTTCTTGGCTCTATATGATTTGTCATGTGATACAGCGTATCACCCATTGATATGCCGATCGTGCAATCATCAGTAACCACATACTGCAGATATCTTGCCGCTGCCTTTCCAAGAGACTCTTTCAATTCCATGTCAGACTCTCCAGAATCAACCACCATAACTTCCCGGAGACCATATTTCTCTTCAATGATTCGCTCCAGCTCCCAGTATTTGATCACATCAAGATTCGGTATCGAAATCTGAACAATTCCTTCATCTCTCGCTGACTCCAAAAGTCTGGCAACAGTCGGACGGGACAGTTTTAACTCATCCATAATCTGCTGCTGACTTCTTTTTTGGTTGTAATACATATCACACACCTTTGTCATAAGGCGAGGATCATTCACAAGTTTTCTCATTTTTCCATCTCCTACAGTGTGTATTATATCTCCATCCCCCGACACCTGTCAATCGTTTATTTTTATGTTTTTATATTTTATCACTATTTTTTTATTGATTTTGTATATTTATTTTTATTTATTTTTCGTTTTGTAAAAGTATCAACAAAAATCAATGTTTGTTTGCAAAAGTCAGATATGAATTTTGATTTTAAAATCGTTTTTTATTGATTTTAAATTCATTATTCTATACACTAAACAAGGAAATAAAAATACCCGTTTCATTTCCTAATACAATTCTGAAAGAAGGACTATGTTATGATCAAATTAATTGCAAGCGATCTTGACGGAACTTTAATAAACAACTACGAGCAGTCTCTGTCAGAAGAACTAATAGAAACGCTGAAAAAACTTCACAAGAAAGGGATCATTTTCGTTCCGAACAGCGGCAGGCAATATTTCAATATGCGCCACCTGTTTGCTCCACTTGGATTTGATATGCCATATATCTCAGAAAATGGATCATTATGCATACTGAATGGCGAGGTGCTCTCAACCGGATCGATCCCCTCTGATATCATTTGCCAGATTCTGGATGGGCTCGATGAGTACGAACAGACATTTCAAACGAGAAACTGTGTTTTCTCAGTAAAAGATTCCTATATTACCGACTCAAAAGATGAAGGTTTCATCCGTGTTCTCAGAGAACGAAATAATCAGGTCGTTCAGGTTGACAATCTGAGAGACATCAAAGAAACAATACTGAAAGTTGCCATTTTTGACATAAAAGGAACAAAGAATCTCGAGCCATTTTTCAAGAAAAAAATCGGAGATCAAATCCGTGTTGCAACTTCCGCAGATCACTGGCTTGATTTCATTGCACCAAACGCAAACAAGGGGCTCGCACTACAGACACTTATGAATCGATTGGGGATCAAAAAGGAAGAATGTATCTGCTTCGGAGATCAGAGCAACGACCTCGAGATGCTTCGATGTGCCGGAACAAGCTATGCTATGCAAAGTGCTATTCCGGAAGTAAAAGAACAGGCAGACAATGTCGTTCCAAGTGTCCTAAGCGTGCTCTCACAGCTTGTATAACTCACTTTCCACAAACATCGTCTGCCATAAACGTGACATATTTATTCTATTTTATGATTTTTAAGTAGAACGTACGTGAGACCAGTCGCACATATCCTCGCGCAGCGCTTCTCTGAAATATTGATTTACCACACTAGATTTTTTCGGTGTGGTAAATTTTTCTTTCCAGATTTTTCCAGATAATCATCTCATCTTCCATGATCATATATCCGTGCTCACTACTCTCCTTTGGGATTGATATCGAACCTGGATTCAGATAAAGATTATCATTACCAAACGATTCCCAGGCCGGAATATGTGTATGGCCATGCAAAAGAATATCCCCCCTCTGAAGCGGCGGCAGATTTTTCATATTGAAACAATGACCATGTGTCGCATAGATCAGTCGATCTCCACCGGACAGTACGCAGTAATCTGCCAGGATCGGAAAATCAAGAACCATCTGATCAACTTCCGTATCACAGTTCCCCCTCACACAGAATAATTTCGTTTTCACTGCATTCAAAAGCCCGATCACTTCTTTTGGTGCATACTCCATCGGAAGATCATTTCTCGGCCCATGATATAAAATATCACCTAACAATAATAATCTGTCTGCACATTCTCTTTCAAATGCCTCTAACATCTGTCTGCAATAATACGCAGAGCCATGTATGTCTGATGCTACCATCAACTTCATTATCAATTACCTTACCTTATTATCTGCAAAGCTCTTCTGCCAGTCTCTCAATTGCCGCCTCGGAATCTTCATTGAGCGCAGAGCGAACCGTTACACTCTCTTCTGTAAATGTAATATTTTTGCTCTTTTCAAACATTCCGCTCATAACCTTCTTCGCCATCGGTCCCCATGTTCCATTCTCAACAAATGCAACCGTGCGGTTCTGATAGTTTCTCTCAACAAGGCCTTCAATAAATGTCTTCATACAAGGGAAAATATCTCCGTTATATGTCACTGACGCAAGAACAAGTCTGTCGTATCGGAATGCATCTTCTACACATTCAGCCATGTCTTCACGTGCAAGATCTGCGATTGCTACTTTCTCGCATCCTTTTTCTTCCAGTTTCGCAGCAAGAAGCTCAGCAGCAGCTTTTGTATGTCCATAAACGGAAGCATAAGCAATAAATACACCTTTGTTTTCCGGACGATATGATGACCAGATATCATATTTTTCAATATAGTGGCCAAGGTCTTCTTTTAAGATCGGTCCGTGAAGCGGGCAGATCGTCTGAATATCCAATGTCGCAGCCACTTTCAAAAGTTTCTGTACCTGAAGTCCATATTTCCCAACGATTCCAAAATAGTAACGTCTAGCCTCACAATCCCAGTCTTCCTCCACATCCAGAGCTCCGAATTTGCCAAATCCGTCTGCCGAGAAAAGAACTTTGTCTGTGCTGTCATAAGTCACCATTACTTCAGGCCAGTGTACCATTGGCGCAAATACAAATGTCAGTGTATGTGCTCCAAGGGAAAGCGTCTCTTTGTCAGTTACTGTCAGGCGATTTACAGATTCATCAACTTTGTAAAACTGATCCATCATTGTAAATGTTTTTGCATTGCCGACAACAGCCGCTTCCGGATAAACCTCTAAAAACGCTTTGATATTCGCAGAATGATCCGGCTCCATATGCTGAATGATAAGATAGTCCGGTGTCTTATCTCCAAGAACATTTTTGATGTTCGCAAGCCACTCACCTGCAAATCTTTCATCAACAGTATCCATAACTGCAATCTTTTCATCCATAATCACATATGAGTTGTATGCCATTCCGTTTGGTACAATATACTGTCCCTCAAAAAGATCCACCTCATGATCGTTCACGCCTACGTACTTGATGTCGTTTGTTATTGTCATACTCATCCACCTCTTATATATTTTTAAATCGTTTATAAATCAAGGACATTCCAGATATCCGAATTTATTATATAGAAAAAACCTTGAGATTTCAATCCCAAGGTTTTTAATGCGGAAGACGGGACTTGAACCCGTACGCAAGCAATATGCACAAGATCCTTAGTCTTGCTCGTCTGCCAGTTCCGACACTTCCGCGCGTCTCTTTCGACCTAAATTATATTATCACAATCTCACACAGGTGTCAACATGTATTTTGATTTTTTCTTATACTTGTTTCAATTTCTTATTACTCACCACTTAAGAAGCAGGAGTCTTCTTTGACAGAGATAAAAACCCCGAGATATTACTCTCAGGGTTCCGATGCGGAAGACGGGACTTGAACCCGTACGCAAGCAATATGCACAAGATCCTTAGTCTTGCTCGTCTGCCAGTTCCGACACTTCCGCGTGACTTTTTCTGTCCGGGATTTATAATACTATAATCTCGGACAGATGTCAATATTTTTTTAATATTTTTAATTATTTAAACAATTAAGCTAATTTGCTTTTTGCAACTTCAGCAAGTGATGCAAATCCTGCAGCATCATTCACTGCCATCTCTGCAAGCATTTTTCTGTTGATATCAACGTTAGCAAGTTTAAGCCCGTGCATCATTTTGCTGTATGAAAGACCATTCATTCTTGCTGCTGCATTGATACGGGCAATCCAGAGCTGACGCATCTGACGTTTGCGCTGTTTTCTGCCTGCGTATGCAGATGTAAGAGCTCTCATTACAGACTGCTTAGCAACTCTGTACTGTTTAGAACGTGCTCCTCTGTATCCTTTTGCTAACTTTAATGTTCTGTTATGTTTTTTCTTAGCGTTCAATCCGCCTTTAATTCTTGCCATGTCTTATTCCTCCTTCAATATTTACCAAATCTTAGAGATATGGCAATACTTTCTTCATATTCTTTACGTTAGTAGCATCTGTAATTGTAGACTGTCTGAGATTTCTTTTTCTCTTCGTAGACTTCTTTGTTAAGATATGGCTCTTATATGCTTTGCTTCTTTTTAATTTTCCTGTACCTGTTACTTTGAAGCGCTTTGCTGCTGCTCTGCTTGTTTTAATTTTTGGCATGATTAAAATCCTCCTTGATTAAGTTCTTATTTTTAACGTTTTACAGTTAAAACCATGCTCATATTACGTCCTTCTAATTTCGCCGGTTTCTCAACTGCTGCAACATCCTGAAGCAGCTCAGCGAAATCATCCAAGATATGTTTGCTCTGCTGAACATGAGCCATCTCTCTACCTCTAAAACGTAATGTGACTTTTACCTTATTGCCTTTTTCAATAAATTTCTTAGCATTATTTACTTTTGTATTCAGATCGTTGGTGTCAATATTCGGTGAAAGACGTACTTCCTTTACCTCTACCGTTTTCTGTTTTTTCTTAGCCTCTTTCTCTTTACGAGCCTGTTCATATCGATATTTACCATAATCGATAATCTTACATACAGGCGGTTGAGCCTTAGGGGCAATCTTTACCAAATCCAATTCTGCTTCCTGTGCGAGCTTCAGAGCATCTCTTGATGACATGACACCAAGCTGTTCTCCATCAGCACTGATTACGCGTACTTCTCTGTCTCTGATCTGCTCGTTAATCATTAATTCGCTAATTGTCGTGCACCTCCATCATAATACTTTAAAACAACATGCTTTTTGCAACTTAAAAGGGTGAATAGTCACAGACTATCCACCCAATATCATTACATTCACACACAAATATGGTAATAAAATGTCTCAATATCAAACCTTCAGTCACCCGATTGTGCTGAGGTGAGAGTGGATACTCTACTTTTTCTTCACACTTGTATAATTTACCATAGCATACACACGTATGTCAACTTATTTTTTATTTTTTTTAAATTTATAATTTGCCAATGATCTCCCGCTTATACTTCATAAATGTATCTGACAGATTAAAGTCTTCTGCTCTCGGCTTCTTCTCTTTAATTATAATCTCATCCGTGATCATTCCAGGCTGTCCTTTCAATACATAGATACGATCAGACAAAAGAATAGCCTCATCTATGTCATGCGTGATAAATAATGTCGAAAGCTCAATATGCTGCATAACGTCCAGATACCATTTATGAATCGATGATTTTGTGATCGTATCAAGTGCGCTGAACGGCTCATCAAGAAGTGCAACTCCGTTCGACGAGAGATATGTGCGAAGAAGCGCAGCTCTCTGCCTCATTCCTCCCGAAAGCTGACACGGGTACTGCTGCTGCGTGCCCTTCAATCCAAACTCTTCAAAATACGGATCCGCTTTCTTTCGCGCCTCCTCTTTCTTCATCCCGCTGATCACAAGCGGGAGCGATACATTATCAATGATCTTTTTATGAGGAAATAAAAGATCTTTCTGGAGCATATAGCTGATCTTTCCCGGTTTATTTGTAATGTCTTCATCATTCAGATAAACATTTCCTTCTTCAGGCTCGATCAGACCTGAGAGCACATGAAAAAGAGTTGTCTTCCCCGATCCGCTGACTCCAAGAAGCGACACAATCTCCCCCCGATTCAATTCAATATTTATATTACTGATAATGGTTCTTTCACCATACTTTTTTTTGATATTCTCTGCTTTTAACAGTGCCATGATCCATCTTCTTTCTAAGCTGATTCACTCCGATTCCCGGACTCTGTTATTCCGGAAGATAATCATTCGAATATCCGATTCCGGTAAGATCTTTTGATGTAAGATCATTCTCGAACAGCCATGTATAGAATCCGTCCCATCTTTCCGGGGCGATGTATCCCCACCGGTCTCCGTCTGCAATGTACTGCTCACTCAGCCATTTCTGACTTGCATACACAAGATCCTCACAGCCTCTGAGCGAACCGGTCTCATCTCCCTCGATCAGCATATCAGCTGCTTCCTCAGGATTCTCAATCGCATATTCATAGCCTTTTTTTGTTGCTTCCATGAATGCTTTGGCTGTATCCGGGTTTTCCTCTAAGAAGTCATTATTCGCAACAATAATCGGAGTATAATAGTCAAGAACAGGATCAATATCCTTGAAATTCCAGTAATCAATCTCTACTCCTTCAATATCGGCATTGACACCGCCCCATCCGTAGAAGATCCAGATCGCATCTGTCTGGTTCGCTGCGAGAGCTGCCGGCTCGTCTGTGATATCATTCGGAATCAGATTTACTTTGCTGAAATCTCCGCCATCTGCCTCGACAACATGCTGCATCATTGCCATTTCAACAGGAGATTCCCATGTAGAGTATGTTTTTCCTTCCAGTCCCTTCGGTGTATCGATACCGTCTCCCTTTCTGGAAATGATACCGGATGTATTGTGCTGGATCAGACCGGCTACCGCTGTGATCTCAAGCGGCTCATCCTGATCGAATGCAACTGCAAGAGTATCCTGTGCCTCTACGGCGAATTGAGCCTGTCCGGATGCACACATGATTGATGCGCCATTTTCCGGCGGCTGAACAATCTCAACATCAAGTCCGGCTTCTTCATAATATCCGAGTGCCTTGGCCGCATACAGACCGGTATGATTTGTATTCGGTGTCCAGTCCAGACAAAATGTAATCTTTGCAAGTTCTTTCTGATCACCACTGTCAGCTTCCGTCTCTGCTGACTCTTTCGATGACCCACATGCCACAAGGCCGACCATCATCGCACCTGTCAGCACTGCAGCGCATATTTTTTTCATATTATGTAATTTCATAATCCTGTCCTCCATTTATTTTTGTTCCTGTTTTTTCTGAACTCTTATCCATGGCATGGAAAAATCCCTCACGATCCCCACAATAAACATCAGAAGCAAACTGATGATCACAATAAAGATAATGACGGCAAACATCTTATCAAACGCATATGCCTTTTTCACTCGTGTCATGTACACCCCCAGCCCTTCGAATCCTCCCAGCCACTCAGAAATGACAGCTCCAACCACTGCGTATGATGCTGAAATCTTAAGCCCGGAAAAGAACTGCGGCATTGCCGTTGGTATCTTCACATTTGTAAATATCTGCATGCGGGATGCACCCATTGCTCTCATCAGATCTATGGAATCCCTGTCCACACTCTTATATCCGTCCAGAAGTCCGACTGTGATCGGGAAAAACGTCGTGATCACAACAAGCGTGATCTTCGGTGCCATACCAAATCCCATCCAGAGCACCAGAACCGGTGCAATGGCAATTGTCGGAATAGTCTGTGTAATGATCATGATCGGATAGAACGCATGATCCAGCACCACAAATCGATCCATTAGTGTAGCTGTGAAAAATGCAAGTACAATTCCGATACATAATCCGATAAATGCTTCTGTCAGCGTCACCTTCGCATGCATCAGGATCAGATCCATATCATTGACAAGGGCTTTCAACACCCCAACCGGCGACGGGAGCATATATGCAGGTATGATCCCTGTTTCACTCAGAGCCATCCACACAGCCAGGATAAGAAAAATGGCAACACATGCCGGTATCTTACTGGTGATGTTTTGTAACTTTCTTTTCAATTGTAAGCACTTCCCCGTCTGGTTTATAAGAAATCTTCACATATGTGTTCATTGCCGGACATCCTGCTTTCGCAGCTACGATCTGACAGTTTTTTACAATTTCCATCAGTTCGTCATAGTCACCCTCAATCGACGTCTCACATGGACCAACATAATAAGAAAGACCTGTTGACTTAATATAGTCAATCACTTCATCCACAATACGGATCACTTCATCTTCGCTCTGCACGGAAGGCAGAACCTGAATTGCTACACTTGCATTCATTTCTATTTCCTCCTAAATCACACATTTGATATTGGATCATGCAAAAACGGATATGCCGCATGAACATATCCGTTAACAATCACATTATATCCCTACGTTGGCATTATCCAAATCAGGTTTCAGGTCGAGACAACACAGTCTCCTCTCAGCCGACTTCCCTGTCAGCTCCCTTTTTTCCATTGTATCACACCAAATGATATTTGCAACAGGTTTCTATTTCTGTTATTCTGCATATCTCCTCAAAATATCTTTGACGATTTCTACGGCTTTGTCCATACCCTCTACGGTGATATGTTCTAAAGCGCCGTGATATGCATAACCACCTGTTCCAAGGTTCGGACACGGAAGCCCCATGTAACTCAGCGTAGCACCATCTGTACCGCCGCGGATCGCTGTCACTTCAGGCTCAACACCTGCCGCCTTTGTAGCATCAATCGCATTCTCGATCAGATGATAACAAGGCTCGATCATTTCTTTCATATTGCGGTATGAAGGAATGATCTCAACCTTCACAGCACCTTCACCATACTTTTCATTCATTTTATCCGCAATGCTTCTCATAAATGCTTCACGTGCTTTTAATCCATCACTCTCAAAATCACGGATCAGATATTTAAGTGTAGCTTTTGAAACATTTCCTGACATATTGTTCAGATGATAGAATCCCTCATACTTCTCAGTTGTCTCCGGTCTCTCGGAAACAGGAATCATACCATGAATCTCCATTGCAAGTGTCTGTGCATTCACAAGTGTACCCTTTGCACTGCCAGTATGTGTACTCACGCCTGTCACCGTAAAGATGCCTGTCGAAGCATTAAAGTTCTCGCACTCAATCTCGCCCTCTTTTCCGCCGTCCAGTGTGTATCCATAATCTGCGCCAAGTTTCTTCACATCCACATGGTCCGCACCACGCCCAATCTCTTCATCAGGAGTAAAGCAGATGCAGATCTTCCCATGTGCCTCTCCTGATGTAAGAACTTCTTCCACAACAGTGAGGGCCTCTGCAATACCTGCCTTGTCATCTGCTCCAAGAAGTGTCGTTCCATCTGTTGTGATCAGTGTACGCCCCTTCAAACCAGAAAGGTGCGGAAAGTCAGACACTTTCAGTGTAAGTCCGCTTTCTCCTAAAACAACATCCTTTCCGTCATAGTTCTCAATGATCTGCGGACGAACATTCTGTCCGGAACACTCCGGTGATGTATCCATATGAGCGATCAGTGCTATTGCCGGTTTGTCTTCACATCCTTCTGTTGCAGGAATACTTCCATATATATAGCATTTATCGTCAACCATCGCATCCTCAATGCCAAGCTCTTTCATCTCTTCCACAAGTATCTTTGCAAGATCAAACTGAATCTTTGATGAAGGAACAGTGTCACTGTTTTCATCACTTGTCGTCCAAATCGAAATATACTTCAATAATCTTTCATATGCTCTCATTACAATTCTCCTTTTATTCCAATCATTACTTTTCGGAATCTCTTTCTTATAAACCCCATTCCAATCACATCAAGAGCCATCTCAGAAAGTATTTCCCTGCATCACAGTATAACATATATCAATCCGAAAAACATCTCTTTATCAAGATTCCTCATCTTTTTCCGACGCTTCACACAATCTCACAATATGATTCAAAAGTAACTCCTGAATATTCAAGCCGAACGCACATCTAGTTAAGTCCCACATGAAGGTAACTCTTTCCGGTCAGTGTGCGGTTAGAACAGATACAATAGATGATCACTGCGATTCCCGCAGCAAACCCGATCCAGTTAAAAAGAGCCGTCAGCACAAGCAGCTGAATGCGCATGAATTTCAGGGCATAGCCAAGTTCAAAATTCGGCTGCGTATAATTTGCCACCGCCACAAACGCCATCGCAAGCATGATTTCCGAATTGAACCATCCTGATGCTACTGAAAATTCTCCTAATACAAGACCTGCGATCACACTCAGCGGCGTACTGAGCATATTCGGTGTATTCATCGCCGCAAGCCTCAGGCCATCAATCGCCAGCTCCAATATCAAAAGCTGCCAGATCAAAGGCACATTCACCACCTCTTTGACTGCCACAAACAGAAACATCTCCGGGAGCCACTCCGGATTCTGCATAAAGATCAGATACACAGGGGTCAAAAACACAGTCAGAAACGCAATGAATCCTCTCGATATTTTCAAATAAACGCCTGTAAGTGCCGGAAAATAATAATCATTCGCCTCCTCTATGATATCAAATACAGAAGTTGGCAGAATCATTGCAGACGGTGAATTATCTACAAGCAGGATGATTTTTCCTTCCAGCAGGCACGCTGCAGCCGTATCTGGTCTTTCACTGAATTTGAACTTCGGAAAAGGGTTGATCCAGTTTTTCCCCACAATGCATTCAGCAAGACTCTGCTGATTCATCTTCAGCGCATCTATTTGAATATAATTCAATTTATCCTGAATTTCCTCCAGCAGCCGATTGTCCACACGATCTGACATATAACAGATCGCCACATCAGTTCTGGAACTCATCCCAATCTCTACCATTTGCATGACAAGATGCTCATCCCGTATCCTTCGCCTGATGAGCGCTGTATTAAATACAATTGTCTCGACAAAACCATCTCTGGATCCACGAAGCGACTTATCCTTATCCGGTTCCTCAACACTTCTTGCCGGATACGTTCTGCAGTCAATGACAATACATGCTTCATATCCATCAATAAAAAGACAGGTCGTTCCGGAGAGAAGATTCCGAAACACCTGATCAAAATCACCTATAATATCCACTTCAACATATGGAATGCATTCTTTTGAGAACGATGTCGCGCTCTTCGGCATGTCTTCCGGTTTGATCGAAAAAAAAGAATCCATGATCTTAAGCATCGATTCATCCTTTGTAAATCCATCTACAAAATAAAAAACTGCCTCCCTTCCGCCGATCATGATAGCCCGTTCTACGATATCAAAGCTGTCCTTTACGGGCAGCCTCTGATTCATATAAGCTATATTCTCATTCAGAGAAGCAGTCACTGTTCTGAGATCCGCCATATTCATATCCTCCACTCATCAAGATAAGAATATATTTCCCAGATCATCCGATAATATACAGCCAGACTATGCTTTTGTCGTACTTCCAAATCCACCATTTCGGATCGTCTGTACATCATCATCTACTGTAATTCCATATTCCACAAAAATTCCCTGCATAAATCCGGTTCCCTGTTTCAGTTCAACCGTCTTACCTTCATTTGTATCATTTGTAATCTTTGCAAACATATGACCTTCATTGTCCGAATAATAATAGTCACTGTCAATAATTCCAACCGTATTATTCAGCTGAAGACGATACTTAAATCCAAGACCACTTCTTGGATAGCACTTCAGAACCCACTCTTCTTCCATCTTCACGCGGATTCCTGTTGGGATCTTCACTGTCTTTCCGGGCTCCATCACAATATCTGTCGGCATGAAAAAATCATATCCAGCAGATCCACTAGTCGCTCTCTTTGGGAGCTTAATCTCCTCGTAAATTCCTCTTACTACAGCTGTCTCGGTCTCACCAAATGTATCGATCCATGATTTCCGAAACTGTTCAAAGCTTACTTTTTCAAATTTTGCAATTCGCTTAGCCATTTTCTCCTCCTGTTTGCTATTCCCGGAAGATTTCTCCGGACATATAACAATGAACAGGCAGACCCGGTAATCATCTTCCGAGCCTGCCCGTTTATCACCATTTTTATTATAATGAAACAAATTTACTCTGACAAGAGAATTCTGTCATTGTCCAGTTCCTTACTTGTCTTCTCACGGAAGAGCTTCAGAAGTCCGTCGATCGTCATGTCTCTTCGTTCTTCTCCTTCTATCTCGAGAACAATTCTTCCATGATCCATCATGATTGTTTTATTTCCAAGTTCTAACGCCTGCGACATGTTATGTGTTACCATCAAACATGTGATATCAGACTCTGCGACAATCCTTTTCGTAAGTTCAAGTACTTTATCAGCTGTTGCCGGATCAAGAGCCGCCGTGTGTTCATCAAGAAGAAGAAGTTTTGGCGGCATCATTGTTGCCATCATAAGCGTAAGTGCCTGTCTCTGTCCTCCGGACAAAAGTCCTACCGGCTGCTTCATACGATCCTCAAGTCCCATATCAAGGAGTGCCAGTCTCTCTCTGAACTCTTTCTTCTCTGTCTTTCCTACTCTTGATAACCAGCCACCTTTTCCGGCTGCAAGTGCAAGATTCTCTTCAATCGTCATACCATGAGCAGATCCCTTCATAGGATCCTGAAACAGTCTTCCAATCTGTTTTGCTCTGAAATGGTCCGGCTTGAATGTAATATCCTTACCATCAAGGAAAATGCTTCCGGCATCTGTAAAGAAACTTCCGGCAATCGCATTGAATAATGTTGATTTTCCAGCCCCGTTCGATCCGATGATCGTCACAAAATCTCCTTTTTTCAGTTCAAGAGACACATCACGAAGAGCCTGCTTCTCATTCACCGTACCAGGATTAAATGTTTTTGAAATATGATCTATTTTTAGCATGTTAACCCCTCTTTCTTGTCTCTTCCAGACGTCTTCTTATCAATGGAATCTGTCGTTTTAAATACGGTGCTGAAATTGCAATTACAACAATGACCGATGAAACAAGCTTCAGCATGTATGCCGGCATATCGAAACGGAGTGCGATCGTATAAACAACCCTGAAAATAACAGATCCTAATGCAACGCCAACCGCACGGAGAAAAATTCCACCTTTTCCAATGAATGTACCGCCGATCAGGAGTGAAGCAAGTGCGATTGTAAGCATACCTGTTCCAATATTGATGTCACATGATTTCTGCGACTGTGCAAGCAAGCATCCGGACAATCCCGTAAATACATTTGCGATACAGAGACCAACTGTCGTTGTAAATACCGGATTGATTGAAGACGATCTCACCATATCCAGATTATTTCCGGTAGCCCGAATCGCAAGGCCCAGCTTCGTATTCAGGAAAAATGTAAGAAAAAGGATCACAGATGTCACCGCCACAAGCGCAACGATCAATTTATAATAAGGTTCTGCTGTCGTTCCTTTTAACATTTCCTTTGTGATAGTAAAAACCGTTTCTGTTGTATTCATATTCAACAGCGAAGATCCGCCCATAACTGCAACATTAACAGAATACAATCCTGTATTTACAATGATTCCGGCAAGCAGTGAATCCACACCCATTCTTGTCTGCAAAAACGCAGTCACAAATCCCGACATCATACCAGCTGCCATTGCAGCGACAACCGACAGGTATGGGTGTCCCATGATCGCAACCGAGGCACCAACTGCTGCGCCTAAGGTAAAACATCCATCCGTAGACAGATCACAGACATTCAACATGGAATAACTCAAAAACAGTGCGAAGACCGTAAGCGAACATAAAAGTCCTAATTCTAAAGCAGTCTGCCCCAGGCCCAGAGCAATTTCAAACGACATAATCTATTTCTCTCTTTCTAATAAAATCTATTGTTCTACATCATCAAAGCTTTCTGCTGTTGTGATCTCCGCGATTTCTGTACAAAGTCCATCAAATGCAGCCTTCACATCATCAAGGTTAAGTCCAAGTGCATCACAGATATCTGTGTTCACTGTACATTTTCCGTTATCAAATGTTTTTACCTCCATCTCAGATGGATCTGCTCCATTCACAAGAATCTCAGCGATCATGTTTGCTGTTTCTTTTCCAAGTACTGCATAATCAACACCATATCCAACGAACGCACCGTTCAATGCAAATGAATCAGCTCCACAGTAGTGCGGAATTCCCGCTTCTGCAAAAACTTCATAAATAGAAAGCTCCGCTGTCATGATCGTATTGTCAGTTGGAGTAAATACTGCATCCACACCATCTGCCACGAGATCCTTCGCTGCGATCATAACCTCATCATTTGTTGTTCCTGTTGCCTCTACATATTCGATTCCTTTGTCATCAAGATATTTCTTTGCATCTTTGATCGGTGTTGTAGAAGAATCCTGTCCGATATCATATAAAAGACCAATCTTCTTTGCATCCGGATTCTGTGCGAACACAAGATCCAAAAGGGCATTTGTATTCAAATAGTCAGATGTACCGGTGATGTTTGCTCCAGGTGCCTCCAGTGAATCAACGAGAGCTGCTGATACCGGGTCAGATACTGCCGCAAATACGACAGGTGTTCCGCTTTCACTTGTAGCTGCCTGCATCTGCATTGCAACCGGTGTTGCAACTCCTACCATAAGATCAACATCATCTGCCTCAAAATCCGAAATGATCTGACTCATTACTGCTGCATCCGTATTACAGTTATCATATTTCACTTCAAATTTTACACCGTTTTCTTCTCCAAGCACCTCAAGCTGGCTTTGAATATTGTCAACAATCTGATTCAACGATGCGTCATCCACATAATTACAGATACCTATTTTGTAAACAGTGCCCTCATTTGATTCACTGCTCTCGGATGATTTGCCGCATCCTGATACCATACCTGCTGCCATTGCCATTGTGAGTAAACATGCTACTAATCTTTTTTTCATTTTTCTTTCTCCTTTTCTTTTGTGGTTTCAGATCTCATATGCCAGAGTTCTGTTTTTTTGTTATGTATGGGAGAAATCGATACACCTTCATTATTCGATAATAAAAACAGATTGCACCTTGCGCGCAATCTACGCGCGAGCGGGCTGCATAGCAGCACATTCCTTTCCGCGAGCTGCGCATCGCCGCACAAAGTGCGTTTTATGTAACAGGGAAATCCAAAAGGATTTTCCTGTTACATAAAAAACCGCCCCAAACCAAAGGTTTGAGGCGGTAATAATATCTTATTATCGCGGTACCACTCAAATTGACATAACGTCCACTCTTCCCATGTACTAACATACACTCCTGATTGATAACGGGTTCGGTTCCCGACATACCATACTCTCTTCCATTATTCAAAAGATTTCCGGCTGCCCTCAAAAGTCCATTCAGAAATCTGCCTTGTATGGCAATTCCACCATCTGCCACTCTCTTTGACTCAGCGTTGATAACCTACTTCTCTTTCTCAAAGGTTTTACTTTATGTATGCATTTACTTTAATCCAATAAAGTACATTTGTCAAGCCGTTTTCAAATATTTTTCTTATTAATTCTTCTGTGAACAGTACAGTGCCGCTTATGCAATCCTGACAAAATAATATTTAGTCATTCTTCACATGTTTATTCCAGTCAAAATCCGGAATTCCATCCATGTCATAAGGAGTTGCCTGATATACGTAATAATTGAGCCAGTTCGTATACAGATTGTTTGCTGTCGCTCTCCATGTAAGAAGCGGCTTATTGTCCGGATTATCATCCGGGTAATAATTCTTCGGTATCTCAATCGGAAGTCCTTTCGAAAGATCTCTCTTATACTCTCCGTCCAATGTGACACGATCATACTCCGGATGACCCATAACAAAAATCTGACGTCCATCCATCGCCATCGCAAGAAAGATTCCGACATCCTCCGATTCCGCTAATATTGTCAATCTCTCATCCGCCCTGATCTTCTCAATTGGAACATCTGTGTGTCTTGAATGCGGTGCCATAAACACATCATCAAATCCACGTACAAGTGGAATCTTTCGATTCATTACTTTATGCTGAAATACTCCGAACAGCTTATGATCCATCTGAACTTTATCAATTCCATAGTGGTAATAAAGTCCCGCCTGAGCTCCCCAGCAAAGATGGAGTGTAGAAGTCACATTCTTCTTCGTCCAGTCCATAATCTCTGTCAGCTCTTCCCAGTAATCCACATCTTCAAAAGGCATCTGCTCTACCGGTGCCCCTGTGATGATAAATCCATCAAAATTCTGTTTTTTAATCTCAGAAAACGGCACATAAAACTTATTGATATGACTCGTAGATGTGTTCTTAGACACATGACTCGACACATGGACAAATGTCACATCCACCTGAAGCGGTGTGTTGGACAAAGACCTCAGAATCTGAAGCTCTGTATCTTCTTTTAACGGCATCAGATTCAACAGTCCAATACGGATTGGACGGATGTCCTGATGAGTCGCACGATACTCGTCCATCACAAATATATTTTCATGTTCCAGTATTTCTTTCACAGGCAAATCATTCTGCACTCGAATTGGCATTTTCTTCTTCCTCTATTTCTTTCATAATTTTCTGCATTTTCTCAAGATACTCTCTTGAAATCACATATTTTCCATTCTCATCCACGTAACTGTATTCATCATAATAATCCGAACTTTCCGGCAAATGCTTCTTGTGCAGTTTATTATTGATAAACAGTTGTGCGATATAGTAAAGCACTGCAAATGTCGGAACTCCCAGAATCATTCCCGCGAACCCAAACAATCCTCCTCCGAGAAGGATCGCAAAGATCACCCAGAATGACGAAAGTCCCGTGGAGCTTCCAAGAATTTTCGGTCCGATAAAGTTTCCATCCAGCTGCTGGAGCACGATCACAAAAATCAGAAAATAAAGACCTTTCATCGGATTTACCAAAAATATTAGGATCGTACTTGGAACCGCACCAATATACGGACCAAAAAACGGAATCACATTTGTCACACCAACAATGACACTCACAAGCAGCGTATACGGCATATTCAGGATAGAAAGACAAACAAAGCATAACAATCCGATAATCGCCGAATCCACGATCTTACCAACGAAAAATCCCCCAAAGATTTCATTCGCTTTCTGCGTAATATGTAAGATAAGGTTCGCATTCTGTGGGCTGAACAATGCATACGTGATCTTCTTGCTCTGTTTTGAAAACTGTTCTTTGCTGAAAAGCACATAGATTGAAACTATCATTCCAATAAGAATATCGAAAACTTCGTTTACAATATCTATTACACCTGTAGTAACCATTGTCATGATTTCATTTGCGCGATCCAGCATTGTCGTACTGAGCCAGTTCTCAAACGAATCAACCGACTCATGCAGCACTGTCTGAATCAGCATCTGCATATTTGTATTCGAGGTCGTAAACGTGTCAATCTGATTGATCAGGTTGTTCACCTGTCTTGGCAGCGTAAACACAAGCCTGCGTATGCTGACATACAATTCCGGAATCAGCATGTTGAATAAGATTGTAATAAAAACAAACAACATCGCAAATGCAGCTACAATCCCAAGCGATTTCGAAATTTTCTCTGCACGGATCTCATTTTTTATCTTTTTCTCGATAAAAGGAAACACCAGTTTTTCAATCTGTTTGACAACCGGATTTAATATAAAAGCGATCAGAAGTCCATACAGGATAGGTTTCAGTACATCTACCGCTTTCCAAAGATAACTGGAAATATTCGGCAGACGGAGCAGTGCAAAATAAAATACGATCCCTGCCGCGACAACGACAAAATATGCCATACCTTTGCTCAATTCTCTCCACAGGCGAGACTTCCCTCTATTTCCAATCTTTGGGATATTTGAGTAATATCCCTCCGGAACATGATTCTCATTTTCTTTTATTTTCTTCTCTTCATCCATATTGCTATCACCTCTTTGCATTTTTTTATTTTACCATAAACAGAAGCATACATCAAATGTATTAAAAAATATCTCCACACGAAGTTCGTGTGGAGATACCTGAAATTTTATAATCCATTTAACAGTAGAATGTAGCACATTCTGTCTCTTCGTTGTGGCACGCATTGCTTCCTTCTACACTGATCTTACCCGCGTAGCAATTGCAGTTCTCATTATACTTGCATTCTCTTGCTTCACAGTGGATATTACAGATCGGAGAAGCATTTCCCGCAATATTGCTGTACGAATTGTCCGTTCTCTCTTTGAAGCTGTCACAACTCGTCTCTTCTGCGGTTTTTGCTGAGTTTCCTCCAACCTGTATGGAATCAAGATCACAATAAAAGTCTTTATTATGCACACATGTCTGAACAGTACATCTTAACTCCGGCATCACAAATACCTCCTTTGATTATTCAAATATAGTATCCGCAATACACCGATTTTTATTCATACTGCTCTACTGAATAAATTTATTTTGCTTCACGATAGATGATATCTTTTCTTCCCGGTCCATTTGAGATCATGGTAATTGGATAACCAATATGTTCCTCAACAAACTCAATATACTTACGGCAGTTCTCCGGAAGTTCTTCGTAATTCTTAATACCCCGAATATCACATTTCCATCCCGGAAGTACTTCAAGAACCGGTTTTGCTTTCTCAAGCAGATAAGTTGTAGGGAAGTCAGTTGTAACTTCTCCGTCAATCTCATAACCAACACAGACCGGAATCTCATCCAGATATCCAAGTACATCAAGCACTGTAAATGCCACATCAGTAGTTCCCTGCATTCTGCATCCATACTTGGAAGCAACACAGTCAAACCATCCCATACGTCTTGGACGTCCTGTTGTAGCACCGTACTCACCGCCATCACCACCGCGGCGTCTGAGTTCATCTGCCTCTTCTCCGAAAATCTCGCTTACAAACGCACCCGCTCCAACTGCGCTAGAGTATGCTTTACATACAGTGATGATCTTCTTGATCTCATACGGTGGAATACCTGCACCGATCGCACCATAAGCTGCAAGTGTAGAAGAAGATGTAACCATTGGATAAATTCCATGATCCGGATCCTTAAGAGAACCAAGCTGTCCTTCAAGAAGAATCTCTTTGCCTTCCTTCAATGCGTTGTGAAGGAAAAGTGAAACGTCACATACATATGGCTCGATCATCTTCTTATAATCCTGTAATTCATTATACAATTCATCAGGATCGATCAATGGCTTGTGATACAGATGCTCTAAAAGAACATTTTTCTGTTCCGCAACACGAACAACCTTTTCTTTCAGAAGCTCATCATCAAAAAGCTCACTTACCTGAAAACCGATTTTTGCATATTTATCTGAATAGAACGGAGCAATACCTGACTTTGTAGAACCAAAAGATTTACCGCCAAGACGCTCTTCCTCATACGCGTCAAAATTCTTGTGATATGACATTACCATCTGAGCACGGTCAGAGACAAGAATCTTTGGCATCGGAACATCTCTGTCAATAATAGACTGGATCTCGCGAAAGAGCTTCGGAACATCCAATGCTACTCCATTACCGATGATACTTGTTGTATGATCATAAAATACTCCTGATGGCAAAGTATGAAGTGAAAACTTTCCATAATCATTGATAATTGTGTGGCCCGCATTAGCTCCACCCTGGAAACGCACAATGATATCAGCCTGTTCACCAAGCATATCTGTAATCTTGCCCTTACCTTCATCTCCCCAGTTTGCGCCAACTACCGCTTTTACCATAACAATTCCTCCTATTGTATAAAAATTACACAGTGTTGTGAAATTACGTTCAATATGAACATCTTTAAGAATTATACTATACTTTTGTTTTACTATACAAGGGTATTTTTCATTAATCACAAAAACTCTTTGTATTCATTGTAAAACACTCTGAATTATTTACAGTTTTTTTATATTCACAGGCTTTCTTTTTTGTCTCAAAAGTATTACAATAATGCAAAGCATATTTTCGAACCAAAGAAAGGAGTTTATTTTTATGTCTAAATTAATCAAAACCATACTTGGTCTCGCTGCAGTTGGAACAGCTACAGCAGCAGGTATTGCATATTATCTGAAGAAAAATGAAAATGAAGATGATTTTCTTTCTGAATTTGAAGACGAAGATTATAATGCAGGCGAGGCTGCCGAAGACAGGGAATATGTTTCTCTGAATCAGGCAACGGCCGCTGAAGAAACTGAAGAACCAAAAGAAGAAGACAAAGAATCTGAACCTTCTGAAGCAGTAAAAGAAGAAACTGCTGAACCTTCTGAAGCAGAAGCTGACAAAAAACCGGAGACAGAAGAATAATTCTATAGAAAGATGCCTTGAGTTTTCGAAAACTCAAGGCATCTTTTAATATGTTCTCCACTTTTCCATATATATTACATATCTGTGCTACGAAAGCCATGCTTCACAAAGCATTCCGCATGCCTCTTTAATCTCCTCTTCTGTAAGATTTGCGTAGCCAAGAAGTACTGTTGCTTTCCATTCTTTTCTTCCAACCACATAATCTGACATGCGATAAACCCTGATCCGTACATTCTTTGCCCGTTCAACAATCTCATCTTCAGTCATTCCATTCTCAAATGTAAGAAGAAGATGAACCCCTGCATTCTCACCGGAGATGCTGCAGCATCCTGCAAGTGGCCTGAGCCCATTGATCAGCATATCATGACGTCCCCTGTAAAGCGCTCTCGTCTTATTCAGATGACGATCATAATACCCATTCTCTATAAATGACTGCACGATCAGCTGATCTACCTTCGATACCGTAGAACTGATAAATCCGCATTTTTTGCGATACACAGCAACAAGTTCTTCCGGAAGCACCATATAGCTCATTCGGATCGCCGGTGCAATTGATTTTGAAAACGTTCCAAGATAGATCACTCTTCCGCTCTGATCATATCCCTGCAATGCCGGAATCGGCTTTCCCTTATACCTGAACTCACTATCATAGTCATCCTCAATGATATATCTGCCATCCCTGTCATTTGCCCACTTCAGAAGTTCCAGCCTGCGTTTGATCGGCATGACAACACCCGTCGGATACTGATGCGACGGAGTCACATATGCAACATCCGCATCACTTTCATACAGCTTGTCGATCTTCATCCCATGTCTGTCCATGTCGATCGGCACAACCGGATATGACTGGCTCTCAAACAGTCGATATGCCTGCTTATAAGTAGGATTCTCCACCGCAAACCGGCGGTCCCGTCCAATTATCGCACACAACATCATCAGTAGGAAGTCACTTCCTGCCCCCAGAACAACCTGCTCCGGTGTACAGCCAACACCTCGTGCCTGATAAAGATACTTACAGATCGACTCACGGAAACTCAATTCTCCCTGTGGATCGCCCAGGCGGAACAGCTCTACCTTATCATCCAGCAGCACTTCTTTGGAAAGTTTTCTCCAGGCATTATAGGGAAAACTGTTCAGATCCACACCATTCGGGGAGAAATCATACTTATACTTTTCTTCACATTTCTCAGGATGCGTATGATCTGACTCTCTCTCTTTTGAAAAATGATACAGGCCTTCGATCTGTGCCACATAATATCCGCGGTATGGCTCCGCTTCAATATATCCTTCCGATAACAGCTGCTCATAAGCCAGCTCTACCGTACTCCGGCTGACTTCCAGATATCTGGACAGCTGTCTCGTAGACGGAAGCTTTTCTTTGTAGGGCAGCTTACCGGCAATGATATTCTCCTTAATATATCGATAAATCTGCTCATATAAAGGCATCTTACTCTTTGGTTTTAAATTAATCGTCAGTTCATTCATATACAAATAAATAACCCACAGTGCAGTCACACACTGTGGGCTTCTCCTTCCTTCAAGTCAAACGCACGTGAGACCTGGCGCACGATTTTCGTCAGCTTAAGGTAACATCTTTCTTCTTACTTCGGCAGCCTGAAAGAGCTCTTAAGCGATACAATTCTGTTAAACACGAGATTTTCAGGTGTAGAATCCTTCGCATCAATACAGAAATATCCCGTTCGCACAAACTGAAAACTATCGTAAGCTTTTGCATCGCCAAAGTTTGGTTCAACGAAACAGTTTTTACGGATCTCAAGTGAGTTTGGATTGATATTCATGGATCCGTCTTCTTCATTGTATACACCTTTTTCTTCATCAATCAGGTTCTCATACAAACGTACTTCAGCCTGTTTCGCATATGGTGCAGCCACCCAGTGGATCGTTCCTTTTACTTTACGGCCTGTAAATCCGCTTCCGCTCTTTGTCTCCGGATCATAAGTACAGTGAACAACTGTCACATTACCGTTCTCATCTGTCTCATAGCTTTCACATTTCACAAAATATGCCTGCATTAGACGAACTTCATTTCCAGGAAAGAGGCGGAAATATTTCTTCGGCGGATCGATCATAAAGTCATCCCGCTCAATATAAAGCTCTCTGCAGAATGGAATCTGTCTCTTTCCAAGCTCCGGATTCTCCAGGTTGTTGTCAGCATCCAGCCATTCCATTTCACCTTCCGGATAATTGTCGATCACAAGCCTTATTGGATCAAGCACTGCCATCATACGGGATTTCTTAAGCTTAAGATCTTCCCGGATACAATACTCGAGCATCGCATAATCCACTGATCCCTGAGATTTGGATACACCACATAATTCGATAAACATCTTCAGTGATTCTGGTGTGAATCCACGTCTTCTGAGTGCCGCGATCGTTACCAGACGCGGATCATCCCATCCATCAACGACCCCATCCTGTACCAGTTTCTTAATATATCGTTTTCCTGTAACAACATTTGTCAGATACATCTTCGCAAACTCGATCTGTCTTGGCGCAGGGTCAAACTCGCATTCTCTTACAACCCAGTCATAGAGTGGACGGTGATCCTCAAATTCCAATGTACAGATGGAATGTGTGATCTTCTCAATTGCATCTTCTATAGGATGTGCGAAATCATACATTGGATAAATACACCATTTATCTCCGGTATTGTGATGTGTCATATGTGCCACACGATAGATGACCGGGTCGCGCATGTTGATGTTCGGTGATGCCATATCGATTTTGGCACGAAGCACCTTCTCTCCATCTTTATACATGCCATTTTTCATATTTTCGAAAAGCTCAAGGTTCTCTTCTACGGAACGATCACGGTACGGGCTGTTCTTTCCCGACTCTGTAAGTGTTCCTCTGTACTCCCTGATCTCATCAGCACTCAGATCACATACATATGCTTTCCCTTTTCTGATCAGCTTTACAGCACACTCATACATTATCTCGAAATAATCAGACGCAAAATAAAGATGATCTTTGAAATCTGCTCCGAGCCATTCCACGTCCTTCTTGATAGACTCAACAAATTCCATGTCCTCTTTCATTGGATTCGTATCATCAAATCTCAAATGGAATGTTCCGTTATATTTCTTAGCAAGTCCGGAATTCAAAAGAATCGACTTCGCATGTCCGATATGCAGATATCCGTTCGGTTCCGGCGGGAATCTCGTGCAGACTTCTGAATATACGCCTTCTGCAAGGTCTTTATCAATTTCCTGCTCTATAAAATTTTTTGAAACAACTTCTTCTCCCATGTTGTCCTCCTCATATTCATTTCATGGTTTTAATCTTAACATACAACGAAAATACCGACAACAAAAAACTTCTTCATTGACAAATATACCTGAAATATTGTATATTAATCACGTTGCAGGTAATATGCATGCTGCCTTGGCTCAGTCGGTAGAGCGTCGCCTTGGTAAGGCGGAGGTCGGCGGTTCAAGTCC
>JAUNDE010000082.1 GCA_030526265.1 Eubacteriales bacterium | reverse complement strand
TTTACTGTAAATTCTTCGCCATATGCAGTGGAGATATACAGACATCTTGGTTTTGAAGCGATGGATCAGGAACAGACGGTGAACGGCATCAGATTTACACCGATGAAATATGTGCAGAAATAATATATTCGACTCGTCCCCTTAGGGGAGGTTATAGAATGGCTGCATAACGAAGAGGAGGATATGTATGAATACTGATCATATTATGATACGTTTAGAGAAAAAAGAAGAATATCGCGAAGTGGAAAATATGGTAAGAGAAAGTTTCTGGAATGTATATCGTCCGGGATGCATGGAGCATTATGTTCTGAACCAGCTTCGGAATGATCCTGCATTTGTTCCGGAACTTGATTTTGTTATGGAAGAGGACGGCAAGCTGATTGGTCAGAACATGTTTATGAAAGCGAATATCAAGGCTGATGATGGCAGAGAGATACCAATCATGACAATGGGACCAATCTGTATTACCCCTGAACTTAAAAGAAAGGGATATGGAAAGCTTTTATTAGATTACTCGTTGGAAAAAGCGAAGGAGCTTGGCTGCGGCGCTGTATGTTTTGAAGGCAACATTGACTTTTACGGAAAGAGTGGATTTGCCCCGGCAAGTACCTTCGGCATTCGTTATCATGGTCTGCCGGAAGGTGAAGATGCATCGTTCTTTTTGTGTAAGGAATTAATTCCGGGATATTTAGATGGAATTACAGGTGAGTATGCGACACCACAGGGATACTTTGTGGATAAGGCAGATGTGGAACTATTTGATAAAGAGTTTCCGGTTAAGGAAAAATTGAAACTTCCGGGTCAATTATTTTAGGATTGATACAAAAATGATTTAGAGCATCAATTTGAAGTACAATGTGTACAGGAAAATGATAATCCTCTTGACTAATCCTCAAAAATGAGATTAGTATAAATATATAACTAATCTCAATAATGAGAATGGTTAAAACAATCGTATTTGAGCAGGAGGAAATGATCATGAAACAATACATCAGGTTAACATTAAAAAAGGCACTGCAAACATATCTGGTGATTTTACCGTTTGCAGTTATTGGTGGTATTACTGTTGGGATGTACACCTTTGAACATTCGACTCCAGAGATTATTGAATCGGCCATTGCCCAATTGGGAAGTTATCAGGCGCTGATCGCGGTCACTATGATTCAGACTTTGGTTTACTCGTTGTCTGGATGGGTTGTCGGTTACTTCATCGTGGATCGTCTGGGGCTTATGAAGCCTTTCCGGTTTGAGAAGAAAGTTCTCGCAAAGGTATGTCCTGTTATCGTTGCTCTTGGGCTTATGTTTGCTGCGGATTACTTTGTAATGGGACGCCTGATTCCGGAAGTGGCAGTAGATTATGAAAAAGGAATCAGTGTGGCATACTTTATCAGTTCATTAACCTATGGAGCAGTGATCGAGGAGATCTTGCTTCGCTGGTTTTTCATGGGACTCATCGCACTGATTCTGGTGATGATTTTCGCGAGAAAAAAAGATAAAAGAGAAATACCGGTCTGGATTTTTATTACGGCAAACGTAATTGCAGCGCTTGTATTTTCTGCAGGTCACCTCCCTGCAACACAGATGTTTTTTGGAAGAATCACCGGATTGATTCTGTTTCGCTGTTTTCTGCTGAATGGTTCATTTGCCTTGTTCTTTGGAAGGTGGTTTCGCAAGTATGGCATTCAGTATGCAATGTTAGGACATTTTGGAATTCATTTCATATCTAAAATAATACTGCTTTGTGTGTTATAATTCACTTGACAGATCATCTTGACGAAAGCGATAGATCAATTGAAAAAAATCATTGTGAACAGGTTGTACCATCGTCTGAAGACGTAAGAAAAACGAGTGGAGAGCAGATATGAAAAAAGATTATATGGAAGCCTGTATGAATGCCACGCGTCAGCGGATCATGCAGGTTATCATGATAAAAAAAGAGGCAACCTCTGCCGAAATAGGGGAGGAATTGCCGGATATTCCGAGAGCCAGCCTTTATCGTCATATAAAAGTGCTTCTGGATGCGGAAATCATAACTGTGGTAAAGGAAGAATTCAAACGCGGTTCTATGGAAAAGACGTATGCCATTGCTCCGCAGAGACCTTATGGAGATACCAATGAAGAATACAACAGTCTGATTCAGTCGGCACTGATGGGACTGCAGGGAGACTTTCACCGTTATTTCAACGGAGAGGATCCGGATCCGCAAAGAGATCTTCTTACTGTTGGATCCGCTTCGCTTATGATGAGTGATGAGGAAATGATGGAATTTATCAAGGCCTACGGCGAATTGATTCAGAGATATATGCCAAACAAACCGGCCGAGGGCAGGAAGGTAAGAAAGGTGACATTTGTGATTTCACCGAATGAGGGAGATGTTTTGAAGTGAAAAAAATTGGATTCATATGTTTTTTCAAAAGGCTATCGACGGGTTGAGCTTCTGGGGACAAGCTTTACAATGGAAAAAGAATATTTAAGTAATGCTTTCATTCAAAAAGGAATTGCCCCTTGCAATCAATGAAGAGATATCTCCTGTTCCATGTATTGATATAATGGAAGTGCATATTCAGAGATTAGTAGAACTGATTCGCTGAGAATGGATATGCAGGGAAAGAGATTAGCTGTATTTACATGTTTTAGTGGCGGTGGTGCTGAAAAGACTATAGAAAAAATGTCTGAGAGAGAAATAGAAAGGGATAAAGGCGTGTGATTGTATGAAGAATAAAGGTATCGCTATTTTGTTGTTTGCTATTTTACTGCAAATGTGTAGTTCAGGAATGGAGTTGCTTACATTGGCAGTAGGTGCGGTTGGTTTACTTGTTGCAATTATTGATGACAAAAAAGACTGACAATTCCAGTTTGAATAAGTTGAAAAGATGTTTTTGGGATGCTAAACTTATCTCAAAAGCATCTTTTTCTTTTGCTCTTTCATGCGTGTCTAAATCATATCTTGAATATCTAAAAGGATTCATGCTTTTTATACCACATTAGCAGCAGAAGTCCTTAAAGAACATGATATGAATGGCAGTGTGTCGCTTTCCATCCGAAATGATGCTTCATTTATGATTGATATGAATGTTAGTTTTTATGAGCATCAATCGACATACAATC
>JAUNDE010000081.1 GCA_030526265.1 Eubacteriales bacterium | reverse complement strand
ATTATGGAGTAGCGGCTATGATTCTGGGTAAAGGTGCATATGGTATCCATCAGAGTGGTAAATGGTATACAGATGAAAATATAGATCAGATGCTGATGGAACGACATTTGGCGAAGAAAGCCAGAAACGCAAAGAAAAAACATCATTTGAAAGGTTCGTCAAAAAGGACGGAAGAAGACGATAAAAGGTTTGAAGTGTCCTTGAATAAATTGATTGAGGTGTATATTAAGGATAGGTAGTAAAAAATCAGGACGTAGGTTTTCAATCCCCAACGTCCTGATTTTTTTATTATAATTCAACAAACTGGAATTTGGAACTCTACTCTTCGAACATAATAGTCTCTTCGTATGTCCGAACATCCTCTGTAGTCGGATAAACAGAAAAAAATGCAATATTCATAACTATAAGAATAATACATACAACAATGATTACTGCAAACGCTATTCCTATCGTTTTCCATATTCTTTTACTTTGACGATTTCTGACTGCCATCTGTTCAGCAATATGTGCTAGTTGCTCTGCATAAGCATTCTGTTTTTCTTCTGTTGTTTGCACATCACTATCTGCCTTTACTCCAAGCAACTGACTTGTTTGAACCTCTAATACATCTGCTAATTTTACAAGTACTTCAGCATCTGGAACCGAATAGTTTTTCTCCCATTTTGAAATAGTCTGTCTTGTCACATGAAGTCTGTTGGCAACCTCTTCCTGTGTATATCCTTTTTTCTGTCGATAAGTTTTTATATTTTCACCAAGCATCTCTAGTTGCTCCTTTCGTTTGATAAAACTAGCATACTGATTAGCCCTCAATACATCAAGCAACACAAATTAACATTCATGCAACGCCCAATATTACAAGGATTCATTGAGTCCTCTACAAACTTGAAGTTGTGGAACGGATTTCATTCTTACATTTTTATGACCACATTTCCGGCGTGGTCAACATCCCCCGCCATACAGATGGCTTGTTCCAATTCATCCAACGGAAATTCATGGGTGATGATGTGTTCCAGATCCCACTTGCCGCTTGCCATCATTTCCTGCACGTCCCGCACATCCTCCGGCATATAGCCACCGGAACCGATGATGCTCTGCTGAGCGTAGGTCATGTGGAGCAGATCGATAGTGCGGGGCTCGTTATTAACCGCCACGGAAACAAAACGACTTTCAATTTTGCCAAACCGAAGAAAATCGTCCAAAACGCTCTTAGCACCAGCGGCATCCAACCAGCAATCAATATTGGCAGCGGCACCATTCAAAGACGGAGCTGTACCGAAATAATCAACAGCTTTTTTTTCAAAATCCTCTACCGCCGTATTGCAGACCGCAAAGCCCAGCTCTGCCGACAGTTTCAGACGGAAATCAGAGCGGTCACAAATCATCACTTTATCCATGCCGAATTGCTTGAATGCAACTGCGGCGGCAATGCCGATGGTTCCGCAGCCAAACACCACAGCGTTCTGTCCTACGGAATACTGTTCCTTGTCGCAGGGGATCATACCCCGACGGGCAGCTCGACAGCCCACGGTAAACGGCTCAATCAGGCTTGCCAGCCTGTCGGAGATACGCTCGTCCACAGCGTAAAGGGAGTGGTTTCGCTTGGCGTTGGGAATCAAGATATACTCCGAAAAGCCGCCAATGGTTCCGGCTCGTTTCGTGTCTCCCTTGGCATAGCGTGGGTAGGGATATACCCGTTCGCCAACAGTAAAATCGGTGACGTCCTTCCCGACCTTTACCACACGGGATATGGTCTCATGTCCGAACTCGCCTCCGACTGTAACCTTGTGACCTGTATTCGGACCGTGGGTGAAAACAGCCACATCCGTGCCGCAGACGCTGGAATAAAGATTTTGCACCAGCACATCATTGTTTCCGACCTCCGGCAGCGGTAGCTCTCGAATTTCAATGTGTTCTTTTCCTAAATAGATACCAGCTTTCATAGTTCCTCCCTGCGACGTTTTACACACCGCTGAATCATATCTACAACATACGCAATGGGATCGGCACAGTCATTCCTGAGCCATTCCGAAATAATTGCCATCAGTCCTTGAATGTAAAATGCCATAATATAACGCCTGTCCTGCTGTGGTATGCCGTAGCGGTCAAAGATCAGTGTAAACACATGGCGGAACATCCTGTCATAGCTTTTGTCCATCCCCAGCACCGCCGCATTTTCCGTTGCTGTGCGGAACAGCCGCTTGTGCGTTTCAATGTAACCGAGGTAAGGTGTCAGATACTCCGACGTGATGAGATACAATTCATCCAATGGACAATCCCTCATCTTTGTGACAAAGGTTTCTGAATCCTTTGTCATGTAGGCAAGGAACTGTTCGTTCATGTGGCTGACGCTCTCCAAGAGCAGGTCTGCCATAGTTTCATAGTGAAGATAGAATGTGGAACGGTTAACTCCCGCCGCCTCGCAGATCTCCTTTACCGTGATATAAGTAAAGTTTTTCTTTTCGAGAAGCGTCAAAAATGCTTCGTCCATTCTGGCAGCAGTAGAGAAATATTTGCTTTCTGATTTATTCAATCGGTTCCACCTTCTTTCGTGATTTTCTGCTATGTAGCAGCATGATAACGGAAATCAAAATGACAATTCCACGCTTTACTTCTCGCTAATCTCTTTCGCCAGTTCCATGATCTCAAAAGCGTATTTCTGCTTGCCCTGCGCCAACAACTTTTTGTAGATGGGATAATTGACACCCATACCCAGCAGCCCGATAATGCCGACGATCACACCGAGAACGAACATGGCGGTCGTACCACTGCCGATAACCTTCATGGAAAGGCACATCCCTACACCGGCTATTAATGCAGCGATAATGCCGAAGGTGTAGGTGAAAACGGTGGCAGGTAGCTTGGCTTTTGCGTCCAGCTTGCGAAGGGCAACCACCTTAGAAGTGTCCTTGGGTGCATATTCGTTGGCAAGCTGTTCTGCGTAAATTTTATCTGTATTCATGGCTGATTGCCTCCTTCATTTGATGGCTTAATAATACCAGCAAAGAAAGAGAAACTGAACAACATTGATGGTGGTTTGTGTTGAGTTCAGGAATCCCGACAAATCGCAATTTGTCTAATTTCTATTTCGCCAGAAAATTACTTCTGATCTCCATCGGCATATTATATACATGCCCTC
>JAUNDE010000004.1 GCA_030526265.1 Eubacteriales bacterium | reverse complement strand
CGCACGGTGGTGTGAGAGGTCGGGGATTTAATCAAAATCCCCTCCTACTCGATTGTATGTATTATAATGATGGATTTTGTGTTATTTTACAAACAGCTCTGTCAGGATCTCGTCGCACATTTCCGGTGTGATCTCACCCCAGCTCTTCGCGATACTTCCGTTGCCAATCCAGCGGAAGTGAGCGTCCGCTACATCCTGAGGAGTCATCTCGACCGGGAAGTCCGGTGTGACAGCGCGAATGATGCGCAGGTATGTCTCTTCATCACAGCCGATCTCATCAAAGAATCTGGCAGTGAGCTCCGGTACGACACGTTTGTTGTGCTCGTGAAATGCAGGAAGGTATTTTGCACATGCTGTTCCATGCGGTACGCCATGTCGCTCGGAAAGCATATAACCCATGGCATGTGGCATGCATGTTCCGGTCACATTGATTGCAAGACCTCCGTAAATAGATGCATTGTATAAAGCCTCGCGGTCTTCAAAGGAAAGTTCTCCTTCCGGATCTGCAAGCATTTTTTTGAACTGTTCCATGATGATTCGGATTCCGCGGATGCTGTAGCACTGAGAGATTTCATTTGCCTGACGGGTGAAATAGCTCTCCACGCAGTGAGCCAGTGCATCGATCGCGGTTGAGCGAGTGAAGATATCCGGAAGTGTCTGTGTGTATTTCGGGTCTCCGAAGGAAACAACCGGAAATACATCTTCGTGATGAAAGCTTTTTTTCAGCCCTTCCGGAATCGTAATGACAGAAACCTTTGTCACTTCACTTCCGGTTCCTGCGGTTGTTCCGATTGCCACGCAAGGGAGAGGTTTCTGCGGCCATTTCAGGCTGTAGAGCTCTGTCTGTGTCATTCCCTCGTTTGCGGCGAGGACAGAGGCACACTTGGCAGCATCAAGAGGAGAACCGCCGCCGATGCCGATGATGAATTCTGCACCCATGGCGATTGCCTTCTCTGCCGCTGTCATACAGTCGGTTAATTTCGGATTCTGTCCGATTCCGTCGAACTGTTCCCAGATGATATTCTGTGAATCGAGTGCGGCTGTCACGTCATCGAGAGCGCCACACGCCTTTGCGCCATTCTTTCCCGTCATGATCAGGCATTTCTTTCCAAGTTTACCAAACTGATCTGCATGATTTTTTACACAATCCCTGCCTGTGAACAGGCGGGTTGGCATATATACATTCATATTCAAGACTGATCCCATCCTTTTCTTATCTATAATATTTTCTGTAGTCATCTACGATTAGTATTGTACTTTTTTCAGCTGGAAATGTAAAGATACCATAGAATGCGAATCCGTAGTCATATGCTCATAATTATGATATAATTTCACAGAATCTGTAGTCTGTGAGGATATCGGATATATGCAGGACGGTGTATGAAAACTATAAGTGTGTTGAAAAGTACGAAAGCTCGAGGTGTCAAATGAGAAAGATCATATTTACAATATTAACAATCATATGGATGGCGGTCATCTTCTGGTTCTCTGCCAATTCGGCAGATGAATCGGCAGAGATGAGCCATTCCGTAGGCAAGGTGATCGGTCATTATTTTGTGGACGGGTACGATGACTGGCCGGAGGAGAGACAGACTGATTTTGCAGAAAGAATTGACTATCCGGTGAGAAAATGTGCCCACGCAGCGGAATATGCGATTCTGGGATTTCTGCTTGTCGCGGCACTGTGCGATCATGCAGGAGGAGAGAGAAAGAGGATCATCTGCTGCATCGCGATCGGTGTATTGTATGCATGCAGCGATGAATTTCATCAGCTCTTCGTGCCGGGACGGTCCGGCCAGATCTCGGATGTACTGCTTGACAGCTGTGGCGTCCTGGCGGGGATCGCCGCGGGATGGATCGCACTGTTTTTATTTCGGTCGAAGAAGACTTCCTCTTCTATAAGTAGTGAGTAATAAGAAATTTATCTCAGTGGGAGTGAAGATCCTCCTTTTGTCCGACAAAACTATAATCTATGCCCCTTTACCGGAAAATTCCGGTGAAGGGGTTTTTTGTTATGGCGACGAGGCAAGTGACATCGTGCTTGCACGAAATGGCATTTGCCGACCGCTAATCAGAGCGAGATGCGCAGAGCGTATCTCGTCTCTGCGTAACACAGTCTGTGTCAGGATTATTTCTGGATTATAAATCTTATAAAAATATTAATTTTAAACAATTTGTTGACAAATTAACAAATGTATTGTATTATTCGTTCAAATTATTTATCTAAATATATTTAAGTAAATAATTTGAATAAGAAGAAATATGAGATTAGAAATGTAAAAGGAGATTACAGAAATGAGTTTTGAAAAAGTAAAAGAGATTATTGCAGAAACAGTCAATTGCGAGGCAGGAGATATCAGCCTCACATCGAATCTGAAAGAGGATCTTGGGATTGATTCTCTCGACGCGATGGAAGTAAGCATGGCTCTTGAGGAAGCGTTTGGTCTTACGATCGAAGAGGAAGCGCTGGAGACATTCGTAACAGTAGAAAACATCGTAAACTATATCGACGCTAATAAATAAGAATAATTCAGGATAGAGCAGATCAATGGAATTAAAAGAGATTTATGGATTGTGGGACCGGTTTGAAAGCTCATCGGCAACGAAGCTTGAGCTTGATTACCAGGGAACTCATTTGAAACTGGAAAAGGGAAACGATGGCGTGGTGATGCAGCCGGTTGTTTCGACACCTGTGGCGGCCGGGGCAAATGGGTGTGAAGCACTGTCTGTGAAAGAAAATACTGTAGCTACAGATCAGAAACGGGATGTGTCTGAAGCGGAAATAAAAGAGCTGAAAGCTCCGCTCGTGGGAATCTTCTACCGTGCGGCAGCACCGGGAGAAAAGCCATATGTCGAAGCGGGTCAGAAGATTGCAAAGGGCGATATCATTGGAATCATTGAAGCGATGAAGGTAATGAATGAGATTACCGCGAAGGAAGACGGAATCGTGGAGGAGATTCTGGCAGAGGATGCGGCGCTTGTCGAGTATAACCAGACACTTCTTACGTTCCGTTAAACAGGAGAGTGTAAATGTTTAAACGAATTTTGATTGCCAACAGAGGCGAGATCGCTGTGCGTATCATCAGATGCTGCAGAGAAATGGGAATTGAAACGGTCGTTGTGTACTCGACAGCTGATGAGAAATCGCTGCCGATCATGTTTGCAAATGAAGCGGTCTGTATCGGACCGGCGAAGGCGGCGGAGAGTTATCTGAACCAGGATGCGCTGATCCAGATCGCCCTTCAGTATGAATGTGGTGCGATCCATCCGGGGTATGGATTCCTGTCGGAGAATGCTGCGTTTGCGAGAAAATGCGAAGAAAATAATCTTGTATTTATCGGACCGAAGCCGGAAGTGATCGAGAAGATGGGGGATAAGCAGTCAGCGAGAAAACTGATGATGGAAAATGACGTCCCTGTCGTTCCGGGATCAGAGGATCTGATCCGGACAGAGGAAGAGGCAGAGGAGCTCGCAGAGAAGATCGGTTATCCCGTTCTTCTGAAGGCTTCCGCAGGAGGCGGCGGTAAGGGAATGAGAAGAGCTTATTCCAAAGAAGAGCTTAAGAAAGCCTTCCGGACCGCAAAGGCGGAGGCGCTTGCGGCGTTTGGCAATGACGATATGTATATGGAGAAGTTGATCGTGAATCCGCATCATATCGAGATGCAGATTCTGGCGGATGACTTTGGAAATGTCATTTTTCTTGGGGAAAGGGACTGTTCGATCCAGAGAAATAATCAGAAGCTTCTGGAGGAATCACCGTCAAAGATTCTGGATGACGATATGCGTGAAGAAATGGGTGCCGTAGCAGTCAGGGCAGCAAGAGCCGCCGGATATTCCAGCGCCGGAACGATCGAGTTCGTCGTAGATGATCAGAAGCACTTCTATTTCATCGAGATGAATACGAGAATTCAGGTCGAACATCCGGTTACAGAGATGATCACAGGAGTAGACCTGATCAAAGAGCAGATCCGTGTTGCTGCGAAGATGAAATTAAATCTGGAGCAGGAAAGTCTGACATTTGACGGACATGCGATTGAGTGCCGTATCAATGCGCAGTCGCCGGGAGTCGTAAAGTCGATTCATTTCCCGGCAGGATTCGGTGTGCGTATCGAGAGTCATCTGTTTGACGGATATGAGGTGAGTCCTTTTTACGATTCCATGATCGCAAAGATCATCGTAAAAGGTGCGACGAGAATGGAAGCGATCCGAAGGCTTCGAAGGGCGTTGGAAGAGCTGATCATTGACGGTGTGAAGACAAATGCAGAATTCATGCATCTGCTGACGTATCATCCGGAGTTTATCAAGGGAACGTATCACACAGGTTTCTGGGACAGTTATCACGAGCAGATCAATACCTGGCTGGAAGAAGGAATGAATAGCAATGGACATTAGTGCAATATTTACACAGCGAAAACAGAGATGGGATTTTCTGAAGAAAATAAGACAGGGAAGTGTTACAGAGAATATCCGGTGCAAAAAGTGTGGGTCAGTGCTCCCGGATACAGAATTCGAGTGTCATCACTGGATCTGTCCGGAGTGCGGAGCGTATCTTATGGTGGCACCGAAAGACCGGATTCATATGCTTGCGGATGAGGGAAGCTTTGTGGAGATGGATAAGAACATGAAGACAAAGGATCCGCTCCAGTTTCCAAAGTATCTGTCAAAGGTGAAAGAAAATCAGAAAAAAACAGGAAATGCAGATGCGGTTATCACGGGCGTGTGCGAGATCGACGGGCAGAAAGCGGCGATCGGTGTTCTGGATGCGGATTTCCTGATGGGAAGCATGGGAACCGTTGTGGGAGAGAAGATCGCAAGACTTGCGGAACATGCGAGAAGGAAAAGCATTCCGCTGATCATTTATTCTGCGAGCGGCGGTGCGAGGATGCAGGAGGGATTGTTTTCTCTCATGCAGATGGCGAAAACATCCGCGGCGATCCAGAAATTCAAGGCTCAGGGAGGCTTATTTATCTCCGTAATGACAAATCCTACGACCGGAGGTGTGAGTGCCAGCTTCGCAAGCCTTGGAGATATCAATATTGCGGAGCCGGGGGCGCTGATCTGTTTTGCGGGACCGCGTGTGATCGAGCAGACGATCGGACAGAAGCTTCCGGAAGGATTTCAGAGAGCAGAATTTCTGGAGGAGCATGGAATGATCGATCTGATTCTGGAGAGAAAAGATCAGAAGACGGTCATTTCGAAGATTTTGAAGATGCATGAGGCTTAGTCAGAGGTGAGAAAGGAATCAGCAAGATGGCAAAAAAGAAACTGACATCATATGAAAGAGTCCGGCTTGCCAGGAGCAAGGACCGTCCTTCGGTGATGGATTACATCCACGAGCTGTTTGACGATTTCGTGGAGCTGAAAGGGGACCGTCTGTTTCGGGACGATAAGAGTATCGTTGGCGGAATTGCGATGTTTCATGGCATACCGGTTACTGTGATCGGACACCGAAAGGGGAAGACGACAGAGGAAAATATTACATACAATTTTGGAATGACCTCCCCGGAAGGCTATCGGAAGGCCAGCAGGCTCATGAGACAGGCGGAGAAATTCTCACGCCCGGTTATCACGCTGATCGATACGCCGGGAGCGTACCCGGGAATCGATGCGGAGAGCAACGGACAGAGCAATGCGATCGCGGAGAGCATCGCGCTTATGAGCAGTCTGAAGGTGCCGACGATCGCGATCATCACGGGAGAAGGAAGCAGTGGAGGAGCGCTTGCGCTTGCCACGGCAGACCGGGTATGGATGCTTGAAAATGCGGTCTATTCGATCCTGTCACCGGAAGGATTTGCAACGATCCTCTGGAAAGATGCGAAGCGTGCACCGCAGGCGAGTGATGTGATGAAGATCACATCGGAAGAACTGAAAGAGATGGGGCTCATCGATGAGGTGATCCCGGAGAATAAAAAGATGTTTGAGACAATGGACCGTATGTTGTTAAGAGAGCTGAAAGAGCTGGGAAAGATAAAATCCGGCTCGCTTGTAACGATGCGGTATAAGAAATACAGAATGATAGACGGAGGGGCGCATTGAAAGGGATACACATCATATCAACAGGAAGTGCCGTGCCGGAGACATGCTATGACAATGAGAAGATGAGTGAACTCGTCGAGACGAGTGATGAGTGGATCAGGACAAGAACCGGGATCCGCAGCAGGCATATCTGCAAAGAAGAGTCCTGTGTGTCGTTAGCGGTCAGTGCGGCGGGAAAAGCGATGGAGAGGGCCGGAAATCCGGCGAACAGGATCGGTGCTGTCATCGTTGCGACATCGACAGGAGATTACAGTTTCCCTTCCGTGGCATGTCTTGTGGCAAAGGAACTTGGACTTGGAACAGATGTCATGGCATTTGACCTTGCGGCTGCATGTTCCGGATTTTTGTATGCCATGGATGTCGGCAGGAATTTTCTCCTTGCACATGAGGACAGATATGTGCTTGTGATCGGTGCCGAACAGCTGTCGAGGATCGTCGATTATACAGACCGTTCGACGTGTATTCTGTTTGGAGACGGAGCAGGAGCGGCGCTCATAGAGGCGGCAGATACGCCGTATTTTCACCACAGCGGATGTGACGGAGATGCGGAAGTCCTGAGCTGTAAAGGCGTCGGACAGGATGAGATGTACATTCATATGAAGGGGAATTCAGTGTTTAAATTTGCGGTCTCCACATTAAAGGAATCGATTGACCGCATATTGAGGGAACAGAAGATTTCCATGGATGAGATCGACTATGTGATCTGTCATCAGGCAAATGCAAGAATCATTGACCATGTGAAGAAAAAATATCCGGGTCAGGAAAAGAAATTTTATATGAATCTGGAAAGATACGGAAATACATCCGCAGCGAGTATTCCGATGGTGATAGATGAACTGATGGAACTGGGAGAGTTGAAAGAGGGAATGAAAATCGTCTGTGTAGGCTTTGGAGCAGGGCTCACATGGGGCGGTACATTTCTGCAGATATAGAGGAGCTTGGTATGAAATTAAATGAAATGTTAGGAATCGAATACCCGTTTATTCAGGGTGGAATGGCAAATATTGCGACAGGAACATTCGCGGCCGCTGTAAGTAATGCAGGCGGTCTGGGGCTGATCGGTGCCGGCGGGATGAACACGGAGATGTTAAGAGAGGAGATTCGCACAGCGAAACGGCTCACAGACAAACCGTTTGGTGTGAATCTGATGCTAATGAATCCGTGTGTAGATGAGATGGCAGAGCTTCTTGTGGAGGAAGATATCAAAATCGTGACGACGGGAGCGGGAAACCCGGGAAAATATATTCCGATGTGGAAGGAGCACGGAATGAAAGTATTTCCGGTTGTCTCCAGTACCGTTCTGGCGAAGCGTATGGAAAGATCCGGTGTGGACGGTGTGATCGCGGAGGGTACAGAAAGCGGCGGTCATGTTGGTGAGATGACGACGATGGCGCTCATCCCGCAGATGGAAGAAGCGCTTGATATTCCGGTGATCGCAGCCGGTGGTATTGCGGGAGGTAAACAGCTCGCGGCCGCATTTGCGCTCGGATGTATCGGCGTCCAGATCGGAACATGTCTGCTTGCGTCAGAGGAATGTCCGATCCATGAGAATTATAAAGCGGCAGTCCTGAAAGCAAAAGACAACGATACGATCGTAACGGGGCGCATCGCCGGAACACCGGTGAGAATCCTGAAAAATGCGATGGCGAGAGAGTACGTGAAACAGGAAAAGGCCGGCGCAGACAAGATGGAACTTGAGAAGTTCACGCTCGGCTCACTCAGAAGAGCTGTGTTCGAAGGAGATACAAAGACCGGTTCGCTGATGGCAGGACAGGTCGCAGGTCAGCTCCATGAGATCAGACCGATCCGTGTGATCTTCGAGGAAATGTATGAGCAGTACAAAGAAACTGTGAAGAAGCTTGCGGGTGATCTGGATGAAGATTAGAGATAAGATACTTCCGGTCCCTGTTATTCAGGGCGGAATGGGAGTCGGTGTTTCGCTCTCAAAGCTTGCAGGTGCCGTCGCAAAATGCGGCGGAATGGGAGTCGTGAGCGCCGTAAACTGTGGGTTTAACGAGCCGGATTTTGACAAAGATCCGCTGCAGGCGAATCTGAGAGCTTTGAAAAGAGAAATCCGTAAGGCGAAAGAGAGCGCCGAAGGAAATGGGCTCGTCGGTGTGAATATCATGGCAGCAGTCACAAATTATGATGCGTACTGTGCGTGTGCGGTAGAAGCCGGGGCAGATGCGATTATCTCGGGAGCAGGGCTTCCGCTCTCGCTCCCGGAACATACGAAAGGAACAGATACGCTCTGTGCACCGATCGTTTCGAGTGCGAAAGCAGCGGTCATCCTGTGCAGGAAGTATGAAAAGAAATATGGAATTCTGCCGGATTTCTTTGTGATGGAAGGGAAAATGGCAGGAGGACATCTCGGATTTTCGGAAGAAGATCTGATAAATGGCACAGCGAAGACGAACGATGAGATCTTTCAGGAGATCGAAGAGGCACTGCAAACGTCTGACATCCCGGTGTTTGTGGCAGGCGGTGTTTTTACGGGAGAAGATGTGAAGCATTTTCTTTCGCTTGGCGCGGCGGGTGTTCAGGTCGGAACAAGATTCATTGCAACGGAGGAATGTGACGCCTCCGAAGTGTTCAAACAGGCGATCGTAAATGCGAAGAAAGAGGATATCAGGATCATCAAGAGTCCGGTCGGTATGCCGGCGAGAGCAATCGTAAGCCCGCTCCTTGAAAGGATCGGGACCGGAGAAGCATTTCCGGCGAAGCGATGCAGCAACTGTCTCACAAAATGCAAAAAGGGAGATCGCATTCCGTACTGCATCAGCAGGGCATTGATCGAGGCGGTCAGAGGAAACTGGGAAGACGGACTTTTCTTTACAGGAGAAAATGCAGATCGAATTAACAGGATACAGACAGTCCGTGAACTGATGGATGAACTGTATCAGATGGGAGAATAACGTGAAATATATTTTTTTATATGCCGGACAGGGTGCTCAGAAAGTCGGAATGGGCAAAGACTTTTATGAAACATATGAGACATACCGCAATGTTGCAGATGCAGCAGCATTTGAGTTTGACCACAAAGCATTGATGCACGAAGGTCCGATGGAAGAATTATCGAAGACAGAATATACACAGCCGTGTATGGCGGTGTTCGCGGCAGGAGTGACAGAGCTTCTGAGAGAAAAAGGAATCAAACCTTCCGCTGCACTTGGTTTGAGTCTTGGAGAATATGGTGCATTGTATGCGGCATCTGTGTTCGGAGCAAAAGAGTATATTGAACTCACAAAGTTCCGTGGAAGTGTGATGGCGAAGTCAGCAGAAGGAATGGAGTGTGCGATGAGCGCGATCCTTGGAGCAGATGCTCAGACCGTAAAAGAGACTTGTGACGAGAATCTGAACAAAGGTTATGTGACTGTAGCAAACTATAACTGTCCGGGACAGTATGTTGTGTGTGGAGATGAGGCTGCGGTATGTGCGGTGGAAGCTGCATTGAAAGAGAAAGGTGCAAAGCGCTGTATCCGTCTCAATGTGAGTGGGCCGTTCCATACAAAATATATGAAACCGGCGGGTGAAGCGCTTGCCGGGTATCTGGGGGAAATGGAGATGAAAGAACCACAGATCCCGGTCGTCCTGAACTATACAGGGGACTATTATCAGTCAGGTGATGACCTGAAGGAAATGCTTGTAAATCAGGTACAGAACAGTGTGCGTATGGAGGAATCCATCAAAAGAGTACTTGAAGAAGATGCGGATCTGTTTATTGAGATCGGACCGGGAAATACACTGGCAGGCTTTGTCCGTAAATGTGCAAAAGAGATGAAAAAGAAGGTAACTGTTCATACAATTGAGACCGTTGAAGATTTTGAAAAGCTTCTCGGGGAATGAGAGGAATCATAAATGAGTGAAAGAAAAACAGCATTGGTGACAGGAGGCAGCAGAGGAATCGGAAGAGCGATCTGTGTGCGTCTTGCAAAAGATGGAATGGATATTGTGTTTAATTACCAGAGAGGGAAAGAAGCTGCTGATGAGACTGTAAAGCTGTGCGAGGCAGAAGGAATCAGAGCATATGCAGTTCAGGCGGATGTGAGTTCATCGGCAGAGTGTGAGAAACTTGTGAAAGAGGCACTTGAATTCGGAGATGGACAAATCGATGTGCTCGTAAACAATGCGGGGATCACGAAGGATGCACTTCTTATGAAGATGAAGGATGAAGATCTCGATGCGGTCGTTGATGTGAATCTGAAGGGTTCCTTTTATATGATGAGAGCGGTCTCAAGACTGATGCTTCGAAAGAAACAGGGACGCATCATCAACATGAGCAGTGTCGTAGGCCTTCACGGAAATGCAGGACAGGTGAATTATGCTGCTACAAAAGCAGCAGTTGTCGGAATGACAAAATCACTTGCAAAAGAGCTTGCCTCAAGAAAGATCACAGTAAATGCAGTGGCACCGGGAATGATCAAAACACAGATGACAGATGCGATCCCGGAAAGCGCAAGAGAAAAGATGCTCGCAGAGATCCCAATGAGAGAGCTTGGAATGCCGGAAGATATCGCGGAAGTGGTATCATTTCTTGCCGGAGACGGAGCAGGATACATTACCGGTCAGGTTATTTCTGTAGATGGAGGTATGGCAATATGAGAAGAGTTGTAATTACCGGAATGGGAGCAGTTACTCCGATCGGAAACAGCGTGTCAGAGACATGGAAAAGCGTCAAAGAAGGAGTATGCGGAATCGCTCCGATCACAAGATTCGATACAGAAGGACGCAAGGTAACACTTGCGGGTGAAGTGAAGGATCTGGATGTGAATGCCATTCTGGATAAAAGAGAGACGAGAAAGATGGACCGCTTCACACAGTATGCAATGATCGCGGCGAAGGAAGCGCTGAAGGACTCACAGCTTGATCTTACGAAGGTAGATGTTGACCGCTGTGGTGTGATCGTATCCAGTGGAATCGGCGGAATCGAGACGATTGAAAGGGAATGTATCAAAGGAAATGAGAAGAGCTTTGACAAGGTGACACCGTTCTTTATCCCGATGTCCATCTCTAATATGGCGGCAGGCCACATTGCGATCGCCACGGGATTTCGCGGTATGTGCAACTGTGTCGTGACAGCTTGTGCGGGCGGAACAAATGCCGTCGGCGATGCGTTCCGCTATATTCGTGACGGCTATGGTGATGTGATGCTCTGCGGAGGGACAGAGGCAAGCATTACGAGACTCGGGATCGGAGGATTTACTTCGCTTCATGCACTCAGCACACAGACGGATGTGAAAAGAGCTTCCATCCCGTTTGACAAGGAGAGAAGCGGATTTGTCATGGGTGAGGGCGCAGGAATCCTGATGCTGGAGGAATATGAACACGCGGTGAAACGCGGTGCGAAGATCTACTGTGAGGTGGCAGGATACGGTGCAAACTGTGATGCGCATCATATCACTGCCCCGCTTGAGGATGGATCGGTTGCGGCAAAATGTATGACACTTGCAATGCAGGATGCAGGTGTTGCACCGGAAGAGATTGACTATATCAATGCACACGGAACATCGACAGCACTGAATGATAAAGGTGAGACGCAGGCGGTGAAGAAGGCATTTGGCGGGCACGCAGATAAACTCTGCATGAGTTCTACAAAATCCATGACCGGACATCTTCTCGGCGCAAGCGGCGCGGTTGAAGCGATCATCACTGCGCTCAGTATATACGATGATTATGTTCCGGCGACGATCAATTATCAGGTGCCTGATGAGGAATGTGATCTCGATATCGTTCCAAATGAAGGAAGAAATCAGACAGTAAACTGTGCGATGTCCAATTCACTTGGATTCGGCGGTCACAATGCAACAATCATATTGAAAAAGTATACAAAGCAATAAAAAACTTTCTAAAAGGCTGAAATTACTTTGAAAACAGATATGAATGATTGGGAAAGAGGTAAATATGGAATTAAATTCAAATGAAATACAGCAGATCTTACCGCACAGATACCCGTTTTTATTAGTGGATAAGATCGTTGATTATGAGCCGGGGAATTATGCAAAAGGAATCAAATGTGTGACTGCAAATGAGATGCAGTTTCTCGGACATTTTCCACAAAAGCACGTGATGCCGGGAGTGCTGATCATCGAAGCACTGGCACAGACAGGGGCAGTTGCGCTTCTCACGGAAGAGGAAAACAAAGGAAAGATCGCACTGTTTGGAGGAATCCGAAATGCGAAATTCAGACAGCAGGTTATCCCGGGAGATGTACTCGAACTGAATTGTGAGATCATCAACCGCAAAGGCGCAGTCGGAATCGGCAAAGCGACTGCGACAGTCAATGGAAAAGTTGCAGTCACCGCAGAACTTGTATTTGCAATTGAGAAGTAAAATTGGTACACTGATTGCAAAGAAGTCAGGTGGGAAAGAGAATGTTACGTGAATCATTTGGAAATGTGTATACAAAATTTAAGCTGCACTTTTATCAGAAGGTGTTTGAAAAATGGCAGGACAGGGAAGCATCGCTCACAACAGTAGAGACATTCTGTATGGAGATCATCTATGCGATGAATAAGCCGACGGTAGAAGAATTTGCAAGAGTAGCGAATATCTCATCTCCAAATGCAGCATATAAGATCAATAATCTTGTGAAAAAGGGATATGTACGCAAGGTAAGGTCGGAAGTTGACAAAAGGGTGTTCCGTCTGGAAGTGACAGAGAAATATCTAAGCTACTATAATATCAGCTACTCGTATCTGGATATGGTTATGAAGCGGGTAGAAGAGCGATTCTCTGAAGAGGAAGTAAAGCAGCTTGCATATATGCTTGATATTATTGATAAGGAACTGATGCCGGAGATATGGCAGTAGAGGACTGGGAGAACCGGTCCTTTTTTTGGAAATGCTTTACAACATTTGCCGGTATAGTTTATTATTTAAAAAAGGGTTATATTTTGGAGGGCGTATGAGAGAAAAGATTTCTGTTTTTGTATCACATGTAGCAGGTGTTCTGGAATTCATGATCACGATGATGATGGCAATCGGGGTAACGCTGCTTTGTCTTCAGCTTGCCGGATCGCTGATTCGTGTGCCGGGGGCGGATCCGTTCCCGAAATTCGATGAGCTCCTGAAGATCGTATTCAATCTGATCATCGGTGTTGAGCTGATCCGCATGATGTATTACCACACGGCGAATACAGTGTTTGAAGTGTTGGTATTTGCCATCGCGAGACAGATTATTATTGATCATTCATCGGCAGTCAACAGCCTGCTTGGTGTTATAGCAATTGCGATTCTTTTCGCAACAAACAAATACCTGTCTTCACGTTCAAGAGACTTTATCCGTGTGGATAATGAGGCTGTAAATGCAGCGCCGCCGGTGAAAAAAGAACCGGAAAAGGCTTCGAAAAGCGAGGGGCAGACGGGAAAACAGGAGTAATCATCAAAGGAGACAGTTAGATGGAAAGTTTTAGACTGGCGACGAGCGTCGTTCTGCCATTGGTCGTTTATATGATGCTTGGCAGTTCTCTGAGAAAGACAGGAGTGATTTCACTTCATGCGTGCAGGGAAATGAATTCGGCAATCTTTAAGATATTTATTCCGCTGTCGCTTTTCTTTAATATCTATGAGGCGAAGATAGATGAAGTGTTTCGCGCAGATGTATTCTGCTTTGTAATCATCGCCATACTTGTATTGTTTTGCGTTACATATTTTGCCGGAAGGAGAATGATCACGGACAAGAGTGATGCTGCGACAGTGATACAGGGAATTTACCGAAGTAATTTTGTATTGTTTGGGGTTGCTGTGGCAGCCCCTCTTTGCAGTGGTACGGGACTTGCGACGGTTGGTGCACTTTCGGCATTTGTTGTGCCGCTGATCAATATGCTTGCAGTTATCTTATTTGAGACGATGAACGGCGGAAACGTGAACAAGATGCAGATCTTTAAGAATATTCTGAAGAACCCGCTTGTCATAGCAGGAATATTGGGAATGATCTGTAGTTTATTGCAGGTAAAATTCCCGGTGCTCCTTGAGGGACCACTTAAAACACTTGGAAATATGGCAACACCGTTAGCGCTTGTAATCCTAGGCGGGATGCTGTCTTTTGAGAGCATCAGGAAACATAAAATGTATCTGATCGTTGTTACAGTCTGCAGGCTGGTGATTGTTCCGATCGTTATGCTCACAGCCGGATATGCGATCGGTCTTCGCGGGGAGATGCTGATTGTTGTGTTATCCGTAGCGGCAGCGCCGACAGCCGTTGCATCTGCGCCGATGGCACAGACCATGGGCGGAAATGCGGAGCTGGCCAGTGAGATCGTAGCAGTGACGACGGTGTTCAGTGTGTTCTCGATCTTTGGATTTGTGTTTGTGCTGGCAGGACTTGGGATGATTTAGAAAGAAAACTTTGAAGAAATGTATATATATAGAAATTGAAATGTTGAACAAATGACGAAAACAAATGATTAAAACTTTGAAGAAAGTGCAAAAAATCATATTTGACACCTTGAAGAAATGAGTGTGATGTGATATAACATCGCTATAGAAGGAGGTGTGCGCATGTTATTTCATAGAAAAGCATACAGTAGATTATTGGAATGGAAAGAAAAATATGCTGATAAATATGCCGTATTGCTTGAAGGAGCCCGGCGAGTTGGTAAATCGACGATTGCAGAGAGTTTCGCAAAAAATGAATACAAATCATATATATTATTAGATTTTTCGAAAACAACAAATAATATTCTTGATTGTTTTGATGACATAGGAAATTTAAATATGTTTTTTTTGAGACTGCAGGCTGAGACTGGTGTAACATTATATGAACATGAGTCACTGATAATTTTTGATGAAGTGCAATTATTTCCAAAAGCAAGACAAGCGATCAAACATCTTGTATCTGATGGGAGATATTATTATTTAGAAACGGGTTCACTCATTTCAATAAAGAAGAACGTTAAAGATATCTTAATTCCGTCAGAAGAAATGAAAATTCAAGTGTGCCCAATGGATTACGAAGAATTTTGTAATGCAACAGGGAATAATTTTGAACTTTTGCAACAGGTATATAACATGGGCACTGAAATTGGGCAAACAACGAATCGAAAATTGATGCGGGATTTGAGAGTGTATATGGCAGTAGGCGGAATGCCTCAGGCTGTCGAAGCTTATATTGAAGGAAGAAATTTTTCTGAAATTGATCAAGTGAAAAGACAGATTATATCTCTGTATGAAGAAGATTTTAAAAAGATCGATCCGTCTGGCAGAATCTCTGCATTGTATCATTCTATTCCTGCTCAGTTGGCAAAGGATGCAAAAAAATACAGGATTTCAAGTGCAATTGGAAAAAGAAACAGTGAAAAAACAGAAGAACTTTTGTATGAATTAATTGATTCAAAAACAGTATTACCATGCTATAATTCAACAGACCCAAGAGTTAGTTTGGCAGATACAAAGGATTTTGGCAGTTATAAATTATATCTTTCTGATACAGGGCTATTTGTTACACTTATGTTTATTGACAGACCAATTATTGAAAATGATATATATGCAAAATTGCTTTCTGATAAACTTCCTGCTAATCTTGGTTATCTTTATGAAAATCTTGTCGCTCAAATGATTGTAGCATCAGGAAGAGAACTTTATTATCATACATGGGGGAAAAAAGCAAGCACACATTATTATGAAGTTGACTTTTTGATTTCTGAAGGAAGCAAGATAAATGCATTTGAGATTAAGTCTTCTGGAACAGGGAAACATGAGTCGATCAAAGCTTTTTCGAAAAAATACTCCCAAAATGTACACAATACGTATTTGTTATCTCAAAAGGATGTTGGAAAAGAAGAAGCCTTGATAATGAAACCATTTTATTTGATGCCGTTTTTACTTTGATGTTTCTGAAAGGGTTCCACCAAGACTTGGGATGATTTAGAAAAATATATAAGAACAGGGTAGATACGATGTTTGCAGCTCAGGACGCGGTGGCGATTCGCGCAAACATCGTATCTACCCTGTTTTGCTGTATATTTCTGTTCAGGGAGCGGTGGCGATTCGCGCAAACATATGTATGTACCCTGTCTTATTATATATTCTTCTTAGAACGTGCCTGCGCGGAGCCTCTTTAGTGTCTCCTTCAGTGACTCATAAGCTTCTTCGACATCGTCGATATGCAGTACGGTCTTTTCCATCGGGCACATATCATTTCCCATGCGGTTGATGATCCTGTCGGTCAGTGTGCTGTAGGAATATGGTATGCCTCTCGATTTCAGGAAGAGTCTTGCGGGTTCGCTCATGACTTCTCCGTAGACCTCTTTCACGCCTGCCTTCACAAAAAGCATTGCGGCAGCTTTTCCTACGATCTTATCTGCGGCTTCGTACCCGTTCAGGTCCATTCCGTCGCCGATCCACTGCAGGATCGGTGCGATGCCTGTCTTTTCGGAAGAGAGGACAGAATTTCCCTTTTTCAATACGCAGGTGACGGGATCCTGTAAATAGTCTTTTGCATGCTGTTTCATAATGACACCTCTGTGATCTCGCCTGCGATCGCACATGCGGCTGCGGTTACAGGAGATGCAAGATAGATTTCTACTTTTGAAGTACCCATACGTCCGAGGAAGTTGCGGTTATTTGTCGCAACGACACGTTCGCCGTCGGTGAGTATTCCGCCACTTCGTCCGCAGCAGAGACCGCATCCCGGATGTGTGATGATCGCTCCTGCCTCGGTAAGTGTGAGAAGTGTGCCGTCAGCATCAGCCTGACGATATATTTTGCGGCTTGCCGGTGTGACAATGAGCTTCACGAACGGAGATACTTTCTTACCCTTTAATACAGCGGCTGCTTTCTGAAGGTCTTCGAGCCGGCCGTTTGTACAGGATCCGATAAATACCTGATCGATTTTTGTTCCGATGAGTTCCTTTACCGGCTTGATGCTGTCTACCTGTGACGGACACGCCATGACAGGGACGAAATCTTCGGCGTTGTATGTAAGCTCTCTCGCATATGATGCATCTGCATCGCCGACAAGTGATATCTGGAAATCATTCAGTTCGATCTCGCAGTACTGCGCCGTCTTCTCATCCGGTGTGAACAGTGCACATTTGGCACCGGCTTCGATCGCCATGTTCGACATTGTCATACGGCTTGCAACAGTCATGTCGTCAATCGTGTCTCCGCAGAATTCGAGTGCCTGATATGTCGCACCGGCTGCGGTCAGATCGCCGATGATCCGGAGGATGATATCCTTGGACGTGACGTTCGGTGAGAGTTTACCGCTGATCGTTACTTTGATCGTTTCCGGAACTTTTACCCAGAGCTGTCCGGTTCCGAGGATTCCGGCCATCTCGGTGTAACCGATACCGGTGGAGAATGCGCCGACGCATCCGTATGTCGTTGTGTGGCTGTCTGTTCCGAATACAACATCGCCCGGTTTTACATATCCGGCTTCTGTCATCAGCTGATGGCAGATTCCGTCTGAGCGGTGTACATTCTTCATTCCGTATCTGGAAGCGAATTCGTCTCCGATACGGAAATGTCTTGTGTCATCTACCTGGCTTGCAGGTACAAAGTGATCGTAGATCATGACTACTTTGTCCGGATCCCAAAGTTCTTTGAATCCCATTTCATGAAATTTATTTACGATAAATGGCATCATAATATCGTCGACCATGACTCTGTCGACATTCACTGTGACGATGTCACCCGGCTTTACAGAGTCTGCACCGATATTATGTGCGATGATTTTTTCGATAATCGTTGCTCCCATGGCTGCCTCCTAATCTAATCCATTGCGCTTGCGCATTGCTTTTACAAGACCGCCGGCGTTCAGGATCTCCATGAGATTCTCCGGAAGAGAAGCGATCTGGTATTCTTTTCCGTCTGCGGTGATGTGTGATCCGGTTACAACTTCGATCGTATCGCCCTCTGACACGGCATCGTGGAGATCGGCATTCTCGATCAGGAGAAGACCGTTGTTGATCGCATTGCGGAAAAAGATACGGGCGAAGGATCCCGCGATGATGCAGCGGATGCCGAGAGCCTTCACGACTTCAGGAGCCTGTTCTCTCGAAGAACCGCAGCCGAAATTCTTCCCGGCAACAATGATGTCGCCCGGCTCGATCTGTCCGGCCAGTTCCGGTCTCAGCGGAGAGAACGCGTAAGGCTTCATATCTTCTACTGATTTTAATGCGAGGTATTCTGTCGGAATGATGATATCTGTATCGATATCGTCCCCGAGCAGCCATACTCTGCCTGTAAATGTTTCACTCATGATCGTATTCTCCTTCTTAAATGAGGTCTGCCGTTGTGATCTCGCCTGCGATCGCAGAAGCGGTTACCGTAGCGGCGCTTGCAAGGTATACAAAGGAATCCTTATGTCCGGCACGTCCTTTGAAGTTACGCGTTCCCGTACTGATGAGAACTTCATTTTCGCCGATGACACCCTGACAGCTTCCCCAGCAGACACTGCAGTTTGGATTCATTACGATCGCGCCGGCTTCCATGAATGTATCGAGGATGCCTTCTTTCATTGCTTCCGTGTAGATAGACTGACTTGCCGGAACAACGAGGAAGCGAACCCCCGGTTTTACTTTCTTTCCTTTGATAATAGAAGCTCCGACTCTTAAGTCTTCGAGTCTTCCGTTGTTGCATGAGCCGAGAAATGCTTCGTCGATCTTCACACCGAGGCATTCCTTTGCAGGAACGACATTGTCCACGAAATGAGGCTTTGCGACGATCGGCTGGATTTCACTCAGATCGATGTCATAGGTTGCAGCAAAGACAGCATCCTCATCACTTGTGAAGAGTGCCTTTGGCTCACGTCCATGTTCCTTCAGGTAATCCATTGCAACGTCGTCGACCTCCATAAGTGCGGTCTTCGCACCTGCTTCTACACAGAGGTTACAGATGGCGATACGGTCACTCATTGTGAGTGCGTGCAATCCTTCTCCGGCAAATTCCATTGCTTTATAGTTCGCACCGTTTGCGCCGATGCGTCCGATGATCGTAAGGATCACATCACGGGCATAAACACCTTCATTCAGCTTGCCGTGAAGATTGAAGCGAAGTGTCTCAGGAACGAGAAGCCATGAGCTTCCGGTTACCATAGCGTAGAGATAATCGGTACATCCGACACCTGTTCCGAATGCGCCAAGCGCACCGTATGCACATGTGTGGCTGTCGGCACCGAAGATCAGCTCGCCCGGACGGACATGATTCTCCATCATGATCTGGTGGCATACGCCGGCACCTTCGTAATAGGTAATGTCATGCTCTCTTGCGAAATCACGCATTTTCTTGTGAGAGGCAGCTGTTTTCGGGCTGTCAGAAGGAACGTTGTGGTCAACGATCCATACGAGTTTGTCTGTATCCTTGATCGATGGATGCTTCAGGTTATGATACATATCGATCGTGAGATGTGTGGTTCCGTCATTGCTCATCAGCCGGTCAAGTTCGACGGTGTGAATGTCGCCTGCTTTTGCGGTCTCTACACCGGCAGCACAGGCAATGATCTTTTCTGCCATTGTCATTCCCATAATACTACACCTCCTTATTCAATGAAGCGATCAGTCCGCCCTGGTCAAGAATCTGCTGCATTTTTGCAGGGAGACTTGTACAGATAAAGGTCTGACCGTTTGCAGTGATGATTCCGTCTTTCATTGACAGTTCCATCTCATCCTGATCGGAAATATTATCATACAGGTCCTTGCAGACGATGACCGGAAGACCGATGTTGATCGCGTTGCGATAGAAGATTCTTGCAAATGATTTTGCGATGACTGCCTTGACACCCAAAGCCTTCAGAACCTGCGGAGCCTGTTCTCTGGATGATCCGCAGCCGAAATTCTCACAGGCTACAACATAGTCACCCGGTTTTACTTTAGCGGCAAATTCCGGATCGAGTGATTCGAATGTGTACTTTTTCATTTCGTCTATTGTAGGAAATAAAAGGTACTGGGAAGCGATGATCTGGTCTGTGTCCACATCTGTGTGAAAACGAAATGCTTTTCCCATAATAAGTCCTCCTTTATTAATATGTTTGTTTTTGGAAGAATATAATTCGTCAATAAATCTGACTTATTTTATTATATGATAGTGTCCCTGAAAAATCAATTGACTGATATTAATGTGTGAGACAAAATAAATCAATTTTATAGACGAATCATTAACGGATCAGGAGATAAAAAGAGCTGATCTAGCCGAAGTTTTTCTTCCACAAGACGTCTAATTCATCAAGGATCGCGGAAAGCTGTGTCTGCATTTCGCTTGTCAATCCGTTGATGACCATATCTTCTTCCAGCCCATAGCTGTCGAGATCGTCTGCGATCTGGCCGGCACGCACACCACAGCGGATCAGCTTCTGTACAAGTGATTCTTTTGTGCCTGCTTCGCTGATCCCGTGAAGGGCACGGCCTTTTGCGCAGCTTAATGCATTGATCGGGCATGCGTTTTCACAGCCCGGACAGTGTGCTTCTGTATTTGACATATCTGATTCCTCGCTTTTCTGAAAATATTCTCTATTATTTTAACGTACAAGTGAAGTGTTGTAAATGATTACAGAAAACGCAATGAACTTACATTCTGTTACATATACGATGGTTTTATGAGTTGATTGTCGATTATCTATTGTAAATTATTGATAATCTGACTATAATAAAATCTGAGATCAGATATTATAACCTCACTTACGTCTGATCGCAGGTGAGGGAAATGTATTTGATCCCAATGTTATATACATATCATTTTGTATAAGGAGGAAGAGTAAATGGATACTCAAAAACAAAAATACCCACTTGGGTTCTGGGCGTGTGCTACGACAGAGATTTTTGAACGTTTCTCTTATTATCTTGGACGTTCGATCCTTCTCGTATTCGTAGCTACAGCAGTAGCACAGGGAGGTCTTGGACTTTCTGATGGAGTAGCTGCCAATATGCAGTCAAACCTGACAGCATTTTCATACGGTCTTCCGATCGTGTGTGCCGTTGTCTGTGACAGGCTGATCGGTGCGAGATACACGACTCCGCTTGGTATGGCGCTCTGTGGTGTTGGTTACTGGCTTGGATCTATGGCAACAGACAGCAAGATGATGTACGCAATGATCTGGTGTATCAGCTTCGGCCTCGCATTTTACAAGACAGGCCCGTTGATTGGACGTATCGTACCTAGAGAACAGCTCAATGCAGCATATTCGATTCGTTACGGTCTCGTAAATATCGGGGCCTTTGCAGGTCCTTTCCTTGTAGGTATTCTGTATCAGGATGTATTCGCACAGGGTGAGGTTCTTGGATTCAGACCATGTTTTAAGGTGGCAGCAGTCCTGATGTTCCTTGGAGCAATCTGGTTTGCAGTTGGTTCCCGTTTCATGGGAGAGGCTGGTAAGAAACCATTCAAGAAAGAACAGACGGCAGAGGAACTCGCTCATGAGGCAGAGGTAAAAGCTCAGAATAAAGAAGCAAAGAAAGTTCCATACACAGGTCTCGAGAAGAAGAGAATCGCAGCGATCATTCTCGTATCTGCATTTGCTATCATTTTCTGGATCTTCTGGTATCTTGCATACCTGCCGGTATACTATCACTGGGGCGAGAATGCGAACTGGGTAGTTGCAGGATATAACGTACCACTTACATGGTTCGATGCAGCCAATGCACTCTTCTGTGTACTGGTTGGCGCATTTGTAACACCGAGACTGTGGAACTACCTTCAGAACAGACCACAGGGAGACATCAGTATCTATAAGAAGTGTGCGCTTGGTATCGGAACACTTGGCATCGGATATCTGTTCTTCGCAGTACTGGAGATTATGCGTGGAGATGGACAGGTTAGCTGTATCTGGCTGTTGATCTTTGCACTTTTGATCACATTTGGTGAGATGTTTTTCTCTCCACTTGGTAATGCATTCATTGCAAAATATGCACCGAGCCGTATTTACTCAACCATGCAGTCTGTATGGGGTCTTGCAATCTTCTTTGCAGCAAAAGGATACGGATATCTGTACAACGGACTGTTTGGCGGTTCCATGAAATTTGTGACAGCATGTTTCATCGTTGTAGCGGTTTCTGCAGTTGCAGTTATCCTGCTCGTTCTTCTTGATAAACCATTATCTGCTCTGGTAGAGAATAAGGAAGAAGCATAAGACAGGTCGTTGAAATTAAATCATGTAAACTAAGATTAGGATTGCGGGGATGAATATTACTTCCTGGCAATCCTAAAATCATTAAAGGGAAATTCCCGATTTTTTAGGAGGCGAAAAAAATGAGTATTCCTGAGAGACTGACGAATCTGCGTGCAAAGATGGCAGAAAAAGGAGTCGATGTGTACATTGTTCCTACAGCTGACTTTCATCAGAGTGAATATGTAGGAGAATACTTCAAGGCAAGAAAATATATTACCGGATTTTCCGGTTCTGCAGGAACAGCAGTGATCACCAAAGATGAGGCTCGTCTCTGGACAGACGGACGTTACTTTATCCAGGCTGCAAAGCAGCTTCAGGGAACTACGGTAGAGCTTATGAAGATGGGTGAGCCGGGCGTGCCGGAGATGATAGAATATCTTGCAGATGTTTTGAAACCAGGTGAGACACTTGGATTTGACGGACGCGTGGTGTCTGTGGGAGAAGGCCAGGAATATGCTGATATTGCGGTAAAGAAACAGGCAAAGGTTGCTTATCATGATGACCTGATCGATGCGATCTGGACAGACCGTCCGGAACTTTCAAAAGCGCCGGCATTTGCACTTGGACTGGAATATGCAGGAGAATCCGCAGCTGATAAACTGAAGAGGACACGTGAGGAGATGGCAAAAGCAGGGGCTAATGTACATGTGCTGACAACTCTTGATGATATTTGCTGGACACTTAACATTCGTGGTGATGATATTGAATTCTTCCCGCTGGTTTTATCTTATGCCATCATTAAGATGGATTGTATGGAGCTTTATATTGATGAGAGCAAGTTGAACGATGAGATCAGAGCACAGCTCTCAGATCTGAATGTGAATCTGCATCCATACAATGACATTTATGAGGACATTCGCAGACTTGATGCATCTGATATTGTTATGGTGGATCCGGGCAAGTTAAACTATGCGCTGTACAACAATATTCCGGAGAACGTTCAGAAAGTAGAAGAGAGAAATCCTGCTATTCTTATGAAAGCACTTAAGAACCCTGTTGAGATTGCCAATATCCGTAAAGCACAGGTCAAGGACAGTGTGGCACATGTGAGATTTATGAAATGGCTGAAGGAAAATGTCGGCAAGATGAAGATCACAGAGATCAGTGCTACAGAGAAGCTGGATGAGCTTCGTGCGGAAATGGGCAACTTTATCCGACCAAGCTTTGAACCAATCGCTTCGTACGGCGAACATGGAGCAATCGTTCATTATACATCGTCGCCGGAGACGGATGTGGAACTGAAAGAAGGAAACTTTTTCCTGACTGATACAGGTGCAGGATTCTGGGAAGGATCTACAGATGTGACAAGAACGTATGCACTTGGTGAAGTTACACAGCAGATGAAGGATGATTTTACACTGGTAGCGATCAGTAACCTTCAGCTTGGCAGTGCGAAGTTTCTTTACGGATGTACCGGTCTGGTACTGGATATCCTGTCCAGAAAACCATTCTGGGATCGCAACATGAACTTCAACCATGGTACAGGACACGGAGTCGGTTATCTTCTGAATATCCACGAGGGGCCTGCCGGTTTCCGCTGGAAATATCGCAAAGGTGAGACAGAAGTTCTGCAGGAAGGTATGGTCATTACAGACGAACCGGGCATCTATATCGAAGGCTCTCATGGTATCCGTCTTGAGAATGAACTGCTCTGCTGCAAGGGCGAGAAGAACGAATATGGTCAGTTTATGTATTTTGATGCGATCACACTGATCCCGATGGATCTGGATGCGATCAATCCGGAGATCATGACAGCAGAAGACAGAAAACTCTTAAATGACTATCATGCAAAAGTATATGAAACAATTTCGCCTTATCTGAATGATGAGGAAAAGGAATGGCTGAGAAAATATACAAGAGCAATCTGATGTTTTGATGGTCAGAAAGATAAAAAGGAAGCAGGAGTATCGTCCGGATGGACGGCACTTCCGCTTACTTTATTTATGGTTTGATCATATCAAAGGAAAATGGGAAATCTTCCTTTGATACATGATTATCCTTAAGCATCTTTTCTATAGATGTAATGTAGTGCTTGTAGATGATATTACAGATTTCTGTACAGTTTCTTGTTTTATAAATGTCGTAAAGTTCTTTGTGGACCTGGTATTGTCTTCCGGCAACGTCAGAACAGTCATCCGCCTGTCGGGAAAACGAGAAGAAGATCGCAAAGTCCAGAGAACTCCATGCATTCAGCAGATAAGGCATATGTGCTTCGCGGATCAAAACCTTATGAAATTGATTGTCGAAATTGATCGATTCTGTAAAATCAGAATCATCCATCGTTTCCATGGATGAGAGAATGTCTGACATTTCCTGCATTCCTTCGTCGGAAATATTGCCTGCACAGGCCCGTGCAGCAGTAAGCTCATACGTTCCGCGGATCAGAAGCGCTTCAATAACATCGGAAAGCGAAATGTTCCGGACGGAACAGCCGACATTTCGGGTATATTCCAACAGACCTTCCTGTTCCAGCTGCCGGAGTGCTTCACGTACCGGACCGTGGCTTACGCCAAATTCTTTGGCCAGTTCGGATTCGGTAATACGCATACCTGTTTTCAGTTCGTGATGCAGGATCTTTTTGCGGATGATGTCAGCAACCTGTTCACGCAATGTTTTTTTCTGGATTATGTTTCTCATAATTATTCATCCTTTTTGTATATTGTATATATTTTATCAAAGAACAAATATGGTTGTAAAGGAAATTATAGATCCATTTCTCTTATCAGCATTCCGTCAAACAGTTCTGCGTTAAAACGGTTGATGAACATCTCGCATTTGCATAAGAACAGATAGTAGATGTTCAGTCCGCATCCATTCATCGATTCAAAATTACCCATACCTTTTGCAATGATCACATCGGCATTTTGGAGAAGATCAAGTGCTTCATTTGAAATTTCCGGGAGGTAAGTACCTGTGTACGCAGTTCCGTTTCCGGTTACCGGAACAATATCACAAAGACCGACTTCGACAGCATCTTCTATTGTGGCATCGTTTGAGGCCGGAAGTCCCCGGACGATTACTTCAATGTGAAGATTCGGATACAGTTTTTTCAGAATGCGGATCATTACTTTGTCTAACACGATCTCACCGCAGTTATCGGTAAGGACTACGCATGTTTTACTGTTTTCAAGATCGGATCTTAACTTCTCATAGGCTTCTTTCGGCAGTTCTTTTTCCTGCGCTTCGGATAAGAGCGACATCAGCTTTTCTTTCGAAACATCTTTCAGCGCACCAAAATCGATATAGTTTGCTGCCATTACGTATTGAAGAGCTGTATATAAAAGATTGTCGGAGTCCAGGATCTTCTGATAGATTTCATCTTCTAACGATAACATGAGCTGATTAAATGTATGTTTAATTTCGCTGAAATCCGGTGCGATACCAAAGAGGCGTTTCTTTAACTGACGTACTTTTTCGCTGATCACAGCTCCGCACTGATCCTCTTTCGCATTTAACAGTATCTGAAAAAGTTCGTTCATATAGGTGATTTTCTGTTCTTCAGGAGCATCTGCCGGATAAGAGGTGAGATGCTTTTTGACGATACAGTTTATACAGATTGAATTCCATCTTTTTGTCATATTATTTCCATGATCCTTTCAGATTTATTTTATCTTAGTCGAAAAACCTCCCACTTCTATAAGTGGAGAGTAATAAGAGATTCATCTCAGTGGGAGTTTGACTTGAATTTCTAAGAAAATAATACCGCAAAAGCAGGTAAGTTGACAAATGATTTTACCGGGGATATCATGAAAAAAATGATATCAGGAGATGAGAGGCCATGTCGTCGAAACCAACGATTTTAATGTATAATATAAGGGATGCAAAGAGAAAAAATAAAATCATGTCTTTCTGTGTGATGAATGGCATCAAAGGAAAGGTAATCGGAAAAGAATTTGCGGTGAAGTAACCCAATATTCCATACGAAAAACATTGCATTTCATACAATCCTCTTCTGGACACCCTGCACGAAAAGGACTATAATAAATGCAACTGAAAACAGCGGATGATGGCTGCCCTAGACATTCATTTATGAAGGCCGAAGAAGCAAACCGAAGGACGATCTTAACCTTCGCGGAAACTGACAGGCAAAAGGGAAGGCGGCCGGACGAAACTTTGGAGAGAATGCGAAAGCATCGCCTACGAGGCAAGAACCAACTGGCAAAAGGACAGAGATATGAGATACATGTATCCGTGCGTGTATCTTGTATCTCTGTTCTTTTTGTATTTTAATGATGAGGAGAGAGAAAAATGAGAATGATGTTAGTCGGCGCAGGTGCCGTCGGTGAAAGTATGCTGAAGGTATTACAGTGGAGAGATCAGGAGAGAGACTGGCTTTCGTATGTGCTTGTCTGCGATTACGATGTGGAAAGGGCAAGAGAAGTAGTACAGATGCTTGGAGAGGATGAGCGGTTTGAAGCTTCATCGGTGGATGCGACGAACAGTGATGAGATAGAACATATTATCAGAGAGCATAAGATCGATTTTGTAATGGATGCTGCGCCTCCGTTTGCGAGCAATTTTATCTTTGATGCCGCATATCGTGCGGGTGTGGATTACGGAAGTATGGGAACGTGGTCTGTGCCGATGGACGATCCGGCGTATGGGCCAGGCATTGAAAACAGTTACACAGAGCCGATGACGAAATATAATTTTGACCGTCATGAGGCATGGAAAGAAAAAGGAAACATGGCGCTGATCTGTCTCGGCATCGATCCGGGTGTCGTGAATGTGTTTGCAAAATATGCGGCGACGCATCTGTTTGATGAGGTGACGGAGCTTCATGTCAAGGATGGTGGAAACTTAAATATTCCAAACGCAGACCCGGATGATATTTCGTTTGGATTCAATGTCTGGACCGTTCTCGATGAAGTGATGAATCCGAATGTGGAGTACGATGCAGAAAAAGGTGGATTTATCGTGGAGAAACCATTTGCTGGGCGAGAAGTATTCCGCATGCCGGAGCCTGTCGGTGAGAATACACTCGTGAAAGTAGAGCATGAAGAGGTCGTGACATTTGCGAGATATCTCTCTCAGTATGGACTTAAGAAGGCGACATTCAAGATCAGTCTGGATGAAAATCTGATCACGGCACTGAAGGTGCTGGATCATCTGGGACTTCGAAGTATTCACCCGGTACGTGTGAATGGAGCAGAGGTGGTCCCTCGTGATGTTGTCGCTGCGTGTGCACCGCAGCCGAAGGATATCGGCGATGAGATGGTCGGTGAGATGCTGGTCGGGGTGCATTGCATCGGAAAGAAAGACGGAGTGGAGAAGGAGTATTTCATCTATCAGCCGTTTGATAATCAGGAATCGATGAAACGGTGGGGGTCTCAGGCGGTGACAGCTCAGACCGGATTTGGCGCGGCGCTCGCAATCGAGCTCGTCGGACGCGGCATCTGGAAAGAGTCGGGAGTGTATTCGCCAGAATATTTTGACCCGGATCCATATCTCGCACTGATGAGAGAAAGCGGATATGTTTACAGGATTGAGGAAAGAAAGTAGCTGGTTTTACACATTTTACTTGCATAATTTGGAAAGAAATGAAAATTTATTGCTTCACACTGGCAAAATTGTGCTACTATAGTAACTGAGCGTTATTCGAGTGAAAATGCATCACACAATTGAAGAGAGAATAATGTTCATTGTATCTAATAACATTCAGAGGCAGAAAGACAGGATGCAAAAAGATGCGCCGTTTTATCTGCGAGGAGGAGAGAAACATGAACAGAGAAACAAACACAAAGAAACGTACACGCAGTATGGTGGAACTTGCGTTGATGATCGCCATTATCATTATTATGGCATTCACACCGCTTGGCTATCTCAGAACACCGGGGCTTTCGATCACATTTTTGACCGTTCCGGTGGCAGTAGGGGCAATGATCATTGGGCCGGAAGGCGGAGCGATCTGTGGACTGGCATTCGGAGTTACGAGTCTGATGCAGTGCTTTGGCGCGAGTCCGTTCGGTTCCATGCTTTTTAGCATCAACCCGGTCGGCACGATCATTCTTTGCATTATCCCGCGCATTCTTGAGGGATGGCTCGCAGGGCTGATCTTCAAAAAGATCCGTGCAAAGAAAGCGAATCTTGCATATTTTGTCGGAGGATTTGCCTGCCCGGTGCTGAATACAATTCTTTATATGTCAACGCTTGTTTTATTCTTTTATAACACAGACTATATTCAGGGATTTGTTGACACTCTTGGCGTGTCAAATCCGCTGATGTTCGTCGTTGCATTTGTAGGTGTTCAGGGAGCGATCGAAGCAGGTGTATGTACTGTTGTTTCGGCAGCCGTTTCGAGAGCACTTGCAGCTGCATTGAAACAGGTGTAGAAAGAAGGGCAGACAATGTATGAGCAGACGACAGCAAGGGAAATAGACATCAGGGATATCAGGGGACTCCGGATCGGAAATGCCGAGGATCAGGAGGCGAAGACCGGAGTCACGGTACTGCTTTTTAATCATGGAGCGACTGTTGGGGTTGACGTCAGCGGAGGCGGACCCGCCTCGCGGGAAAATCTTCTTGCAGATCCGCTCACAGCAGATAATCCGGTGAATGCGATCGTGCTTTCCGGTGGTTCTGCATTTGGACTTGCAGCATCCGATGGGGTGATGCGGTATCTGGAGAGCAGAGGAATTGGCTATGATACGGGATTTGCAAAGGTTCCGCTCGTGTGTCAGGCATGTATTTATGATCTGGGGATCGGAAGGGCGGATGTCAGGCCGGATGCCGGTATGGGTTATGAGGCATGCAAGGATGCAGAGGAGAATCATCCTCAGTGCGGGAATGTCGGAGCCGGATGCGGTGCAACGGTCGGAAAGATCTGTGGCATGGAACGGGCATCCAAGTCGGGTCTTGGAATTTACGCGGCGCAGGTCGGCGAATTGAAAGTAGGGGCTGTGGTTGCTCTGAATGCACTGGGTGATATCTACGATCCGGGGAGTGGAAAGAAGATTGCGGGACTACGAGGAGAGGACGGAAGTCTTGCAGTGCATTCCTGTGATGAGTTGTATAAGATCTGTGAGAGGACGGATCTTTTCAACAGTAATACGACGATCGGGGCGATCGTAACGAATGGAAAGTTTTCCAAGGCAGAGATGAGTAAGATCGCATCCATGGCAAGATGTGCGTATGCGAGATGTATCAATCCGGTCGGAACGATGGCGGATGGGGATACGATCTACGGCGCAGCTCTTGGAGAAGTGGAGGCAGACATCAATGTTGCAGGAGTTCTGGCAGCGGAGGTTCTGTCGGAGGCGATCATAAGAGCTGCGAAAGTACATGATTGAAGGAATATAATGGAATAAAAGGATGTATGGATGTGAACGGCGGGGTTTCTCTGGCGTTCACAATGTATTTTAGATAAAAAAGGATATAACAAAGTAATATAAAAGGATAACAAATGATAAAGTGTTTCATTTTACGGAGGTATGGGAGATGAGTATTTTTGAAGGACTTGAACCAAAGAGAGTATATGATTATTTTGAGCAGTTCTTAAGCATTCCAAGAGAAACTTACAACACAAAAGCAGCGAGCGATTATTGTGTTGCTTTTGCGAAGGAACATGGATTGTGGGTAAAACAGGATGATGCGAACAATGTGATCATCAAAAAGCCGGGAACACCTGGCTATGAAAACAGTGAGGCATTGATCTTACAGGGACATCTTGATATGGTCTGTGCAAAAGATCCGGATCTGGAATTTGATTTCACAAAGGATGCGATTGAAGCATATGTCGAAGATGGATATGTGAAAGCGAAAGGTACAACGCTTGGCGCAGATAACGGGATCGCGCTTGGGATCATCCTCGCGATTCTTGAGAGCGATGATATTCCTCATCCTCCGATCGAAGCATTGTTTACATCAGATGAGGAAGATGGTCTTCTCGGGGCAGAAGCACTTGATATGAGCGAGTTCACAGCGACAAAACTTCTGAACATAGACGGTGAAGTGGAGGGAGTACTTACGATCGGCTGTGCAGGAGGTATCCGTCTGGCGGTACATCTGCCGATCGAGAAGGAGATGGCAGAAGGTACTTCCGTTGAGATCCGCGTGCGGGGACTTCTTGGAGGTCATTCTGGAGCAGAGATCCATCTTCAGAGGGGAAATGCTCACAAGATGCTTGGTCGTCTGCTGAATCGTATCCGGGAAAAGGTGGATTACAGACTTGTGTTCATGGAAGGTGGAAAGCAGGACAATGTCATTGCATTTGATTCAAAGGCAGTGATCATCGTGGATCCGGCCGATGCAGCAAAAGTAAAAGAAATGGTCTGTGAGATGGAGAGAATCTTTAGTGATGAGTTCATGGGAGAAGAGCCGGGTCTCAAAGTTACGCTGAAGGAGGAGACCGGTGTGAGAGCTGAGGCACTTGACAAAGCGTCGACAGACCGTGCGGTTGATTTCCTCATTATTCTTCCGAACGGCGTACTGGAGTACAGCCGTAAGCTGGAGGGAATCGTAGAGTCTTCACTGAATGTGGGAGCAGTACATACAACGGATACACATTTTACAACGGTTCATTACTTAAGAAGTTCTGTTGATACAAGAAACGAACAGCTCTGGGAGAAAATGCAGGTATGTGCGAAGATGGCAGGAGGAGAGATCGAGCTTCTTACAAAATTCGTGGCATGGCCAATGAGACTTGATACAAAGCTTCAGAACATCATGAGCGAGACTTACAGAGAAATGTTTGGCAAAGATGTTGTGATCGACAACCTGCACGCAGGGCTTGAACCGGCAAGATTTGTCTTAAAGAAACCGGAACTGGAATGCGTTTCCTTTGGACCAAACCTTGCAGAAGTACATTCTGTAAATGAGAGGATGGAAATTGCATCGGTTGAAAGAACATGGAAATATATTTTGGAAATATTAAAGAAATGTAAATAGTAATGTGGAGGTAGCATGTGGAAGCAGTAATCAGAAAATTGGCAGACATAGAAGTTACAGCAGAAAAGATTGTGGATCATGCAGCAGAGCAAAAGACAGAGATCGAGAAACGCATACATCAGGAGACGCTTGATTTTGATAAGAAGCTGGAAGCAGAAACACAGGAGACGATTGATGCGATCCGCACAGAGGCGAAGAAAGAACTTTCCGGACTCGTTGTTCGGGAAAAAGAAAGACATAAAAGCATCATTGAGAATCTCGAACAGACTTATGAAAAACATCATGAGGAATATGCGAAGGAAGTATTAAAGAAGATTATTGAAGGATAGACATTAGAGGTAAGACTATGGGTAATTTGATGTCATACAGCGGTCTTGTTACGAAGGTGCGGGCAATGGGATCGAAGCTTTTGACAGAGCAGGATTTCGAAACGATTGCGTCGATGCGTAATGTGCCGGAGATCGTGGAATATCTGAAGACGAAGCCTGCTTACACGGAAGCATTTGAGAAGCTTGATACAACACTCTATCACAGAGGAAATGTGGAGAAGGTTTTAACGCAGTCTCTTTACAGTGACTATTCAAGAATCTATTGTTTCGCCGGAAGAAGACAGAAAGAATTTTTGAAGGGATACTGGAAACGCTATGAGGTCGATCTGATCAATTATTGTTTTCGTATCATTTTCAATCACTATGATATTCCGTTTGATCTGGATTATAAAAAGAAGTATTTTGACAGATACTCTCAGATCTCAATAGACAGGCTTGTCACATCAAACAGTGTTGAAGAGCTGGTTGAGAATCTGCAGGGCACTGAGTATTATGCGACGCTTAAGAGGATCAGTAATTCGGAAAATCCGACATTATATGATTTTGATATGGCGCTGGAACAGTATTATTTCAGAAATGCATGGATGAGACAGAGAAAAGCGCTTACAAAGGAAGAAAGGGAGATCTTTACGAAGGACTGTGGAACGAAGATTGACCTTCTGAATCTGGAATGGATCTATCGCGCAAAGAAATATTACCATATGCTGCCGCCGGATATTTACCTGATGACCATACCGATCCACTATAAGATAAGGATAGAGGAATTTAAGGCGCTGGTAGAGACGGCTAACGTAGAACAGTTTGAAACGATTCTTCAAAGCACGTATTACGGAAAGCATTATGAGCTGCTGAATACGAATAAGAAGATTGAACAGCTTTACAAAGAGTGTCTTCATAATCTGTATCTGTCAGACCGGAGAAAGAATCCGTATTCTATTGCGACAGTAAATACGTATCTGTTTTTGAAAGAAGAGGAAATCGATAAATTGATCATGTCTCTGGAGTGCGTTCGATATGGACTCACCAAACAGGAGACACTTGCTTATTTGGGAGGTGAAGTTCAATGATTGTAAAAATGAAATTTTTGCAGATCAGCGGGCCGGAATCGGATATTGACCGTATGTGTGAGCAGTATCTTGCGAAATATGAAATGCAGCTCGAGAATGCGGTAGCAGAACTTAAGACAACTAATCATCTGCTCCCATTCATAGAAGTGAACCCGTTTCGAGAGCCGCTTGCAAAAGCAGAAGAATATTGTAAATTCCTGAAGAAGGGAAAATTCATGACGGATCATTCAATGACAAAGCGGGAAGCTTTGGATCTCATCAGGGAGATTAATCATGATTATATTGAGAATCGAGACAGAATAGAGCTTCTCAAGAAAGAAGAGAATGAATTGAGAGAACAGGCAAACGTTCTGGAGCCGTTTCGTTCATTGAATGTCGATCTGCAGAATGTCGCAAAAAACCGATATATCCGCTTCCGGTTTGGACGGATCGGGCTGGGATATTACAACCGTATGAAGACATATCTGCATGACGATATGAAGGCAATATTCATCAAGGATCATCAGACAGAAAGCTACGTATACGGATGTTATGCGGTAGCTGATGTAGACAAAGCAAAAGTGGACAACCTGTTTTCGTCACTTCACTTTGAGAGGATCGATCTCATGAAGGCATTTCATGGAACGCCTGCAGAAGCCTACAGGGAATTGAATGAGAGGCGCGAGGCGATTCTTGAGGAGATCAAAGAGCTGGAGGAAAAGACGACTGGACTGATGGAAAGTCATGCTTCAAAATTGCTCGGAGCAAGAGAAGAGCTTGATAAACACGCAGCGTATTTTGACATTCGGAAGAAAGCAGCGAGGTCATTCGAGGACACAGAGGAAGAGGAAGGAAAAGAATGCTATTATGTCCTCTGCGGATGGATGGGAGAAGAGGATGCTCAGGCCTTCATAGAAGAGACGAAGGATGATGATCTTGTGATGGTGATGGTGGAAGAAGACAGAGAAAAATACTTCGGAGATCCGCCGACGAAGTTGAAGAATCCGAAATTCTTTAAGCCGTTTGAGATGTATGTGGAGATGTACGGACTTCCGGCTGCAAATGAGATGGATCCGACGATTTTTATCGCGCTGTCTTATACATTTATTTTTGGAGCAATGTTCGGGGATCTTGGGCAGGGAGCTGTGCTGTTCCTGGCAGGAGGGCTGCTCTATCTGACAAAGAAGATCAGCCTTGCAGGGATCATCTCAATAGCAGGACTTTTTTCCATGTTTTTCGGAATGATGTTCGGAAGTGTTTTTGGATTTGAAGACATCATTCCTGCACTATGGCTTAAGCCATCTGAGGCGATGACAAATTTACCGTTTATCGGACAGTTGAATACAGTATTTATCGTGGCTGTTGCATTTGGTATGGCGATGAACATACTGGTGATGATCTTCCAGGTCATCAATGCATGGAAGGCGAAAGATCTGGGAAATATGCTGTTCTCGCATAATGGTATTGCCGGAATCGTATTCTACGGATTCATCGTACTTACCGTGGTGCTTTATATGACAGGTCACAAAACACCTGGAAATGTACTGCTTGCGATTTTTCTTGGAGGACCGATACTGGCATTCCTTTTCAAGGAACCGCTTGGAAATCTTGTGAGTAAGCGGCATGAAAAGATGGAAACCGGAAAAGTAATGTTCTTTGTACAGGGATTTTTTGAACTGTTCGAGACAATGCTCAGTTATTTCTCGAATACACTGTCATATGTCCGTGTCGGTGCATTCGCTGTCAGCCATGCGGCAATGATGGGAGTTGTACTGATGCTTTCAGGTGCTGAAAGCGGAAATCTGAACATGGCAGGAGTTATTTTCGGAAACCTGTTTGTTATGGGTATGGAAGGATTGATCGTTGGCATCCAGGTACTTCGTCTTGAATACTATGAGATGTTCAGCAGATTTTATAAAGGCAGTGGAAAACAGTTTAAGCCATTTAACAGAAAACAGAATCAGGGAGGATGTTAGTCATGACATTAGCAGTAAAATTATTACTTATCGCAGCAATATTATTGGGAATCATTATTCCGTTTGGAACATTTCTTCTCGGGGAGAAATCAAAGAAGCGTTATAAGAGAACGATTGGTGTAAATGCATTTTTCTTCTTCGGTGCAATGGTCGTTGCAGGAATCATGCTTTTTGCAGGCGTTCCGGTTCAGGCAGCAGAGGCTGAGCAGGCAGTGAATGCGGCAGCAGGCTGGGGATATCTCGCAGCAGCACTTTCAACAGGAATGTCCTGTATCGGAGGCGGTATCGCCGTTGCGAGTGCAGCAAGTGCAGCACTTGGAGCAATCAGTGAGGATTCCAGTGTCCTCGGTAAATCATTGATCTTCGTTGGTCTTGCAGAAGGTGTATGTCTGTACGGACTGATCATTTCTTTCATGATCCTGGGTAAACTGTAAGATGAAGATGTATTTGATCAGTGACAATGTTGATACACTGACAGGAATGCGACTTACTGGGGTTGATGGTGTCGTTGTGCATGAGCGCGGCGAATTGAAAGAAGCGATCGAGAAGGCGATGGATGATGAATCGATAGGGATCATTCTTCTGACAGAGAAGTTCGGAAGGGAATTTCCGGATTTGATCAATGAGATCAAGCTCAGGAGAACGATGCCTCTTCTGATCGAGATTCCTGACAGACATGGAACAGGACGAAAAAAGGACTTTATCACAGCCTATGTAAATGAGGCGATCGGCTTGAAACTTTAACAAGGAAGGTGAGAAGTTTGACGATAGAAGAAAAGATTGCGTATTTGCAGGAAGTTGCGATGCGGCAGGCAAGACTTGAAGCGGACTCTATTGTGAAAGAGCATACAAACAAACTGAACCGGGTGTATGAGCAGCATAAGGAGGAAGCGATCCGCCAGTCTGAGACACGTATCAGGGCAGAGAAGATCACTGCAAGGCAGAAAAAGAATATGGCAGCATCGCAGGCGAGCCTTGAGCTGAAGCGTGAATACGGAAGAAAACAGAAACAGTTAAAACAGAAACTGTTCGAGGAAGTGGAGCAGAAGCTCTGTGAATTTATGAAGACAGAAGAGTATAAGGAATGTCTCGTGAATTATATTGAAAAAGCAGCAAGATATGCAAATGGAGAAGAGATCACGATCTATATCAATCCATCTGATGCAGATAAAATGGAATACCTGGAAGAGCATACGGGTGTGAAACTGACTGTGAGCAAAGAAGATTTCATCGGTGGAGTTCGCGCTGTGATCCGCAATAGAAATGTGTTGATCGATCACGGATTCAAGGGTGCATTGGAGCAGGCATATCAGGACTATGAGTTCGAGGGAGGTGCCGGCATTGTCTAAAAGTACGACAGGAAAAATATATGGAATCAACGGACCGGTTATTTACATCAAAGGGCAGACAGAATTTAAAATGTCCGAAATGGTTTATGTCGGTAAGGAAAAGCTGGTAGGAGAAGTGATTTCTCTTGATAAAGACAGAACAACGATCCAGGTATACGAAGAGACATCGGGACTTCGTCCGGGAGAACTGGTAGAATCGACCGGCTCGTCGGTATCTGTCACATTGGCACCGGGAATCCTGAATAACATTTTTGATGGTATTGAGAGACCGCTTGAGAGTATTGCAGAGCATGGCGGCGCATTTATCTCACGTGGCGTAAGTGTGGATTCTCTTGACACAGAGAAGAAATGGAGTACTCATATTACGGTGAAGGAAGGAGATCTTGTCCATGGAGGAAGTATCTTTGCGGAGGTTCCGGAGACAAGAGCGATCACACACAAATGCATGGTTCCGCCGGAGGTTGGATCTGCAGTTGTGGTATCTGTTGTGGAAGACGGTGACTATACGATCGGAGACGTGCTGATCAGGATCAGGCGATCAAACGGAGAGATCGATGAGCTGACAATGACACAGAAATGGCCGATCCGTGTGCCAAGACCGGTGCACAAGAGATTTCCGGCGAGTGTTCCGCTCGTGACCGGACAGAGGGTGCTTGATACGATGTTCCCGATCGCAAAGGGAGGAACAGCGGCGATCCCGGGTGGATTTGGAACGGGTAAGACAATGACACAGCATCAGATCGCGAAGTGGTCTGATGCGGATATTATCGTTTATATCGGTTGTGGAGAGCGTGGAAATGAGATGACACAGGTTCTGGAAGAATTCAGTGAACTTGTGGATCCGAAAAGTGGGAATCCTTTGATGGACCGCACAACACTGATCGCCAATACATCGAACATGCCGGTGGCAGCCCGTGAGGCATCGATCTATACAGGAATCACTCTGGCTGAATATTACAGAGATATGGGATACGATGTCGCGATCATGGCAGACTCTACTTCACGTTGGGCAGAGGCGCTCCGTGAGCTTTCCGGACGTCTGGAAGAAATGCCTGCGGAAGAAGGATTTCCGGCTTACCTTGCATCAAGGCTTTCCGCATTCTATGAGCGTGCAGGAATGATGCAGACATTAGGAGGGGAGACGGGATCCGTATCGATCATCGGTGCTGTTTCTCCGCAGGGCGGAGATTTCTCGGAGCCTGTAACACAGAATACGAAGCGATTTGTCCGCTGCTTCTGGGGACTGGACAAATCACTTGCATATTCAAGGCATTTCCCTGCGATCCACTGGCTGACGAGTTACAGTGAATATACGACAGATCTGAGTGGATGGTACATTGACCACGTATCTCCAAAGTTTGTGGATTACCGAAACAGACTGATGTCCATCCTCGGCCAGGAAAACAGCCTGATGGAGATCGTAAAGCTGATCGGAAGTGATGTGCTTCCGGACGATCAGAAGCTGATCCTTGAGATTGCGAAAGTCATCCGTCTTGGCTTCCTTCAGCAGAATGCGTTTCATAAGGATGACACATGTGTATCTCTTGAGAAGCAGTTCAAAATGATGGATGTGATTCTGTATCTGTATAAAAAGAGCAGAAAATTGATCGCAATGGGACATCCGATGTCAGTGCTTAAGAGAGAAGGAATCTTTGAGAAAGTGATTGCGATCAAATATGATGTACCGAATGACAATCTTGCGCTTCTGGATCTGTATAAGAATGAGATTGATGCGTTCTACGACCTTGTACTTGAGAAAAATGCGTAAAAGGAGGAGAGGATATGGCAATTGAATATTTAGGCTTGAGCAATATTAACGGACCTCTCGTTGTCCTTGAAGGATTACAGGATGCGTTTTACGATGAGATCGTAGAGTTCGTGGTAGATGGAAAAGAAAAGAAAATGGGCCGTATCGTGGAACTGAACGACGATAAGGCTGTGATCCAGGTGTTCGAAGGGACAGACAATATGTCGCTTCGGAATACGCATACAAGACTGAGTGGACGGCCGATGGAAGTGGCGGTATCCGAGGATATGCTCGGAAGAACATTTAATGGTATCGGACAGCCGATCGACGGGATGGGAAATCTTGTCGCGGCGGACAGAAGAGATGTAAACGGACTTCCGCTAAACCCGGTAAGGCGGGAGTATCCGCGCAACTATATCCGTACGGGTATTTCGGCGATCGATGGACTGACGACACTGATCCGCGGACAGAAGCTCCCGATCTTCTCGGGAAACGGAATTCCGCATGATCTGCTCGCTGCACAGATCGTAAGGCAGGCATCGCTTGGCGATGATTCGGATGAAGAGTTTGCGATCGTATTTGCTGCGATGGGTGTCAAGCATGATGTGGCGGATTTCTTCCGCAAGGCATTTGAGGAAAGCGGGGTATCGGATCATGTCTGTATGTTCCTGAACCTTGCAAATGATCCTGTTGTAGAACGACTGATCACACCAAAGGTGGCGCTTACCGTCGCAGAATACCTTGCATTTGAGTGCGGTAAGCATATTCTGGTCATTCTGACAGATATGACATCGTTTGCAGAGGCGATGCGAGAAGTTTCTTCTTCGAGAGGTGAGATCCCGTCCAGAAAAGGTTATCCGGGATATCTGTACAGTGAGCTTGCAACGATCTATGAGCGGGCCGGAATTGTGCAGGGAGTGAACGGATCGGTAACACAGCTTCCGATCCTTACGATGCCGAATGATGATATTACACACCCGATTCCGGATCTTACCGGATATATCACAGAAGGTCAGGTAGTCCTTGACCGTAATCTGTTCGCGCAGGGAATCTACCCGCCGATCAGCGTTCTGCCGTCGTTGTCGCGACTCATGAAAGACGGTATCGGTGAAGGATTTACAAGAGAAGACCATCAGGGACTTGCAAATCAGCTTTTCTCTTCCTACGCAAAGGTGGGAGAGGCAAGGAATCTTGCATCTGTTATCGGAGAGGATGAGCTGTCGCCGATCGATAAACTGTATCTGAAATTCGGCACAGAGTTTGAAAAGAGATATGTTGGTCAGGGGACGGGTGAGAACCGTTCGATGGAGGAGACACTTGATCTTGGGTGGGAGCTTCTTCGGATTTTGCCAAAAGAAGAACTTGACCGAATTGACACGAAGATCATTGAGAAATATTATGCTGAAAAAGAGGTGTAGTATATGGATCCGAGACAATTTCCTACAAAAGGGAATCTGATGCTCGCAAAGAATTCACTGGGGCTTGCAAAGCAGGGCTATGATCTTATGGATAAGAAGCGAAATGTTCTGTTAAAGGAACTGATGGCGCTGATCGATGAGGCGAAGGAGATCCAGGAACAGATCGACTCGACTTTTACGAAGGCATATGCCTGTCTGCAGCGAGCAAATATCGAGCACGGCATCAGCAGAGTTCAGCAGCTGGCATACACGGTACCGATCGAAGATTCGATCCAGATACAGACGAGAAGTATTATGGGCACGGAAATCCCTCGTGTGAAATATGATGAAAAACAGAATGACCTGACTTATGCATTCAGCACGACGTCAGAATCGATCGATATGGTCCGGGAGGCTTTTCGCGAAGTGAAGGATCTTACGATCAAGCTGTCGGAAGTAGAAAACAGTGCGTATCGTCTGGCGGCAAATATCAAGAAGACGCAGAAAAGAGCGAATGCACTGCACAATATCACGATTCCGATGTATACAAATCTGGTGAAAAATATTTCTGATGCACTGGAGGAGAAGGATCGTGAAGAGTTTACGAGATTAAAAGTAATCAAAAATATGAAAGGGGCTTCGTAAGAAGCGCCTTTCAGCGAAAATGAACCAGAGTCGGGGCTCGGACTTCGCGAGCGTTCGGCCCGAAAATAACAAGAAATATTGAGGTATGTATGAAAGCGAATAAGGTTTGTGTGGACTGCTGTGAAGTAAAGGCAATCGGTTATATTGAGGACGCGGCATTTCCGGAAGATAAAAGAGAAGAGGCAAAAGAACGTCTGGCAGAAATCGTCGGATTGGGGGAGACGATGTCTGCACCGGAAGTCATGGCGGAAATGCTTCAGATGATTGGAGAATATCGCTCCACAGAGGAGCTGTTTGGTGATATAAAGAGTGTTTATAATGATATTCTTCTTTCGCTGGAAAAGGAAGTCACAGATGAAATCAGACAGGATGAGGATCCACTCCTTGCGGGGATGCAGTATGCCATCACAGGAAATTACATTGATGCGATCGCAGTGGACGATGTGCAGGAATCGAAGCTTCGGGAACTTCTGGCTGCAAGAAAAAATATCGGCTTCAATCCGGAAGAAGTGGAAAACCTTCGGAATGATCTCGCAAGTGCAAAGAAGCTTTTATATATTGTTGACAATGCAGGAGAGGTCGTGCTGGACAAGTTCTTTGTTACCGTTCTGAAAGAATTATATCCGGAACTTCAGATCGGCGTTATGGTGAGAGGAGAATTCGTACTCAATGATGCGACAGAGGAAGATGCGAAGCTGATCGGGTTTGATCAGGTGGCAGAGATCATTCCAAATGGAACATACGTGCCGGGAACGCCACTGGAACGCATGTGCGGATATCCAAAAGAATGGGCAGAGACTTCAGATGTGTGCATCGCAAAAGGACAGGGGAATTTTGAGACTCTGCGTGGAAGCGGGATCAATGTTTATTACCTGTTTCTCTGCAAATGTCATATGTTTGTGGATAAATTCAAGGTGGAACCATTTACACCTATGATTGTGAATGAGAGAAGAACAGATTTTATTTTAAAATAGAAGGTCAGCATCGTTGACGAATATTTTTTTATCTGATACTATAAGTACGTGGGAAAATGATTGGTTTATCAAGAAACTATTTTATTTACAAACAGGGGAGAGTATTTGATAAACATCATGGGAGTATAAATAATCACAGTCAGATGGGACCATTTCAGGGAGAGAAGTGCATCTGTCTGTCATGTGCTGTATTCACGTCTGATACGGTACAGTGCATGTATGAATAAGGAGGAGTCTATATCATGTTAAATCTAACATTCGGAGAACAGGTCAAAATTATCTTAAGCCGAAAAGGCATGACAATCAAAGAACTCGCAGAGATAATTGAAGAGAGAACAGGAAAAAAGATGTCCCGCCAGAATCTTACGCAGAGACTTGGACGTGATAATTTCCAGGAGCAGGATATGCGTATGATCGCGGATATTTTGGGATGTCCGTTTCAGCTCAGTATTTTAGCAGATAGTGAGTCTGTTGAACGTGCGTCCAATATTGAGACCGTTCCGCCGACGAAAAAAGAGCTTTCAAAGCTTGCCAGAGCGAAAGAACGCAAAGAAAAGAGAGCGAAGGAGTCAGAGAAAGCCCGTCTTGCAGATGCGATGGATCAGATTCCGTCAGAGATGGAAAAAGAGCCGTCAGAAAAAGAAATGACACTGGGAGATTATCTGGAGATCCATGAGGAGCTTCAGAAACAGGAGACTGCGAAACTTCCGAAAGTTTCAGAGGAGCCCGTGGAAGAAACACCTGCATATGAAGAGCCTGTATACGTAGATCAGGCAGTGCAGGAGACAGCAGAATCTTCAGAAGTGAATGCGGAAGAAGCTGCCGTAGAAGAGGTGACGGAAGCTTCAGGCAATGAAGAGCCTGTAGGTGAAACGGAAATTCCTGCATATGAGGAAGCTGCAGCGCCGGAGGCAGAAAGAACAGCGATCGATGATATCGAAAGCGTGATGCGGGAGCTCGAAGAACTGGAAAGATCGTCTTCTGCGAAGAAGGAGGCGGAGCCGGTTCATACAAACAGAGAAGAAAAGAAATCTTCCGGATGGAGAGGTATGTTCCAGCGCAGAAATAAGAGAGAAGAGCAGGAACGTGAACGAAGAGAACGTGAGCAGCGTGAGCGGGAACGTCTGGAGGCGGAACGCAGAGAGCAGCTGCTGGCAGAAGAATACGGCCGCTATGAAGAACAGCCGGAAGAGGAAGCATATGCATCATACACAGAACCGGAGCGGACAGAACTTTACGGCCGGCAGACATATGAAGAGCCTGTATACGAGGAGCCGGCATATGAGGAACCTGAAGATGAAGAGATCGATGAAGATGCAGAAGATCTGACAAAAGGAGAAATGAATCCTTATACAAATCACGAGTATGAGACAAACAGTGTTCGTATGCATCCAAAGAGAATCGGATATGTTCAGGTATATGACAGAAGAGATCATGCATGGACAGATATGACGGAGTGGGCATTCCTTGGATATCAGGAGAGAAAGAAAGCACTTCTTGGAAAAGATTACGAGCCACCGATTTACCTTGATTAAGAGAGTGTGAGCAGATTGAATTGGGAACAATTATTATCGAAAAAGAGATATAAAGGTACAGCAGGCAGACAGACAGGTCAGAAGACGGGTGATCTTCGAAGTGAATTTGAGAAAGATTATCAGCGCATCATTGGGAGCGCATCATTTCGAAGGCTGCAGGATAAAACGCAGGTATTTCCGTTAGATCAGAGTGACTTTGTCCGTACGAGATTAACGCATTCTCTGGAAGTTTCTTCGTTTGCCAAATCACTTGGTCAGAATATCGGAGAGAATATTCTGGCATATAAAAAAGATAGGTCATTTACAGTTCAAATGAAGGAAGATATCTGTGATATCCTGCAATGTGCCGGATTGATCCACGATATCGGCAATCCGCCGTTCGGGCACTTCGGTGAAGAGTCGATAAGGGAATGGTTTCAGAAAAATCTGAGCAAGATGCAGTATCATGGGCGTCCGATACTGGATGTGCTTGAACCGCAGATGAGAGAGGATCTGTATCATTTTGAGGGAAATGCACAGGCACTTCGTCTTGTGACAAAGCTTCACTATCTTGTGGATGAACGGGGGATGAACCTTACGTATGCACTGCTTGGCACGATAATCAAATATCCGGTTTCGTCGCTTGAGATAAATCCAAAAAGCGGAGATATCAAGGATAAGAAGCTTGGTTATTATTATGCGGACAGAGAAATCTTTGAAGATATAACAAGAGAGACCGGAACGAATGGATGCCGTCACCCGCTGACTTTTATTCTGGAGGCGGCAGATGACATTGCTTACAAAACAGCTGACATTGAAGATGGATTTGTAAAGGGATTTTTGTCGTATCACAAACTGATGGAGGAACTGAAAGAACTGGAGGCAACATATGCACAGACGAGAGGCTCCTTTGTCCCGTCCCGGAAGCTGAAAGAGTTATATGACAGAGGGCGTGATATCCATGTGAGAAATCCGGAAGAATACGCGATCAAAAACTGGGTGATTCGTGTGCAGGGATTTCTTGTGAACTGCGCAACATACGGATTCACTTCGAATTATGAAGCAATCATGGAAGGAACGTACAAATACGACCTGTTCCATCAGACGTTTGCTGAGAAATTGATGAGTCTTCTGGGAGATCTGGCATTTCGCGAGATTTTTACGTCCGATTATATTTACCGAATGGAGGTCAGAGACAGTGTCATCCTGAATTATCTGATGGACAAGTACATGAATGCAGTGATCGGGTATGATGATAAAACAGTAGAGATGGAGACAATAGACCGGAGACTTCTGTACTTTATTTCGGATAATTATAAGAGTGCATATCATTTTCATGCGCAGGGGAAAAGTGAGGCGGAGAAACTGTATCTGCGGCTGCTTCTTGCGACGGATGATATCTGCGGAATGACAGACAGTTACGCGAAGAGGCTGTATCAGGAACTGACTGCGAATGTATAAAATATTTGTGGAATAATATTTGAAAGAAAAGAATAAACTGTGGAGAATATATCCTCAGATGGAAGTGATTATTTGAAACCGTTTGTTCGATATCTGTTTGAATACAAGGAAAATCAAAGAATAAGAAATACAGGATTTGTCAAGGTTCAGAAAGATGAGTCGAAAACCATTGTACATATACATGGACAGGGATTTCGGCTTGGGGCAGAACAAATGATGAAAGTGTATGTGTATGAAATGGAAGGAGATATCCCGGTCGGTATATACCAGGGGATGATTGATAATATCAATCCTTCCATTCATTATATCCTGACATTTACGCCGGAAGATATGTGGAACGTGGAAACGTATGAAAAAATTCAGGGTATTATTCTGAGAACAGAGAGCGGGCGCGTTTATGCTGCTTCGTGGAATGACATGCCGGTCCATGCGGGTGAAATGGTAGTCCGTTCTCAGGAAATGCGGGAACTCGAACCGACATTCACAGAGGCGATAGTGCAGGAAGTCATGCAGGATGCGGAATCCGATCGTGAAGAAGAAGCTCCCTGTGAAGAAGAAAACGCTTGTGAGGAAGAAACTCTTTGTGAAGAGGAAAACCCTTGTGAAGAAGAAAAGTACTGCGAGAGAGAAACGCATGTAAGAGAAGATGATGTAAAAGATTGTGTGTCGGATAAACCGGAAGAGCCAAAGGAGAAGACGGAGAGCGGGAAACCGAATGTGCGTAAGATCACGAGACAGGAGATTGCGCTGCTCCCGCGCTGTGAATGGAGACTTGCAAATAACAGCTTCCTTCTTCATGGGTATTATAATTATCATTATCTTGTCCTGATCGAAGAGGAAGATGGATTGTGGCTTGGTGTTCCGGGCGTTTATCACAAACGGGAAGAGAAGGCGGCACAGAATTTTGGATTCTCAAGTTTTCTTAAAGTGAGTGATGAAGAAAAGGAACCCTTTGGTTACTGGTGCCGAAAGGTGCGACAGAAAATTCAAAGATGACAGGTCTTTCTGGCATTCAGAACGAATAGAAAATACATCAAAGACAGATTATAGATTTTTTGGAAACGGGAGAGTTTACTATGAATACTATGGATGAAAAATATATGAAAGAAGCAATCAAACAGGCAAAGAAGGCGTACGCACTTGAAGAGACTCCGATAGGATGCGTGATCGTGCACGACGGGAAGATCATCGGAAGAGGTTATAACCGGAGAAATACAGAGAAGAATCCTCTGGCTCATGCGGAGATCACAGCGATCCGCAAGGCGAGCAGGAAGATCGGAGACTGGAGGCTTGAAGAGTGTACGATGTACGTGACACTCGAACCATGTCAGATGTGCGCCGGAGCGATCATACAGTCCCGGATTCCAAGAGTTGTCATCGGCTGCATGAATCCAAAAGCAGGATGTGCAGGGTCCATATTAAATCTTCTCACCGTCGCTGAGTTCAATCATCAGGCAGAACTTACCATCGGAGTGCTTGAAGAAGAGTGCAGCTTCATGATGAAGCTGTTCTTTCGCGAACTCCGCGAGAAGAAGAAGCAGCTGAAGGTGAAAGAAAGCCAAATAAGTAATTGAAATATTTTTGAAATGTAAAAGATCAGGTTATACATATGCTTTTAGCGCGAATCGCCGCTGCGTCCTGAGCAGCAAAAGCATATGTATAACCTGATCCTGTATATATCACTTTATTAGTTCTCTCTTTATGTGCATTGCGCTTCGAACCAAGTCCAATGAACGTTACCCTGACAGTTAACTCAGTCCAGGCACCCTCACGGCACCCGAAAGGTTCTGCTTAGTGCTGCTTCGTTCCCGACCTGACACGGTTCACAGATTTTCGTCGCGTGAGACCCGGACATCAACGTCACTTATCAGGGGCAGCTTCACCAGCAATGCCCTCTGCGCAATATCACCCCTGCTATAGCGGATTGCAGGTACAAGGTTCCGCTACCTCCCCGGCTGCACGTGTCATATTGTACATGGTTTCCCGTAAAAAGTCAACAAGACGATTTGCCATTCTGACTAATGTGGTGTAAAATATCTCTGTTATGAAAATATTACTAACAGCAATCAATGCAAAATTTATACATTCAAATCTGGCTGTGTATAGTCTGAAGTCTTATGCACAGTCTTATCTTGGATCAAAAAGCGAAAGCGAGACAGGTACGACCATTTCTTTGGCGGAATACACGATCAACCAGCAGACAGATGATATTCTTATGGATCTGTATAAGAAACACCCGGATATCCTTTGCTTCTCGTGTTATATCTGGAACATCTCCCATGTAGAAGCAATTGTGAGAGAGATAAAGAAAATCCTGCCGCAGACAGAGATCTGGTTAGGGGGACCGGAAGTGTCTTATGATTCCGAAGATATTCTCAGACGCCTGCCGGAAGTAAAAGGTGTTATGAAAGGTGAAGGAGAAGAAACCTTTGCGATGCTGGCAGATGGAACTGAACTGACAGATCTTGCGGGGATCACATACCGTGACAGTGAAGGCATGATCCATGCAAATCCATGGCGTGATGTAATGGATCTTGATAAAGTTCCATTTATATATGAGGATATGACTGATTTCGAGCATAAGATCATCTATTATGAGAGCAGCAGAGGGTGTCCGTTCTCCTGCAGTTATTGTCTGTCATCTGTGGATAAGAAACTGAGATTTCGAAGTCTTGATAAAGTAAAGAAAGAACTTCAGTTTTTTATCGATCATAAAGTCCCGCAGGTGAAGTTTGTAGACCGTACATTTAACTGCAGCCATGAGCATGCACAGGAGATCTGGAAATATCTGATCGAGCATGATAATGGGGTTACGAACTTTCATTTCGAAGTATCTGCTGATTTACTGAATGCGGAAGAGATCGCACTGATCCGAAGTATGAGACCGGGACTGATCCAGCTGGAGATCGGGGTTCAGTCGACGAATCCGGATACAGTAAAAGAGATCCACCGTACGATGAAGTTTGAAAAGGTGGCAGCAAATGTTCGGGCAGTGAAAGAACAGGGAAATGTTCATCAGCATCTGGATCTGATCGCAGGACTTCCATATGAAGATATGGAAAGCTTTCGAAAATCGTTCAATGATGTCTGTGAGCTTCGACCGGAACAGCTGCAGCTTGGTTTTTTAAAAGTGCTGAAAGGTTCTTTTATGAATGAAAACAAAGATGCATACGGGCTGGCATATAAGAATACGCCTCCGTATGAAGTGCTTTATACAAAGTGGCTCTCGTATGCAGATGTTCTGCGACTCAAGGGTGTAGAAGAAATGGTGGAGGTCTACTATAACAGCGGACAGTTTTCAAAGACACTGCCGGAGCTTGAGAAGAGATTCGAAGACTGCTTTGGTATGTATGATGCACTTGCCTCATATTATGAACAGAATGGATACCATCTGGTGAATCACACAAGAGCCGCAAGATACGAAATTTTACTGTCTTTTGTAAAAGAAAATATGCCGGAATGTGAGCAGAAGATCCGTGAGCTTCTGACATATGATTATTATCTGCGTGAAAATGCAAAGAACAGACCGGATTTTGCAGGTGAATACAGGATTGATAAGAAAGAACTCAGGGAATTCTATGAGGCAGAGGCTGCTTCGCAGACATATCTGACAGGATATGAGAATTATGATAAGAATCAGCTTCGCAGAATGACTCATTTGGAACGTTTTGAAACATTGGGGGAAACTGTTTTGTTTGATTATCGAAAACGCAATCCTCTTACTAGAGAAGCGATGACAATGGTGATTGAAAAACAGTAAAAAAACCGTTATTATAAGAAGAAATGTAACTAAAAACGAAATCAGAAGACTGAAAAAAGATCTGGTAAAAAAGAGGTAGAAAGATGAATCTTCACGATAAAAAGACGAAAAGAATCGTATCAATTGTAATCATTGTTGTTGTAGTTGCAATGGTTGCGGTTACATTGATACCGGCATTTATGATTTGATCAGGGGTGAAATATGGCACAGAAAAGAAATGCACAAAGCAGGCGGGCACGCATGAGAAAGAGACGACAGAGACAGGCGACGATCATTATCGTGGTCGTTGTTTTGCTGTGCATTTTTATCGGTTCCTATGCGGCCATGAGAGGATATGTTGCACAGGCAAAACCGGATAAGATCTGCAATAATGTTATCATTGGGAATATAGATGTTTCCGGAATGAGTAAAGAGGAGGCTTTGGACGCACTGAACAGAGAACTTCGGAACGACAGCAGTGCTACGATATCCATGAATATCATCAATGGAAATGTAGATGCTTTTTTGAAGGAGATCGGATACGGTTGTCCGGACGCTGAGAAGCTTGTGGATGATGCGCTTGCTTATGGGAAAAGTGGAAGTATGTGGAAACGCTATAAGCAGATCAAGAATCTTGAGAAAGAGCCGTATAAAATAGAAGAGACATATCATATTGATGAGAAACAGTTAAAAACACTTTTGGATGAGAAGGCGACGCCGCTCCTTCAGCTTGCTGAAAATGCAAGTATTGCGAGAGACTGTGATACGGGGGAGACAAGTATCGTAGAGGAAAAAGAGGGAGAAACAATCGATGTTTCGAAATCAGTAAAAGCAATCGAAAAAAAGATCAATGGAAAATGGAATCACAAATCATTTACAATCGATCTTGTGACAAAACTTGATAAGCCGGAGATCACAAAAGAAGATCTTGAAAATATGACAGATGAACTTGGTTCATTTTACACAGATGCCGGCGGCGGTGAGCGATGGACAAATCTGAAGACCGGATCGCAGAAGATCAATGGGATCATTCTGAAACCGGGTGAGACATTCTCCATGTACGACACGGTTGCCCCATTTAACGAAGAAAATGGTTATGCCGAGGGAACTGCGTACGAGAATGGACAGGTTGTTCCTTCCTGGGGAGGCGGCATCTGTCAGGTGTCAACAACACTTTATAATGCGGTTATTTATGCAGAGCTTGAGATTATTGAGAGATACCCGCATTCTATGCTGGTTGATTATGTGAAACCATCGAGAGACGCTGCGATTGCAGGCGGAAGTATGGATTTCAGGTTTAAAAATTCATACGAAACACCGATTTATATTTTCAGTGAGATTGATCCGTACAATCAGCTTCGAGTTGTGATCTATGGAAAAGAGACGAGGCCGGAAAATCGCAGGGTAGAATATGTGAGCGAGACAATCAGTACAGAAGAATATACGGTAGAATACAAACTAAGCTCAAAACTGTCATTTGGAGAGATGAATTATACAGGAAGTCCTCATACGGGCTGTGAAGCAAGACTCTGGAAGATTGTATATGAGGATGATAAAGAGGTAAGCAAGGAAGTATTTAATACAAGTTCTTACCAGAAATCGAATGAGATCATCGAAGTTGGAACTGCAGGAGGCAGTGACAGTGCTGTTGCAGCACTTGATGCGGCTGTTTCCAGACAGAGCCTGAGTGCGATCCAGGCGGCGATCAATGGTGCGTACGAAACGGATGACGAGGAAGAAGAATAATGATACAGTTTGAAACAGTAAGCAGAGAGGATGATACAGGCAGGATGGAAAGAGGTCCGGTATGCTGTGTGTCGAATACCTTTTATGGCGGCATGCGGGATATTGGGGGAGTAGCTGTCCTCGCACAGGCGAATGAACTTTTCGCAAAAGGCGTGAAGCGGGCCGTTTTTGAATTGAAGATTGAAGTTCCTGCCGGGATGGAAAAGTCCAGAGTGAATTCGATAAGAAACCATACGAAATGGGCAGTGGAGCTGCTTGGGAAGAATGGTTTTGAAATAGATACCTTTGATGTACAGGGCGGTATCAGCACTGCGCTTAAGGTTCCGGCAGTCACAGTAACTGCATTAGGGAAATCCGTAGATAAGAAGCTGTCTGCAGGTGCCTTTCTTACCGCACGAGCCGGTCATGATGTCATCCTGATCGGCGAAGTCGGAACAGAAGGAATGCTTCGTGTCATCGGACAGAGAGAGGCAGAGCTTCGGGAACGGTTCACACCTGCATTTATAAGGCAGATGAAAGCGTACGATAAGAAGCTTTGTGGAATCGGGCAGATAGAAGCTGCGAGAGAGTGCGGGGCACTGGCGATCAGCCAGATATCGGAAGGAGGAATTTTTGCAGCACTTTGGAATCTCGCCAAAGAGACTGAAAAAGGTCTCATGCTTGATATGAAAAAGTTTGCCATCAGACAGGAGACGATAGAAGTATGTGAGTATTTCCGATTGAATCCATATCAGTTGACATCAAACGGAAGTTTCCTTGTTCTTGCAGAACACGGAGAAGTATTTGTGGAAGAGCTGAAACAGAAAGGATATACAGCGTCTGTGATCGGTCAGCTGACTGATAATAATGACAAGGTGATCCATAACGGTGAGGATGTCAGATATATTGACAGACCGGCACCGGATGAACTCTTGAAAATCTTTGGCTGACACACATACGAAGACAGAAAAACAGTAAGAAAAATTGTACAGGGGAAAGAGAAGGGCCTCTGTCAATTTATTATAAAAGAAAAAGAGGGAAGAAAAATGAACGATACAAGAAGACAGATTTTAAATTACATCGAAAGAAATTGTAAAGTTGACCTGAAGGAGCTGGCAATCCTCCTTGGAACAGATGAAGTGACGGTTGTGAATGAGATCGATGCAATGGAACAGGAGAAGATCATCTGTGGATATCACACAATGATCGACTGGGAGAAGGCCGGTGTAGACCAGGTGAACGCACTGATCGAGGTTCGTGTGACACCGCAGAGAGGAAGAGGTTTTGAACATATCGCGCAGCGCATTTACAATTATCCGGAAGTAACTTCTGTATACCTTATTTCCGGTGCATATGATTTCCTGGTATCGATCGAAGGAAAATCATTGATGGAGATTTCACGTTTTGTGTCTGATAAGCTTGCGCCGATCGATGATGTAGTTGGAACAGCAACACACTTTATCCTGAGAACGTATAAAGAACACGGAACAGTATTGGCACAGAAAGAAAAAGAAGAGAGGATGTTGGTGACACCATAATGAGAAACCCATTATCAAAACAGATCACAGAAATAAAACCATCCGGCATCCGTAAATTCTTCGATATCGTAAGTGAAATGAAGGATGCTATTTCGCTCGGTGTAGGCGAACCGGATTTTGATACACCGTGGAGAATCAGAGAAGAAGGTATCTATTCATTAGAGAGAGGCAGGACATTCTATACATCAAATGCAGGTCTCATGGATCTGAAAGAAGAGATCAGCAAATATCTGGAACGCAAGATCGGTGTGAAATACGATCCTAAAAAAGAATGTGTGGTGACCGTCGGAGGAAGTGAAGCAATTGATATCGCATTTCGCGCAATGCTCGATCCCGGTGATGAAGTATTGATTCCGCAGCCGTGCTATGTATCGTACGATCCATGTGCGAAACTGGCAGGAGGAGTTCCGGTTGCAATCCCATTGAAAAACGAGAATGAATTCAAACTTACAAAAGAAGAGCTTGAGGCGGCGATCACACCAAAGACAAAGATCCTTGTGATGCCGTTCCCAAACAATCCGACCGGAGCGATCATGACAAGAGAAGAGCTCGAACCAATCGCAGAGACAGTCAAAGAACATGATCTTTATGTCCTTTCGGATGAGATCTACTCAGAGCTTACATACAAAGGAACCCATACATCGATCGCATCTCTTCCGGGAATGAGAGAAAGAACACTTGTGATCAACGGGTTTTCCAAGAGCTTTGCCATGACAGGATGGCGGCTTGGATATGTATGCGGACCGGAGCTGATCCTGGAGCAGATGCTTAAGATCCATCAGTTTGCGATCATGTGCGCGCCGACGAACAGTCAGTATGCTGCAGTGGAAGCATTGAAGAACTGTGAAGCTGAAGTGGACAGGATGAGAGAGTCCTATAACCAGAGAAGAAGATATCTGGTGAGTGAATTTAAGCGTATGAACATTCCATGTTTTGAACCATATGGTGCATTTTATGTATTCCCTTGTATCAAAGAATTTGGAATGACATCGGATGAATTCGCGACAAGATTTCTTCAGGAGGAAAAAGTTGCAACAGTTCCCGGAACGGCATTTGGAGATAGTGGAGAAGGATTCCTCCGTATCTCTTACGCATATTCTCTTGAAGATCTGAAGGTTGCACTTGGAAGATTTGAGTCATTTATCACGAAACTCAGAAGCTGATCCTGTTAAGAGCAGAGATACGGTAATCAAAAGGAGAACAAAAATGTTAAATATTGTACTCTATGAGCCGGAAATACCGGCAAATACCGGTAATATCGGAAGAACCTGCGTGGCAACGAACACAAGACTTCACCTGATCGAGCCTCTTGGGTTCAGACTGGATGAGAAAAGTCTGAGACGGGCAGGAATGGATTACTGGAAAGATCTGGATGTGACAACATATATAGATTTTAATGATTTTATGGAAAAGAATCCTGATGCGAAGATTTATATGGCAACAACAAAGGCACAGAATGTTTACACAGATGTAAAGTATGAGCCGGATTGCTATATTATGTTCGGAAAGGAAAGTGCAGGTATACCAGAAGAGATTTTGGTAAAACATAAAGACGATAGCATTCGTATTCCGATGGTCGGAGACATTCGATCATTGAATCTCGGAAATTCGGTTGCGGTTGTTCTTTATGAAGCACTCAGACAAAACAATTTTGAAGGAATGAATCTTCAGGGACATCTGCACAGACTTTCCTGGGATTAATGCAATGAAAAACAGCGAATGACTACTCGTCATTCGCTGTTTTTTTTGCTCTATGAGGAAACTTCGTTCCCATAGAGCAAAATCTCCGGGAGGACTCACAGATCATTTGGGGAAAGGAGTGATGCAGATATGATAGAAGAGATCATAAATGCGATCAAAGAGACGGAAAAAGAAGCGGATGCAATGATAAGAACTGCAAGGGAAGAGGCAGAATCAATCATTGAAGAAGCAAAGAAAAGCGCTGAAAGAATAAACAAAGATGAGATAAATGCGGCGAGAGCAAGAGCAGAAACAGACTGGACAGAGGAAGAGGAACGTGGAACGAAAGAACTATTGAAAAATGAGCGCGAGATTGAAGTGGAAATCAGGAATTTAAAAGAACAGGCCCTGATAAGGGTTGATGAGGCAGTCGCCGCAGTGATCAGTGAACTGGTTTGAAAGAGTATGAAGGAACAGAAGGAGTGATGTGAATATGGCGGTACTTAAGATGGTGAAAATAAGCATTTGTGCCCTGAAGGAGAGTAGAAAGATCATATTGGAAACGCTTCAGTCTCTTGGGCTTATGGAGCTGATCTGTCTGGAAACAGAGGAGGATTATTTCTCGAAAACAGATACCGGCGGTATGAGGCGAAATTTTGAAAGGAATGCGGCACTGACGGAACAGGCGCTTTCTGTGATCCGGAAATATGTGCCGGAAGAGAATGATCTGTTTCTTTCTCTGAAGGGCAAGATGCTGATTGAAAAGAAAGAATTTCAAAAGGTCATAGACCATAAGAACGAGATCATGGAAGCTGTGATGAAGATCCTGGATTCCGAAAACAGTATCGCAGAGAAAAAATCAGAGATACAAAAGTGTGAGAACCAGATAGAAATGCTTGTTCCGTGGGCGGATCTGGATATTTCGATGAATGAGGAAGGAACAAGTCAGGTGGCCGTTTTGATCGGAACGATGAGCGGTGATATGACGTTGGAAAAAATATACGAAAGGTTGGGATCGCGGTGTCCGTTTTACACATCAGCCAGTATTCACATGATCCACAGTGAAAAAGATGCTCAGTATATCGTCGTTTTCTGTATGAGATCGGATGTTTCGATGATCGAAGAAGCACTCTGCGCGGAAGGTTTCACAAGACCGATGCATATCACAGGTAAAGTGCCGGGAGAAGCGAAAGCAGAGCTGGAAGAGAAGATCGGGCAGCTGGATAAAGAAATCGAATACGAAGAGGCAAAAATCAGAAGTTATGTTATGTACAGAAAATTATTGAAAGAACTGGGAGATTACTTCCGCATACGCGCAGAGAAATATCAGGTGATCGGAACACTTCCTCAGTCGAAGAATACATTTTTGCTCAGCGGGTATGCGGCGCGTACAGATGTTCAGGTGATAGAAAAGGCGATTTCATCTGTGGCAGATTGTATATTTGTGGCAGAGGAAGCGGAAAGCGATGAGAATGTGCCGGTGGTGCTGCGCAATAATGTGTTCTCACAGAGTGTGGAAGGAGTACTGGAATCCTATGGACTTCCCAGGACCGGGGGTCTGGATCCGACAGCTGTGATGTCATTCTTCTATGTGTTTTTCTTTGGCATGATGTTGTCGGATGCTGCCTATGGTGCGATTATAGCGGGTTCCTGCTATTGGATGATAAGAAAATTTCCGGGGATGGATATGGGGATTAAGAAGAGCATTCGATTGTTTCTGTATTGCGGAATCTCGACGATGGTATGGGGAGTTCTGTTCGGTGGGTATTTTGGAAATATTGTGGATGTTGTATCGGAAACGTTTTTCGGAAAGAGGATAACCATTCCGGCACTCTGGTTTGTCCCACTTTCTGATCCTATGAAGCTTCTCGTCTATTCGCTGGCATTTGGCGTGGTTCATCTGTTTGTCGGACTCGGGATGAAGGGATATCTGTTTTTGAAAGAAAGTAGGGTGGCAGATTTTGTCTGTGATGTTGTGCTGTGGTATGCACTGCTTACAGGACTGCTCCTTTTGATCCTTTCAACAGATCTTTTTGCGTCGGTCGCACAGATAAAACTATTATTTCCGGAATCGGTTCGTCTGATCGCAGCCGGTCTGGCAGTCATCGGGGCAACTGGAATTGTCCTTATGTCAGGAAGAAAGGCAGAAAATCCGGCTATTCGCCTCGCACTTGGATTATATGACATTTACAATGTCACAGGGTGGCTGAGCGATACACTGTCGTACTCCAGACTTCTGGCGCTGGGACTTGCGACCGGAGTGATCGCATCGGTTGTGAACCAGATGGGAAGCATGCTTGGCACCGGATTTGCAGGGATGGTGCTTTTTGCGATCGTGTTTGTTGTCGGGCATGCGCTGAATCTGGGGATAAATCTTCTGGGTGCATACGTCCATACGAACCGTCTGCAGTTTGTGGAATTCTTTGGGAAATTTTACGAGGGAGGCGGAAGACCATTTGAACCATTCAGAGAGAAAACAAAGCATATTGAAATCAAGGAGGAAAAATCATCATGAGTTTAGGAATTGTGTTTGCATTACTTGGAGCGGCGATCGCGGTCAGTCTTGCCGGAATGGGATCAGCGAGTGGAGTCGGGGTCGCCGGACAGGCGGCCAGTGGTGTTGTGGCGGAAGACCCCGCACAGTTTGCCAAGGTGCTGATCCTGCAGCTGCTTCCGGGCACACAGGGAATTTACGGACTTCTTGTCGCATTTATTGTGTTGTCTCAGATCGGATTATTAGGAGGAGAGGTGGCATCTGTTGACCTGCCTACCGGTCTTCTCATCTGTGCGGCATGTCTTCCGATCGGAATTGTCGGGCTCGTCTCAGGGAGACGCCAGGGCAATACTGCAGCGGCAGCGATCGGAATTGTGGCAAGGAGACCGGAGCAGTTCGGAAAGGCAATGCTCTTTCCGGCAATGGTTGAGACATATGCGATTCTTGCTCTTCTGATCTCGATTCTTGCAGTGACAAACATTCCAATTTGATCTTTTCGCGGGAGGAGCAGATATGACTGGATTAGAGAAAATGAAAAGTCAGATCCTGCAGGAGGCTGACAATACGGCAAGAGAAATGATTTCGAAGGCAAGAAAAGACGGGACATCTATTGTGGAAGGAGCGAAAAAAGAAGCAAAAGAAGAGTCGGAGTCAATTCATGTGAGATCACAGGAAAGGATTACTGTTCACAGAGAACGTATTGAGGCTTCGAAGAAATATGAAAGAAGAACGAAAATGCTTGCCGCAAAACAGGAAGTGATCGCGGATGTTCTGGGGCGTGCATATGATGCAGTGAAGGAGATGAAAGACAGCGATTATTTTGAATTGCTGCTCGGATTGTTAGAGCACTGTGCACAGCCAAAGGTGGGGAAAATGTATCTGTCCGTTGAAGATTATGCAAAAATTCCATCTGATTTCAGAGAAAAGGCAAAAGCGATCGCGAAAGAAAAGGGAGGAGAGATTCTCTTTTTTGCAGAGAACAGATCAGTTGTGAAGGGGTTCATTCTTGTCTATGACGGGATCGAAGAGAACTGTACGATCCGGGCGATGTTCGAGGCGAGAAAAGAGGAGCTTTCCGATACGGTGCGGCATATTCTGTTTCCTTAGATGACGGATGCAGGGAGAGGAGGTTTTCATGGGTGAAAAGTATATATACGCCGTAGCGCGTATTCGTGTGCTGGAAGGGTCACTGCTTTCGAATGCACTGATCCGTCAGCTTATGGCGTGCCAGACGTACGATCAGTGTCTTTCGTTTCTGAAGGAAAAGGGCTGGGGAGACGATGAGACTGGAAATGATGCGGAGGCGATGCTTTCAAAAGAGGAAGCGCGGACATGGCAGGTAGTGAAGGAGCTTGCTGTTCCGCCGGAGAAATTCGAGGTTATCCGCTGCCCAAAGCGTTTCCATAATCTGAAGGCAGCGGTCAGAGAAGTGTACACCGAAGAGACGGGCAGAACGATCTTCTATGAAGAGACAGATCCTTCCGGAGAGGAAATGGTCCGCATCATAAAGGAGAGGGATTATGACAGACTTCCGAAAGATATGCGGGACGTCGCCCGTGACGCCCTTCAGACACTGCTTCACACCGGGGATGCACAGAGCGCGGATCTTCTCATAGACAGGGCAGTGCTTAAGCGGATCCGGGACGTCGGGGAAACAGCGGACGAAGAGATCATCAGAGTGTATGCGGAGACAGCGGTCGCTGTCTCGGATATCAGGATCGCAGTGCGCGCGCAGAGGATGAAAAAAACGTCGGAATTTATGGAACGGGCGATGGTGGAGTGCCGTTCGGTTCAGATAAAACGGCTCGTGAGGGCGGCGGCTAAAGGCGCGGAGGAGATCGTAAATTATCTGCGGGAGACTCCGTATGCAGGGGGAGCCGAAGCGCTCGGGCAGTCGATGTCTGCATTTGAACGGTGGTGTGATAACCGGATGATCCGGATGATCTCGCCGCAGAAATATGAGCCGTTTGGGATCGGTCCGGTCGTGGCGTATGTCATTGCAAGACAAAATGAGATCCGTACCGTTCGGATCATTCTGACCGGTAAATACAATCATCTGCCGGAAGAAAGAATCTGGGAAAGGGTAAGGGAAATGTATGTGTAAGATTGCGGTGATCGGTGATTATGACAGTGTATATGGATTTGCCGCGCTTGGCATCGAGATATTTCCGGTCTCTGATCCCGTGGCAGCGGGGGAAAAACTCCACCGGCTCGCCACAGAGTATGGAGTGATCTACATCACAGAGCATCTCGCTGCAGGGCTTCAAAGTGAGATCGAAAAGTATGCAGACCGGGTAACGCCTGCGATCATACAGATCCCCGGCACTTCCGGGAATACAGGAGAAGGGATACGGGGCGTCAGAAGGTGTGTCGAGAAGGCGGTCGGTTCGGACATACTTTTTGGCAGTTAAGGAGTACAAATGACAGAGAAATGTGGCAGATGGGAGGTTTTTGAATCGAAATGAGTATTGGCACGATTAAAAATATTGCCGGTCCGCTTGTGATTGCCGGCGAGATGCGCTCTGCAAACCTGTTTGATGTCGTTCGCGTGAGTGAGAGAAGGCTGATCGGAGAGATCATAGAAATGCACGGCGATGAGGCATCCATTCAGGTGTATGAAGAGACGTCCGGCCTTCGCCCGGGAGAGCCGGTCGAGTCAACCGGTGTCCCGATGTCTGTGGAACTGGGCCCCGGGCTGATCACCAGTATCTATGACGGGATACAGCGCCCGCTTGATGACATCATGAAAGTGTCCGGAAACAATCTGAAAAGAGGTGTGGAAGCCGCGTCTTTAAAGAGAGAAAAAAAGTGGGAATTTGTTCCCGTGGCAAAGGAAGGAGACAGAGTGCAGGCCGGCGATGTGCTCGGGACGGTGCAGGAAACGATTGTCGTCAGACAAAAGATCATGGTTCCGTACGGGGTGGAAGGCACGGTAAAGATGATTGCTTCGGGAGCATTTACGGTGGAAGAGGTGATCGCGGTCATCGAGACGGAACAGGGAGAGAAGGAGCTGACGATGATGCAGAGATGGCCAGTACGCAAAGGACGTCCGTATGTGAGGAAGCTTGCCCCGCGGATGCCGCTTCTGACCGGACAGCGCGTGATCGATACGTTCTTCCCGATCGCAAAGGGCGGAGTCGCGGCTGTGCCGGGACCGTTTGGAAGCGGGAAGACCGTGATCCAGCATCAGCTTGCGAAATGGGCAGAGGCAGACATCGTCGTATATATCGGCTGCGGGGAGCGAGGCAATGAGATGACGGACGTTCTGAATGAATTCCCGGAGCTGAAAGATCCGAAGACAGGACAGTCACTGATGGAGAGAACGGTTCTGATCGCAAATACATCGGATATGCCGGTCGCTGCCCGTGAGGCCTCGATCTATACGGGGATCACGATCGCCGAGTATTTCCGAGATATGGGATTTTCGGTAGCGCTTATGGCGGATTCGACCTCCCGGTGGGCAGAGGCGCTCAGGGAGATGTCCGGGCGTCTGGAGGAAATGCCGGGAGAAGAAGGCTATCCTGCATATCTGGGATCACGCCTTGCCCAGTTCTATGAAAGAGCCGGGCATGTCGTCACGCTCGGTTCGGACGGAAGAGAGGGAGCGCTTTCTGTCATTGGTGCCGTGTCCCCGCCGGGCGGAGATATCTCGGAGCCGGTGTCGCAGGCAACGCTTCGCATCGTGAAGGTATTCTGGGGGCTTGACTCTGCACTTGCGTACAAGAGACATTTCCCTGCGATCAACTGGCTGACAAGCTATTCACTCTATCTGGACAGTATGGAGGACTGGTTCGAAAAAGAAGTCGCGAAGGACTGGATGGATGAACGTCAGAAGCTGATGACACTGCTTCAGGAAGAAGCTGAGCTTGAAGAAGTCGTCAAGATGGTGGGGATGGATGCGCTCTCTCCGGAAGACCGTCTGAAGATGGAAGCGGCAAGATCGATCCGTGAAGATTACCTGCACCAGAATTCCTTCCATGAGATCGACACGTACACTTCTGTGAGAAAGCAGTATCTTATGATGAAGCTTGTGCTTACCTTTTATGAGGGTGCTATGGAGGCGCTTGAGTCTGATGCCCCCGTAAAATCACTGCTTGCAATGCCGGTCCGTGAGAAGATCGGCAGGTTCAAATATACACCAGACGCAGAGCTGGAAGTTGAATATGAGCAGATCATCAGAGAGCTGCACCGGGAGATCGCAGATACGTTTGAAAAGGAGGACGATTAGATCATGCCAAAAGAATACAGAACGATACAGGAGGTCGCGGGTCCTCTGATGCTTGTCCGCGGCGTGGAGGATGTCGCCTACGATGAGATCGGCGAGATCGTACTTGCAGGAGGCGAGATCCGCCGCTGCAGGGTGCTGGAAGTAAAAGGAAAAGATGTGCTTGTGCAGCTCTTTGAGAGTGCGGCAGGGATCAGTTTGAGTGACAGTAAAGTGCGATTTCTTGGGAGAAGTATGGAGCTTGGCGTGTCGGCAGATATGCTTGGGCGCGTGTTTGACGGGCTCGGCCGTCCGGTGGATGGAGGTCCGGAGATCCTCCCGGATGAGAGGAGAGATATCAACGGTCTCCCGATGAATCCGGCAGCAAGGCTGTATCCATCTGAGTTTATTCAGACAGGAGTATCAGCGATCGATGGACTGAATACACTTGTGCGCGGACAGAAGCTTCCGATCTTCTCAGCATCGGGGCTTCCCCACGCAAGGCTTGCGGCACAGATTGCAGGACAGGCAAAGGTACGCGGAAAAGATGAGAAGTTCGCCGTTGTATTTGCGGCAATGGGCATCACATTTGAAGAGTCAGAGTATTTCGTTGAATCCTTTCGGAAGACCGGTGCGATTGAGAGGACAGTCATGTTCGTGAATCTGGCAAACGACCCTCCTATCGAGCGAATCTCAACGCCGCGCATGGCGCTCACGGCTGCAGAGTATCTTGCGTTTGAAAAAGAGATGCATGTGCTTGTCATTCTCACGGACATCACGAATTATGCAGATGCACTCCGGGAAGTCTCGGCGGCACGCAAGGAAGTGCCGGGACGACGCGGGTATCCGGGATACATGTACACTGATCTCGCATCACTGTACGAGAGAGCTGGACGTCAGCAGGGAAAGAGCGGAAGCATCACGATGATCCCGATCCTCACGATGCCGGAAGATGACAAGACACATCCGATCCCGGACCTTACCGGATACATCACAGAGGGACAGGTGATCTTAAGCCGTGATCTCTATCGGAAGGGAGTGAAGCCGCCGATCGATGTACTGCCATCGCTTTCCCGTCTGAAAGATAAAGGGATCGGCGAGGGAAAGACAAGGGCAGACCATGCGAATACGATGAATCAGCTTTTCGCAGCATACTCCCGCGGGAAAGATGCGAAAGAACTCATGACGATTCTCGGGGAAGCGGCACTGACAGAAATGGATCTCAGATACGCCGCATTTGCCGAGGCATTTGAAAAGGAATATGTATCGCAGGGATACGACACCGACCGGACGATCGAGGAGACGCTGGAAATCGGCTGGAGGCTTCTTTCCATGCTCCCGAGGGCAGAACTGAAACGTATCGATGAGAAATATCTGGATCTGTATTACGAAGAAAAAAGCCCTGACGATCTGCATAGTGAGTAATCCTATTTCTTCCGGCGGTCCTCTGTGGTGTCCTCAGAAAACGATAGGCAGATTTTTGCAGTTTTGCGAGCATAGTGTGGGCGGAAATCAACTGTCTGAACCCGTTCGGGTGAGTTTTGATTTCCGCTCACAAATAGGCGGCGCAGCAAAACAAGAAAATCAACGTGTTTGATGAGGATACCGCAGAGGCCCGCCGGAAGAGAACATGTACTTACAGCATCTGTGCAGATCGATAGTAGCTGTTCATACAATTGCTTTTATACCTGAATTTACCTGAGAAACCGGAAGGAGAGAAGACAATGGCATCTACACATATAACACCAACCCGCATGGAGCTTACGCGCCTGAAGAATAAATTAGTCCTGGCGGTGCGGGGACATCGGCGCCTGAAAGACAAGCGGGATGAACTGATGCGCCAGTTCATGGAAATGATCCGCGAGAATATGGAGCTTCGCCGGAAGGTGGAGGCAGGCATTCACGCGGCAGGACAGAATTTCGTGATCGCAAAGGCTGCGATGGATGCGGCGGCTCTGAATACGGCACTGATGGTGCCAAAGCAGGAGATCTGGCTTGAAATCAGGCGGAGAAATGTCATGGGCGTAAATATTCCGGTCTTTGTGACAAAGACAAGAACGGCAGACGAAAATGATATTTATCCGTACGGGCTGGCATTTACATCAGGCGATCTGGATCTGGCAGTGAAGTCGCTGGCAGACATACTGCCGGATATGCTGAAGCTTGCGGAGACGGAAAAAGCGTGCCAGCTTATGGCGGAAGAGATCGAGAAGACGAGAAGGCGAGTCAATGCACTCGAACATGTGACGATTCCGGAGACAAAGAAAAGCATCCGGTATATCACGATGAAATTAGATGAAAATGAGCGAAGTGCACAGGTCCGGCTGATGAAAGTCAAAGACCTGATGCTTGAGGAAGCACATCATTACCCGTAGCGTCTGACACAGGGAAGCCCTGTCCGTCATTTTATGCCCTGCACATTTGAAGTGGGGGCGATTCTGTTAAAAATTTATAAACTCCCAGGAAAGAGGTTGTAATTCTTAAGGATGGGAGTATACTGATAAATAGTCGGCTAACAATTAGTCGACTAATATTATTTGCGAAGGAGACAGATAACATGACGGAAGATAAAATGACCGGCTGTGCCCTGGAGGGTATGGATATGATTCCGGGGAATACGCTCGATTCCTGGGTCATCCGCCTGATCCATGCTTACGGAGCCAGAAACCATAAGCGCTTTCGCGGTTTTGGGCTTCATCCGGGACAGATACCGGTGTTTGGACTTCTCTCTGACCGGGAAGGCCTGAGTCTGAGAGAGATTGCAGATATCCTTCATATCAAACCGCCGACAGTAACGGTGTCCGTAAAACGTCTGGAAAAGAGCGGTTTCATCTGTAAAAGAGCAGATGAGAAAGATCAGAGGATCAGCCGGATCTATATGACGGAGGCAGGGAAGAACCTGCAGCAGGAGATCAGACAGGCGGTGGAAGAGAATGAACGGATTCTGACAAACGGTTTTTCTGTCGAAGAGCAGGAACAGCTAAAGCAGTTCCTCGGTCGAATGACGGAAAATCTGATCCATGCAAGACAAATGGAAACAGGAGGGGACTATGAGTAAAATAGCAAAATATCTGAAGAAATCCACCGGATTTATCTTTCTGATCTTTCTGCTTTTGTTTCTTCAGGCATACTGTGACCTGTCTTTGCCGGATTACACATCAAAAATTGTAAATGTCGGCATCCAGCAGAAAGGAATTGAGGATGGAGTACCGGAGGAAATGCGGGAAGAGACATTTGAAAATCTGAATATGCTTCTGGATGAGGATGGTCAGAAACGGCTGGATGGAAGCTATACAGCAGATGGTGATATCCGCAGCCTGAACGAAGATCTCACACGGGAAGAAAGACAGGAACTTGGAGAGGCGATACGGAACGCAGAGTTATTCCTGTATGCACTGGATCAGCAGGACGCTGAAGTATCGATCGGTGAGATAAAGATGATGCCGGAGGAAATGAAAAGGCAGATGATCGAAGGCTTTACGGGGAAGCTGGATGCGATGCCGGAGTCGATCACAGAGCAGTCGGCAGTATTGTTCGTACAGCAGGAGTATGGAGCTCTGGGAGAGGATCTCGGAGACAGACAGATCCGTTATCTTGTAAGGACAGGAGGCAGCATGGTTCTTCTGGCGCTGCTCGCTATGCTGACAGCTGTCGGTGTGACCTTTCTTTCGGCAAGGATCGCGGCGGTCACCGCACACGATATACGAAATGATATTTACCGCAAGGTCATCAGCTTTAACAGTGAAGAATTCAATCACTTCTCAACAGCGTCACTGATCACGAGGAGCACAAACGATGTTCAGCAGGTACAGTCGCTTCTGGCGATGGGATTTCGAATGGTTCTGTATGCACCGATCCTTGGTATCGGAGGTGTAATGAAAGTAATCCAGACGGATGTCTCCATGAGCTGGATACTGGCACTTGCCGTCAGCGCGATCTTTGTGCTGATCTTTGTACTGTTTAAGGTGGCGATGCCGAAATTTACGATTCTGCAGACACTGATCGACAAGCTGAATCTTGTGTCCCGTGAAGAACTGACCGGTGTCATGGTTACGAGGGCATTTTCGAGAGAACAGCACGAGGAGGAGCGATTCGAAGATGTGAACCACACCCTCACCCGCACGAATCTGTTTGTGAACAGGTGCATGACATTCATGATGCCGGTGATGATGCTGATCATGAACAGTGTCTCTGTACTGATCGTATATCAGGGCTCTCATGCGGTTGACAATGGAACGATGCAGGTCGGCGATATGATGGCATTCATTCAGTATGCAATGCAGATCATCATGTCATTTTTGATGATCAGTATGATGTCGATCATGATCCCAAGGGCAAATGTCGCGGCAAAGCGTATCGGAGAAGTGCTTGAGACAAAGCCTCGGATCCGGGAATGCGAAAGCCCTGAGACACCGGACGCCGACGTGAAGGGTGTCGTGGAATTTGACCATGTATCCTTTGCCTATCCGGATGCAGATGAAAAGGTGCTGGAGGATATTTCTTTCACAGCAGAGAAAGGTCAGACGGTTGCATTTGTCGGAAGTACCGGAAGCGGAAAGAGTACACTTGTGAACCTGATACCGCGGTTCTTTGATGTGACAGAAGGGGCAGTCAGAGTCGACGGCGTCGATGTCAGAGAGATGTCAAAGAAGGATCTGTGCGACAGACTTGGATACGTTCCTCAGAAGAACATCCTGTTCTCTGGAACGATTGATTCCAATATCCGGTATGGACGGACCGATGCTTCGCAGGAGGAAATAAAAGAAGCTGCCGCAATCGCACAGGCAGCAGAATTCATTGACGCAAAAGAGGAAGGCTATGATTCACCGATCGCACAGGGCGGAACCAATGTGTCCGGCGGTCAGAAACAGAGACTGTCAATTGCGAGAGCGATCGCGAAGAAACCGGAGATCCTGATCTTTGATGACAGCTTTTCGGCACTTGACTTTAAGACAGATGCGGCACTCAGAAAGGCGCTCAGAGAGTCGACGAAGGATATGACGACACTGATCGTTGCGCAGAGAATCAGTACGATCCTCCACGCAGATCAGATCATTGTACTGGATGAAGGTCAGGTGGCAGGAAAAGGTACGCATAAAGAGCTGATGAAAAACTGTGAGGTATACCGCCAGATCGCGATGTCACAATTATCAGAGGAGGAGTTAGCCGTATGAGTGAGAGAAAAAGAACAGTAAGACCGGGAGGCGGTCACGGCCATGGCGCGATGATGCACGGTGGTGAGAAGGCCAAAGATTTCCGTGCAAGTATGGCAAAGGTCTTCCGGTATATGAAAAAATACAGATTCCGGTTCGCAGTGATGTTTGTGTGTGCGGTGGCAGGAACCGTATTTAATATCGTCGGCCCAAAGATTCTTGGTAAGGCGACAACAGAGCTGTTTAACGGTCTTGTTGCGAAGATCAACGGAAGCGGAGGGATCGATTTTGACAGGATCCTGAAGATCCTTATGGCAGTACTTGCCCTGTATCTGTTCAGTGCGGCATTTTCATTTATTCAGGGTTTTATCATGACAGGAATTTCCAATGATATGACCTACTGCCTCAGAAAAGATGTCTCAAAAAAGATCAACCGCCTGCCGCTGAAATATTTTGAGAGCAGGACAACAGGCGAGATCCTTTCGCGCATCACAAATGATGTGGATACGCTTCAGATGGGGCTGAATCAGTCTCTCACGCAGCTGATCACTTCGGTGACGACACTGGTCGGAGTGTTCGTTATGATGATATCGATCAATGTGTGGATGACACTGGCGGCGCTTCTGATCCTTCCGGTCTCCGCCGCGATTCTTGGAATTGTGATGAAACATTCCCAGAAATATTTCCAGGGACAGCAGAAATATCTTGGAGAGGTCAACGGACAGATTGAGGAAATCTACGGCGGTCACAATGTGGTAAAAGTATTCCATAAAGAAGACGATGTCGTGGAAGAGTTTGAGAAAGTAAATGAGAAGCTTTACAACACGGCGTGGAGATCGCAGTTCTTCTCCGGTATGATGATGCCGATCATGCAGTTCGTCGGCAATCTCGGATATGTTATGGTCGCGATTCTCGGCGGATTTATGGTTATCAGAAATGCGATCGAGGTCGGCGATATCCAGTCATTCTTCCAGTATATCCGCAACTTTACACAGCCGGTGCAGCAGATCGCGCAGGTGACGAATATGATGCAGTCGACGGCTGCCGCATCCGAGAGGGTATTTGAATTCCTTGAGGAAGAGGAGGAAGACCAGAAGGGAGAAGGACAGGCCAATGTAGAGGAACTGAAGGGAAATGTCGCATTTGAACATGTGCACTTCGGTTATGATCCGCAGAAGGTCATCATCAATGATTTCTCGGCAGAGATAAAAGACGGACAGAAGATCGCGATCGTAGGTCCTACCGGCGCGGGCAAGACCACGATGGTAAAACTTCTGATGCGATTCTATGATGTGAATTCCGGAAATATCAGGATCGACGGACACGATCTGAAAGAGTTCGACCGCAGCAGTCTGCGGGAGATGTTCGGCATGGTGCTTCAGGATACATGGCTGTTCTCCGGAACGATCATGGAAAATATCCGGTATGGAAGGCTGGATGCGACCGATGAGGAAGTGATCGCCGCGGCGAAGGCGGCCCATGTGCACAAATTCATCATGCAGCAGCCGGGTGGATACCAGATGGTACTGAATGAAGAAACGAGCAATATTTCTCAGGGGCAGAAGCAGCTTCTCACGATCGCGAGGGCGATCCTTGCGGACAATAAGATCCTGATCCTGGATGAGGCGACCTCTTCGGTAGACACAAGAACAGAGATTAAGATTCAGAAAGCGATGGATAATCTGATGAAGGGAAGAACAAGCTTTGTGATCGCACACAGATTGTCGACAATTCGGGATGCGGATCTGATTCTTGTAATGAAGGACGGAGATATCATCGAACAGGGAAATCATGATGAACTGATGGAAGCAGACGGATTCTATGCAGAACTGTATAACAGTCAGTTCGAGCGCGTGCAGGCGCTGGCATAAGGCGTATCATTAGACAGAAAAAAGGAGTGCGATTCGCACTCCTTTCTTAATGTACTTCTTTTTTGTCCGGCATGTAAGATCTGCAGTCATTTAAGGAGCCTTCCTCGAAAGCATCCTTTTTCAGAGGGATCAATACTTCGCCGTATGCCTGGAAGACGAAGAACCGGTCTGTCTCAAAAGCGTTCAACAGCTCGTGTCTTCGGAAGTCGGCGTACTTTTTGCCGTCGCGGTAAGCGCGGATGTGGCTTGCTTCGATCATGACCTGAACCTGACAGCCTTTGTTCTTGAATTCATCCCGGAATGCCCGCTTTGCTTTTTCTGCACCTTTTTTTGTCCCGACCAGTGTTGCGATGATTGCGATGAGACATCCGACAGCGATAATGCCAAAGAGAACACAAAGTGTCATCTTGTGTGTGACATATTCGCGGTAGGTAAAGAATGCGGTTATGAGAAGAAGGACGATGATGGTCCCAAGATTCCGGTATGTCTGAGCAGAACGTGCGTCCTGAACTTCTTCCATCAGAGGATTGGTGTAATGATATTGATTCATGATCACTACATTATCAACTTTTTGTGTCATTTTTTTCTCCTTTTTTATCGGCGTGTGCCGTAGGTATCGTGGTTTGGGCCTTCCGACCCAAACATCTGTGATGTTTCTATTATACATGAGAAAGATTCCCGTTGCCAGTATTTTGTCTGTTTCCTGCAATTTACCTCTGCACCGGAGTTGACTTATTAATTTTGCCTGAGTATCGGCTCTTGTTACATAAGCAGGTTTTGTACATTTTGCTTGATTTTTTCGGACATGGCAGAATACTGGATCAGTTCTTCTTCCGTAAATCCGCCAAACCGTGCCTGGTCGTATTTTGACTGTGCATTTGTAAGTTCTTTCAGGATTGGAAGAGCGGAGGGAAGAAATGTAATCTGTAATGATTTTCTGCTCCGCCTGTCTTTTATTTTAATCAGACTCCTGGAAGTCAGTTTCTGGAGCAGAGAGGCTAAAGTGCGCATGTTTAGTCCGGTGAAATCAGCAAGCTCTCTGCGGCTTGTGCTGTGGTTAAAATGATTCAGGCAGAGCAGCAGTCTGATTTCCGGGAGTGACAGGTTGTTTTTCAGTGCAACGGATTCCAGGTAATAGTCCAGCAGTTTGCGATTTCGATATTCATCCATCAGTATTCCTTCTGCTGTTAAGGCGGCTTCGGAAATAGGACTTCGTTCTTCGCCCAGCTTCCTGGAGCCTGGAACAATGACCGGTGCAACAGATCCGTCTCCGGCAGCATCAATCAGGAACCGATAGATTTGCAGACGGTTCTTCTCATAGTCCTCTTCATCCAGCACATGTTTATAAAAATTGTTGTAATATTCAAAAACGGTCAGTTTCATACGAATCGTTTTTGATATGTTCATTCCCTGGCTGGTAAGGGAACCTTTCGTTTTGACATAATAGTAGATTGGAACCTGTAATGCATAGAATACTTCAGCGTGCCGTATGTATTCCAGATTGAACATAAAATCTTCGCACCAGCTGATCTGTTCATCCATGCGTAAGTGATATTTTTCTATAATATCCCGGCGGAATAATTTGTTCCAGAGAACGCCGTAATAGAAATCAGCAGGGTTCTCTACCATATGTTCGGCAAATTCTTCTTGTGTCATGACACAATCATCCTCAATATCACCTTTTACAGACACGCGCTCTCCGACTACCCGGTAAAAATCTGAGATAACCAGATCGCAGTGGAAATGAGCAGCTGCGTCTACCAAAAGCTGTGTAGCATTTGGTGTGATCCAGTCGTCGCTGTCCAGAAACTGAAGATAAGTTCCAAGAGCCTGGTCAAGAGCCTGATTGCGGGAGGCGGATACACCCGTGTTCTCTTTGTGAATTACGCGTACCCGTGAGTCCTTAGAGGCATACTGGTCACAAATATCACCGGACGCATCCTGACTGCCATCATCGACCAGGATTAATTCAAAATCTGTGTATTCCTGAGTTAAGATACTGTCGATACAGCGTGCGAGGGTAGCCTCGGCATTATAAACAGGTACGATAATGCTTACAGTTGGGTTCATCCTTCCATTTCCTCCTATTTTGGGGTGTGATTATGATTCAGCCCCTATTTCAAACATTTTAGCATGTTTCAGAAAAAAGAAAAGAGATTATATTGCACTTGATTTTTTGCGGTTTCTGAAATGAAAGAAAAATGCTCACGGATGGATTTGCGGTGTCATATAATAATTGCAGATAGTATTGTCAGGGAGGCTTCCTATGGAAAGAAGAATACCTTATTATATGGCATATCCGATGCCGCTCGCTATGGATGATGAGAAAAGAGAACGAATGGACTATGAGTACATGAGAAGTATGTATCCAAATACTGCAAAGAGACTGATCCCATATATTGAAGATGAAAGTGACAGAATGGAATATGAAGGAAGCATGATGTTCGATGAATATCCGGATCGTCTGCAGATGACGCTCATGGGCAGAAGAGCTTATGATAAAGCGATGAAAGACGGAATTCTCGGAGATGTGAATGAAGAAGGAATCGATGAGAAATGGCTGAGAGATCTGATCGATGTCATGATGTATCAGGAAATATACAAGAGGCGTTCTGATCACAGAAGATATCGACGGAAATATTATGCGGGAGCGGATTTTAACAGAAATGCAGGACCGGGACTGCGCTGATATAACCTGAAAGTGAGATACTGCACAAACCTTGTCTTATCCTCCTTTACTGTGATATGATACAAAATGAAAAAATATGTAAAAATTGAAAAAACATTTATTTTTGACAGATATTTTAACGATAATTTACGTGAGAAAAGGAGAGACTATGAATAACATCATTTTCATCGGAATGCCGGCTTCCGGAAAGAGTACGGTTGGGGTGATTCTTGCAAAGAGGCTGGGATATGATTTCGTGGACACAGATCTTCTGATCCAGAAACAGGAAGGATGTCTTCTGAAGGATATCATAGCGGAGAAAGGAACGGAAGGATTCGTGAAGATTGAGGATCAGGTAAATGCCGGGGTGCAGGCGGAGAACACGGTCATTTCTCCGGGCGGCAGTGTCGTGTACTGCGAAAATGCGATGCGGCATTTCAAAGAGATCGGAACGGTTGTATATTTGCAGACCTCTTATGAAACCATCAAAAAGCGAATTGGAAATCCAAAGAAAAGAGGTGTCGTATTAAAAGATGGACAGACGCTGAAAGATCTCTTCGAGGAGCGCCGTGTACTGTTTGAAAAGTATGCAGATGTAATTATTTCAGAAGATGGATTGACATTAGACGAAACAATTGATAAAGTAGTAGGGCTTTTTGATTAAAAGAAATGTCCCTATTCGACATGTGTTGTCAAATGTTACAAATATTTTACGTATTCTTAAAAATTGTTTTACAAATAGTGAAGACTAGGTTATACTATAGTGTGACAATGAGTGCGTAAGTATTCATTTGGGGGAAAAGGGTATAAATAGAACGTTTGAGGTGCAGTATGGAACAGTATGTTATTAAAGGAGGAAATCGACTCGTCGGTGAAGTTGAAATTGGCGGTGCAAAGAATGCGGCACTTGGCATTCTTGCAGCGGCGATCATGGCAGATGAGACGGTTTTGATTGATAATCTTCCGGACGTAAACGATATAAATGTATTGTTGGATGCGATCAGTGGAATTGGCGCATCCGTTCATCGTTTAGACCGTCACATGGTTACGATCAACGGAAAGAACGTTTCCGCATATAATATAGATTATGATTATATTAAGAAGATTCGCGCTTCTTACTATTTGTTAGGAGCATTGCTTGGAAAATATAAAAGAGCTGAGGTTGCACTTCCTGGCGGATGCAACATCGGAAGCAGACCGATCGATCAGCATTTGAAAGGATTTCGTGCACTTGGCGCGGATGTTGAGATCGAGCATGGCAAGATTATTGCTGAGGCAGACCGTCTCGTAGGAAAGCATATTTATTTTGACGTTGTCAGCGTCGGAGCTACGATCAATGTAATGATGGCAGCTGTTATGGCGGAAGGTATGACGATCCTTGAGAACGTTGCAAAAGAACCACACGTTGTTGACGTTGCGAACTTTCTGAACAGCATGGGGGCAAATATCCGTGGAGCAGGTACAGACGTGATCAAGATTCGTGGAGTACAGAGGCTTCATACGGCAGAATACGCTGTTATCCCGGATCAGATCGAAGCCGGAACATTTATGTTCGCTGCGGCAGCCACAAAAGGTGATGTTACAGTAAAGAACGTAATTCCAAAGCATCTGGAAGCTACGATCGCAAAACTCGAGGAAATCGGATGTAAAGTTGAAGAGTATGATGATGCAGTTCGCGTGATTTCTGATGGGAATCTGTCAAGCACACATGTGAAGACACTTCCTTATCCTGGATTTCCGACAGACATGCAGCCACAGATTGGCGTAACACTGGCTCTCTGCAAGGGGACAAGTGTTGTGACGGAGAGTATTTTTGAGAATCGATTCAAATATCTTGATGAACTTGCAAGAATGGGTGCAAATGTGAAGATCGAGGGTAATTCAGCTACGATCCAGGGTGTGGAAAGATTCTCGGGAGCGCGCGTGAGTGCATTGGATCTTCGCGCGGGTGCGGCGCTCTGTATCGCAGGACTTGCGGCAGAAGGTATTACGATTGTCGATGATATCGTATATATCCAGCGCGGATACGAGCACTTCGAAGAGAAGCTTCGTTCGATCGGCGGAATTATCGAGAAAGTAAACAGCGAAAAGGATATTCGCAAATTTACTTTAAAAGTCAGTTAATAATAGAATAATGCAAACTTTCTCTTATTCAGAGCAGTGGAGATACAAAGGATCTGTGAAGCTGCGGCAACCCCCATATGTGGAAGGTGCCAACCTGAGCGAGTGATCGAACAATAAGAGGACTTATTTATGAATGAAAATAAAGCAGTCCGATTATGTCGGACTGCTTTTTCTATAGAAGATCATCTATAGAACAGAGATCTTACGGAATTCCCGGAGAAAGGATGCAAAAAACCATTCTATTTGTATAAATTAACAAATGCAAAAACGAAAAGGAGAAAAAAGATGGAAAAGAGATTATTTACCTCTGAATCAGTAACTGAAGGACATCCGGATAAAATGTGCGACGCGATCTCTGATGCGATTCTGGACGCACTTATGGAACAGGACCCAATGAGCCGTGTCGCCTGTGAGACATGTACAACAACAGGCCTTGTAATGGTAATGGGAGAGATCACAACAAAAGGATATGCAGATATCCAGAAAATCGTTCGTGAGACAGTGAGAGAGATCGGATATACCCGTGGTAAATTCGGTTTTGATGCAGATACATGCGGTGTTATCGTAGCACTCGATGAGCAGTCAACAGACATTGCAATGGGTGTTGATAAAGCACTTGAAGCAAAAGAAAATAAATTGTCAGATGAAGAGATCGATGCGATCGGAGCAGGAGACCAGGGTATGATGTTCGGATATGCGACAGATGAGACAGAAGAGTTCATGCCATACCCGATCGCACTTGCACAGAAAATGGCAAAGAAACTTACAGAAGTAAGAAAGAACGGAACACTTCCATACTTAAGACCGGACGGAAAGACACAGGTAACGGTAGAGTATGACGAAAATGACAGACCTGTTCGCCTTGATGCTGTTGTTCTCTCAACACAGCACGATCCGGATGTGACACAGGAGCAGATTCATGAAGATATCAGAAAATATGTGTTTGACACAACGATTCCGGAAGGAATGACTGATGAGAATACAAAATTCTTCATTAATCCTACAGGACGTTTCGTGATCGGTGGACCACACGGGGACAGTGGACTTACAGGACGTAAGATCATTGTTGACACATATGGTGGAATGGCCCGCCACGGCGGTGGTGCATTCTCGGGAAAGGACTGTACAAAGGTTGACCGTTCGGCAGCATATGCAGCACGTTATGTTGCAAAGAACATCGTTGCAGCAGGACTTGCGAGAAAATGTGAGATCCAGCTTTCATACGCGATCGGTGTTGCACATCCTACTTCAATCATGGTGGATACATTCGGAACGGGTAAAGTTTCAGAGCAGAAGCTTGTTGATATCATCCGCGAGAACTTTGATCTCCGCCCGGCAGGAATTATCAAAATGCTTGACCTTCGAAGACCGATCTACAAGCAGACAGCAGCTTACGGACATTTTGGAAGAACAGACGTGGATCTTCCATGGGAGAAGCTTGACAAGGTTGATGTGCTGAAATCTTATCTGTAAGAAGAAATCTGATTTAGAAAAAATTTATAAAATTTTATGGGCGCTTTTGTGAGAAGCGTCCTTTTTTGTGCTACACTAAGACTAGAAAATGAGTGCGTAAAGGGAGAACAGATATGAAGCTGAAAACAAAACTGGTCATTGCTTTCATAACGCTGATCATATTGCCGGTTCTGTTATCTTCAGTGCTGATTACGCTTGTTGGACATCATCAGCTGAACGTGATCGAAGAGACATATGAGGTGCGTGGCGGGACGGCATTTGAGATTTTGACAAATCCTGTCGGGGTGCTTGGACAGGGAACAGAATACCCGTTCAACAGTCTCAGTGTGATCGCAAGAAGTGATGTGGGCAAGATGGAAGACATGGGTTTTCTGCAGGAATTCAATCAGGATCTCGAATCAAAGAAATCCTATCTTCTCGTTCGAAAAGCAGATGATTTCACCTATCTGGGGAGTGATTCTGAGAAGGTTCAGGAAGTGATCGAACAGCTTCCGGAGTATAAATATGACGGGAACAAGACAACTTCAAAGAATGGCATGTATCTCGGCGGACAGGCTCAGGCAATGATCAAACAGGTGGACTTCCGATATGAAGATGGAGACCTTGGAAGTGCATTTATCGTCACGGACGTGAGCAATGTATTGCCGGAGATCCGGGAGCTTGCGGAAGAGATCATTGTCATTATCACCACTGTGCTGCTGCTTACCGTGATGCTTCTGATGATCTGGATCTATCAGACGGTTATGCGTCCGCTTGACAAGCTTCAGAAAGCGACGAGAAATATTACAGAGGGAAATCTTGATTTTGAGGTTGAGCCGGAGACAGATGATGAGTTTGGACAGCTGTTTCGAGATTTCGAGGATATGAGAAAGCGGCTGAAGAAGAATGCGGAGGAAAAGATCCGTTTCGACAAGGAGAACAAAGAGCTGATCAGTAATATATCCCATGATCTGAAGACTCCGGTGACAACGATCAAAGGCTATGCGGAAGGCATTCTGGACGGAGTGGCGGATACGCCGGAAAAAGTGGATAAATATGTCCGGACAATCTATAATAAGGCAAATGAGATGAATACACTGATCAATGAGCTTACGCTGTATTCAAAGATTGATACGAACCGTATACCATATAATTTTAACACGATTCCGGTGAATGCATATTTTGATGACTGTGCAGAAGAATTGTCGATGGAACTTGAGTCTAAAAATGTGGAATTTGGTTATTTTAATTATGTGGAGGGCGATGTTAAGATCATCGCGGATGCCGAACAGATCAAGAGAGTGATTCATAATATTGTAAATAATTCCATAAAATACATGGATAAGCCAAAACCACTGATCAATTTAAGGATCAAGGATGTCGGAGATTTCATTCAGATTGAGCTGGAAGACAATGGAAAGGGAATTGCGGTGAAAGATCTGCCGAAGATCTTTGAGAGGTTTTACAGAACAGATGCGTCGAGAAACTCTTCCAAGGGAGGAAGTGGAATTGGTCTGTCTATTGTAAAGAAAATCGTTGAAGAACACGGAGGCAAGATCTGGGCAAACAGCCGCGAGGGAACCGGAACAACGATGAGTTTTGTGTTGAGAAAATATCAGGAGGTGCCGAATCATGAGTAAGATATTAATTGTAGAAGATGAGAGCGCGATCGTGGAGCTCGAAAGAGATTATCTGGAATTGTCCGGATTTGAGGTGGCAGTTGCCAGTGATGGACTTGCCGGGCTTCAGAAAGCACTGACAGAGGACTATGACCTGATCATTCTGGATCTTATGCTTCCGGGAGTAGACGGATTTGAGATCTGCCGCAGTGTCCGCGAGAAAAAGAATACACCGATCATCATGGTTTCTGCAAAGAAAGATGATATTGACAAGATCAGAGGTCTTGGACTTGGAGCGGATGACTATATGACGAAGCCATTTAGCCCGAGCGAGCTTGTAGCGAGAGTAAAAGCACATCTTGCCAGATACGAACGTCTTGTCGGAAGTGCTGCAGAGGTGAATAAAGTTATTGAAATCCGGGGTCTTAAGATCGATACGACTGCCAGAAGGGTATGGATCAATGGGGAAGAGAAAGCGTTCACGACAAAGGAATTTGACCTTCTTACATTTCTTGCGAGCCATCCGAATCATGTGTATACAAAGGATGAACTGTTCAGTGAGATCTGGGATATGGAATCGATCGGAGATATTGCAACGGTAACGGTTCATATTAAAAAGATCCGTGAGAAAATAGAGATGGACACATCCAATCCACAGTACATTGAGACGATCTGGGGAGTCGGATACAGATTTAAAGTATAGCAGGAGAAAACAGGTATGATTACAAGCACATCAAATGCAAAAGTAAAACGGCTTGTGAATTTGAAAAAGAGAAGAAAAGCGCGTGATACGGAGAAAGTATTTCTCGTGGAAGGAATCCGCATGTTTCAGGAGGTTCCGAAAGAGAGCCTGAAGGAACTGTATGTCACAGAAGGATTCTATAAAAAGGAGAAACAGCTCGTGGACGGGCGCAGACGCGAGAGTGGCTGTGAGTTTGAAGTCTTTGCAGACACGGTATTCCAGTATGTATCTGATACACAGCACCCACAGGGAGTGCTCTGTGTGGTGAGACAGGGAAGAGAGAGTGCGAGGCTGTCAGATCTATGGCAGAAAGATCCGGACGGACCGGAGCCTTTGCTGCTTGTACTGGAGAATCTTCAGGATCCCGGAAATATGGGGACGATCCTTCGTACTGCGGAGGCTGCCGGAGTGACTGGGATCATCATGAGTAAAGATTGTGTGGATGTATTCAATCCAAAGGTAATACGCTCGACAATGGGATCGGTATTCCGCATGCCGTTTCAATATGTGGAAAACCTGACAGAAACGATAGGAGAGATGAAAAAGGCAGGTGTGAATACATACGCGGCGCATCTTGAAGGGAAAAGCAATTACGATGATCATGACTATCATAAGGCGGCAGCATTCTTTATCGGAAATGAAGGAAATGGTCTCAGCGATGAGGTGGCACAGCTCGCGGATACATACATCCGTATTCCGATGGCCGGAAGAGTGGAATCACTGAATGCGGCGATCGCAGCTACCGTTCTGATGTTTGAGGCCGGAAGACAGAGAAGAAAATAAAATATAAATAAACAATACATGTTTATGCAATAAAATGTATAATAATGCATATTGACATACGTGCCATATGCGATTTATACTGTATAAACAGTAGGTTAATAGTGAATGGTTTGGGAAGAGGTGGTGCATATGTATACACTTGGATGGCTGATACTGTTTGTGTTACTGCTGATCGTTGAGATACTGACAATGGGACTCACCACGATATGGTTTGCTGCCGGAGCACTGGTCGCGATCCTTGCATCTGTGATCGGATTCAGTCTTCCGGTTCAGGTGATCGTGTTTCTGATCGTGTCCGTCGTGACGCTGATCCTCACGAGACCGCTGGTGATGAAATATTTTAATAAAGACAGATTAAGAACGAATGCAGACCGTCTGATCGGACAGCAGGCAGTCGTACTGGAAGAGATTGATACATTGCGTGCAAAAGGACGGGTCGAGATCAACGGCCAGGAGTGGTCTGCGAAGACATCAGATCCGGATATGGTCATTCCGGAGGGAAGAACCGTTCTTGTAGAAGCAATACAGGGTGTAAAATTAGTTGTAAAAGAATAAAGGAGAAAATGAAATGTTAGGAGTTATGTTTAGAATATTATTTTTACTGCTCGTCATAATCGCACTGTTCACGGCAGTATCTTGTATACGCATTGTCAGACAGGCACAGGCACTTGTTGTTGAGAGACTCGGTGCCTATCAGGCAACATGGGGGACGGGTCTTCACTTTAAACTGCCGATTATCGATCGTGTGGCCAGAAAAGTGGATCTGAAAGAGCAGGTCGTGGATTTTGCTCCACAGCCGGTTATCACAAAAGATAACGTAACAATGAGAATTGATACGGTTGTATTTTATCAGATCACAGATCCGAAGATGTTCTGTTATGGAGTTGCAAATCCGATCATGGCGATTGAGAATCTGACAGCGACAACACTTCGTAATATCATCGGTGATCTGGAATTAGACCAGACACTTACATCAAGAGAGACGATCAACACAAAGATGAGAGCATCACTTGATGTTGCGACAGATCCATGGGGAATCAAGGTGAATCGTGTGGAGCTTAAGAACATTATCCCACCTGCAGCGATCCAGGATGCGATGGAGAAACAGATGAAGGCAGAGCGAGAGAGACGTGAAGCGATCCTCCGTGCAGAAGGTGAGAAAAAATCTACGATCCTTGTGGCAGAAGGAAAGAAAGAATCAGCGATTCTTGATGCAGAGGCTGAGAAACAGGCAGCGATCCTCCGTGCAGAAGCACAGAAGGAAAAGATGATCAAAGAGGCAGAAGGTGAAGCCGAGGCGATCCTGAAGGTGCAGCAGGCAAATGCGGAAGGAATCCGTTACCTCAAAGAGGCGGGAGCAGATGAGGCAGTGCTCACGATGAAGAGTCTGGAGGCATTTGAGAAGGCTGCAGACGGCAAAGCGACAAAAATCATTATCCCATCTGAGATTCAGGGGATGGCAGGACTTGTGAAATCCATTTCGGAGATCAGCGCAAGACAGCCGTAATGATTTAATAAACTATACTAGGAAATGAGGACTTGAGAAATGAACATGAAGGGACGCAGCTTTTTGAAATTACTGGATCTTACACCGGAAGAGATCATGTATCTGGTGGATCTTGCACAGGAGTTGAAAGAGAAGAGAAAACAGGGGATCAGAGGAAACAGCCTGGCCGGCAAAAACATTGCCCTGATCTTCGAAAAACCATCTACAAGAACACGCTGTGCATTTACAGTCGGAGCACAGGAAGAGGGTGCGATGGCAACATACCTTGCAGGAAGTGAACTTCAGCTTGGTGAAAAAGAAAGTATCGAAGATACAGCACGTGTACTCGGGCGTATGTTTGACGGCATTGAGTTCCGTGGATTTGATCACGAATATGTAGAGGCACTTGCAGAATACAGCGGCGTTCCGGTATGGAACGGTCTTACAGATGAATGGCATCCGACACAGGTTCTTGCGACATTCCTTACGCTGAAAGAACATTTCGGATACGTAAAGGGACTGAAGCTTGTGTATCTTGGTGACGGACGCAACAATGTGGCAAACAGTCTGCTTGTAGGATGTGCGAAAGTCGGAGTGGATATCGCAATCTCTGCGCCAAAGAAACTGTGGCCGAAAAAAGAGCTCGTCGAAACATGTGAAGCACTTGCAAAAGAAGCGGGATCAACAGTGACGATCTCGGATTCTCTTGACGTTGTAGAGGGAGCAGATATCCTCTACACAGACGTATGGTATTCTATGGGTGAAGAGAAGAAACAGGTAGAGCGTATCAAGCTTTCCGCACCATATCAGGTGAATGCTGCGCTCATGAAGAGAACCGGAAAGGATACAACGATCTTCTCGCACTGTCTTCCGGCAAACAAAGAGAAGGAAGTTACAACAGAAGTATTCGAGAGCGAAGCATCAAAAGTATTTGATGAGGCTGAGAATCGTCTGCATACGATCAAGGCGATCATGGTTGCCACATTGGGTGAATAGTATATGAAATCAAAGATATTATCTGTGCTGCGCGAGGCAGACGGATATATTTCCGGGCAGCAGCTGTGTGAGGAACTGGGTGTTTCCAGAACTGCTGTCTGGAAAGTAATCGAGAAATTAAAAAGTGAAGGTTATGAGATCGAGGCGGTGCGAAACAGAGGGTACCGCCTTGTAGAATCTCCGGACGTGATGTCAAAGGCGGAGATCGAAAGCTTAATAGAGACTACATGGGCGGGAAATACGATTCAGTATTTCCCTGAAGTTGATTCTACGAACAATTATGCGAAGCGGGTCGGTGATGAGACCGGAGGGCATGGAACGCTGATCGTATCGGACAAGCAGACGGCCGGAAAAGGAAGACGCGGTCGTGTGTGGGAATCTCCGGCGGGCTCGAGTATTTACATGAGCCTTCTGCTGAAGCCTGACATCCGCCCGGATCAGGCATCCATGCTCACTCTTGTGATGGCACAGAGTGTCGCAAAAGCGATGCGGGAAATGGCGAATGTCGACGCAAAGATCAAATGGCCGAACGATATTGTATTGAACGGGAAAAAAGTGTGTGGTATGCTAACAGAGATGACAATGGAAATGGATTATATCCAGTCGGTTGTGATCGGTGTCGGAATCAATGTGAATACAAAGCATTTTCCAAAGGAGCTCAGCCATGCGACTTCACTTTATCTGGAAACCGGAAATATCGTGAAGCGGTCAGAGCTTATTGCGGAAACGATGAGACAGTTTGAATACTATTATGGTAAGTTTGTAGAAGAAGGGGATCTTTCCGGAATACAGGAAGAATATAATTCTTTACTTGTGAATCGGGACAGGGACGTGAAAGTGCTGGAACCTTCGAATGAATATCAGGGACATGCACTCGGTATCAATGAAATGGGTGAACTCATCGTCAAGAAAGAAGACGGTGAGTTTGTGCGCATTTATGCCGGTGAAGTGTCCGTAAGGGGAATCTATGGGTATGTATGAGGATAGAATCGTGCTCTGCGGAGCAAACTCGTATGAGGAAAAGTATTATCTGAATCCGGATTTTGAAGCGCTTCCGGATTATGTGAAAGACGAATTAAAGATCATGTGCGTGCTCTATGTCAATGACGTGGGCGGAATACTGACACTTGTGTTCGAAGAAAACGGGGACCTGAACTTTGAGGTGACGACAGAAGATTTCGATCCGATGTTTGATGATATCGGAAGCCGCCTGCTGATTAAGAAATTACAGGTGGAGAAGGCAGATCTTCTTCAGGCGCTGCAGGTCTACTTTAAAGTGTTCTTCCTCGGCGAAGAAATAGATGTGGAAGAATAGGAGGAATTACAACATGCTGTTAGCAATTGACATCGGAAATACCAATATCACATTAGGCGTTTTTGAGGGAAAGGAGCTTCTTGGAAAATTCCGGTTGACAACAAAGATGTCACGTACATCGGATGAGTACGGTGTTGCACTTCGCGATCTTCTGAGAAATCAGGACATGGATCCGAATAAAGTCGATGCAGTGATCATTGCGTCGGTTGTGCCGGATATCATGCATTCTTTTGGAAGCGCGATCATCAAGTATTTTCATGTGAAGCCGATCGTAGTATCCGCCGGGATCAAGACCGGGATCCGTGTGGCGACAGAGCAGCCGAGACAGACCGGCGCAGACCGTATCGTTGATGCTGTTGCGGCGTATACATTGTATGGCGGTCCGGTGATCGTTGTGGATTTCGGAACAGCAACAACATATGATCTGGTAGAACCTGACGGAACATTCGGCTGCGGTGTGACAGCTCCGGGTATCCGGACATCAGCAAGAGCACTCTGGGGAGGTGCAGCAATGCTGCCGGAGATTGAGATCAGGAAGCCGAAGTCTATCCTCGCCAGAGAAACGATCTCCAGTATGCAGGCTGGACTTGTATATGGATATATCGGTCAGACGGAATACATCATCGAGAAGATCAAAGAAGAGTCGGGCTATCCGGATGCGAAAGTCGTGGCGACCGGAGGACTCGGAAATATCATTGTAAAAGAGACAGACAAGATCGATTTCTACGATTCCGATCTTACGCTGAAAGGTCTTCAGATGATCTATGAGAAGAATAACAGACGTTAAGTAAGAAAAAGACGGAAAAAACGAGGAATATATATGCAGATTGGAAATGTCGAGATCAGACATCCGTACATTCTGGCACCCATGGCAGGAGTAACAGACCTGCCATTTCGTCTGCTTTGCCGAGAGCAGGGAGCGGGACTTTTGTGTATGGAGATGATCAGCGCAAAAGCATTACAATACAATAACCGCAATACAAAAGCACTGCTTACGATTCATCCGGATGAATATCCGGTATCACTGCAGCTGTTTGGCTCGGATCCAAAGATCATCAGTGAGCAGGCAAAGCGCATCGAGGAACTCCCTTTTCAGATCCTGGATATCAATATGGGATGTCCGGTTCCGAAAGTGGTAAGAAATGGAGAAGGTTCCGCACTCATGAAAAAACCTCAGGATGTATATAATATTGTATCTGAAACGGTGAAGGCGATCGAGAAGCCTGTGACGGTCAAGATCCGAAAGGGATTTGATGATACGTGTATCAATGCGGTCGCGATCGCGAAGATCGCGGAGGAAGCCGGGGCGGCAGCAGTTGCTGTGCACGGAAGAACGAGGGAGCAGTATTATTCCGGCAGGGCGGACTGGAATATCATCCGACAGGTCAAAGAGGCAGTAAGCATTCCGGTCATCGGAAACGGGGATGTGACAAGTGCGCAGAAAGCAAAGCAGATGCGTGAGCAGACCGGATGCGACGGTGTAATGATCGGCAGAGGAGCACAGGGAAATCCGTGGATCTTCCATGAACTGAAGGTGTTCGAAGAGACCGGACAGATCCCGGAACGGCCGGATATCGATATGATAAAGGAAACGATCCTTCGCCATGCCGGACTTCAGATCGAGTTCAAAGGAGACTACCTCGGTATCCGGGAAATGCGCAAGCATGTCGCATGGTATACGAAAGGAATGAAGGGTTCCGCAAAGCTTAGAGATATGGTGAATCAGGTAGAATCGTACGAAGAACTGGAAGCCTTGCTTGAGAAGTTGTAAAAATGGCGGAAATACAAGGAATAATCATGTTTTGACGGCATATTTTTATTGACATCGTTTGCGTGATTCTGTATAATATTTGAATTGTGAAAGAAGGCGTAATTTTCTCGTTTTTGGAGTTATCGCCTGTTATCGAAAAATTCGCCGGGACGAAAAAGGAGCAGATAAAATGGAAAGTAAGAAGATTATTTTGACCTATGCAGGTCTCAAGAACCTTGAAGATGAACTTGAGAACCTCAAAGTCGTTAAACGTAAAGAAGTTGCTCAGAAGATCAAAGAGGCAAGAGAACAGGGAGATCTTTCAGAGAATGCTGAATATGATGCAGCAAAAGATGAGCAGCGTGACATCGAGGCAAGAATCGAAGAATTAGAGAAGATTTTGAAAAATGTTGAAGTTGTCGTAGAAGATGAAGTGAATCTCGACAAGATCAGCATCGGATGTACAGTTGTTGTATATGATGAAGAATTCGAAGAAGAGATGGAATTCAGTATTGTAGGCTCAACAGAAGCAAACAGCCTTCAGGGTAAGATCTCTAACGAATCACCGGTAGGAAAAGCTCTGATCGGACGCAAAGTCGGAGACACTGTTGTTGTTGAGACACAGGTTGGAGAGATTTCTTATAAAGTATTAAAGATTGAACGTTCAATCTAATTGATCACGATAGACAAAGGATCAGAAACAGACAGACTAAAGGATTAGGAAGTAAGGAGATGAAAAAAGTGGCTGGACAGAAGAATGGACAGGAACAGGATATCAATCAGTTGAGAAAGGTTCGCCGTGAGAAACTGGCAAATCTCCAGGAAGCAGGCAAGGACCCTTTCCAGATTACAAAATATGATCAGACACACCACTCTTTTGAAGTGAAAGAACTCTATAACGCTCACGAAGCAGAGCTTCTTGCCGGAAGAGCAGTTGTGAATACAGAAGGAATGGATGAGCAGGAGGCAAAACAGGCAGTCAACGATGACTACAATGAGCGCAGAGCGATCATGGATGCGAGTCCGATCCACGTAAGCATTGCCGGACGTATGATGTTCAAGCGTGTGATGGGAAAAGCTTCTTTCTGTAACATTCAGGATCTGGAAGGCAGCATTCAGGTATATGTTGCAAGAGATGCGATCGGAACAGATGCATACGCAGATTTCAAGAAATCTGATATCGGTGATATTTACGGTGTGAAAGGTTACGCTTTCAGAACAAAAACAGGTGAGGTTTCTATCCATGCCGAAGAACTGACACTGCTCACAAAGAGCCTCCAGATTCTTCCGGAGAAATTCCACGGAATGACAAATACAGATCTCAGATACCGTCAGAGATATGTTGACCTTATCATGAATCCGGAATCAAAAGATACATTCATCAAGCGTTCAAAGATCATCAGCGCGATCAGAAGATTCCTTGGAGATCAGGGATTCCTGGAAGTGGAGACTCCGATCCTTACAAGCAATGCAGGCGGAGCTTCTGCAAGACCGTTTGAGACGCACTTCAATGCACTTAACGAAGATTTCAAACTCCGTATTTCTCTTGAGCTTTACCTTAAGAGACTGATCGTAGGCGGTATTGAGAAAGTTTACGAAATCGGACGTGTATTCCGTAACGAAGGTCTTGATACAAGACATAATCCAGAGTTCACACTTATGGAGCTTTACCAGGCATACACAGACTACAACGGAATGATGGATCTCACAGAGAACATGTTCCGCTATGTGGCACAGGAAGTTCTCGGAACAACACATATCGTATATAAGGGCATCGAGATGGATCTCGGAAAGCCGTTCGAGAGAATCACAATGGTAGATGCTGTTAAGAAATACGCAGGTATCGACTGGAACGATGTGAAGACAACAGAAGATGCGAAGAAACTGGCAGACGAGCATCACATCGAATACGAAGAGAGACATAAGAAGGGTGACATTCTTGCAATGTTCTTCGAAGAATATGCAGAGGAGCACCTGATCCAGCCGACATTCGTCATGGATCATCCGATCGAGATCTCACCGCTCACAAAGAAGATTCCTGGAAATCCGGAATACGTAGAGCGTTTCGAGATGTTCATGAATGGTTGGGAAATGTGTAACGCTTACTCAGAGCTGAATGATCCGATCGATCAGGCAGAACGTTTCGCACAGCAGGATGCGAATGCAGAAGCAGGAGATGAGGAAGCACAGCACACAGATGAAGATTTCCTCAATGCACTTGAGATCGGTATGGCACCGACAGGTGGTATCGGATACGGAATCGACCGTCTCTGTATGCTGCTCACAGGAGCAGAAGCCATCCGTGATGTTTTGCTCTTCCCGAC
>JAUNDE010000080.1 GCA_030526265.1 Eubacteriales bacterium | reverse complement strand
AACAATTCTTCGGCATAGTAATCCTCTACTAGTCAAGTGAGTATAATACCTTTTTTAGCGAATCGTTTTTCCAAATTTTTTCTTCGCTAACAATACCATCAGTAGATTTGTTCATTGCTTCACTCATCATTTCAAGTGTAGCAAATGCATAGAAACCAGATGTTGTGGACATGCTCTCATGCCCTAATAACTGCATAATGAATGGAAGAGGAACGCCACTTTTGTATAGATCCATGGCTTTTGTTTTTCTTAGCATATGACAATGAACATGCTTAGGAACAATATCACAATTCGTGCGAGCACTCTCAGCAGCCTTTGTTAAGATAAGACTTATGCTATCCGTAGACAATCTATGCTTCTGACCATTTAAGTTGCTGTAAAACAATGGAGCTTCTTTGCCACCGGGATGGAATTCTTTTAAATATCCTTTCAAATGCTTCACTGTTTTCTCTAGAAGCGGAACATTTCGAGTCTTACGTCCCTTTCCAACGAGAGTTACGAAAGGACTTATCATATCTATGTGTAACGATGATATATCAAGATCTGCCAATTCTTGAACTCTGGCCCCTGTATCATACAACAGTATTAATATCATACGGTTGCGTCTATGCTTAATGGTCTTTGTATCAAATGCAGATAAAATTGCAGCTGTTGCGCGTGGCTGAAGATATTCAATCGGAGCTTTTTCTTCTTTCAGTTTCCTAACACTGCATACATCTGTATATATACCATGCAGCATAAAGTCCTCCTCACTGCAGTATTTTAAAAATGATCGTATAGCCGTAAGTCTGAGATTAATTGTTTTCACTGAGTATTCGTGTTCTTTCAGCCATTTGATATATTCCTGCACATTATCACGATTGAAGGTATCCATGGTAACGCGACTATCTGATATATTCTTTTCTTCCTTTAAGAACAAAAGAAATGATTTTAGTGACTGCTTGTACGCTTCAACAGATTTTTCTGAAAGATTTCTGGTTACAGGCATGTAATTATGAAGATAATTACGAGCTAAAATCCAGAAATCCTTATCTTTTTTTCTTTCATACTTCATACTCTTCAACCTCCGGAATAACGTCAGATGATGATACTGTCATAGATCTATACTGCTGGAAATAGTCTGGAATCAAATGCACATAGTAATATGTACTTTCAATTGAAGAGTGGCCCATATATCTCATCAGATATGGAAGCATTGCATGTATATCCTTGCCTTCAGCAGACCATCGCATTATGTTAGCACAAGCAAAATGATGTCTGAAATCATATGCTCTAGGCTTTATCTTGCCGTCGCATTTTAGTCCTGCAGCTTTCCATATTGATCTGAAGTTTGATGAAATTGCAGCTGATGAATATATACCTCCATATCCTCCTGGGAAAAAATATTCTCTATTAGGATATATTCGACGGATTTTTTCATCATATGAAATCAGATACTCAGTCAGCTCATCGGATAAGAACAGCCTTCTATCACGAAGCGCTTTTCCTCCAAGAATATCAATATATCCCTGATCAAGATGGACATTATCACATTTAAGAAAACGTGCTTCGCCACATCTTACGCCGCAGCAAAACAAGAATCTGTATAACGCTGGAAGCACATAACGACGACCTTGATACGCAGTTTTTCTTAAAACATATTGGTCACATTCCTTAAAGAAAGTCTGAATTTCTTTTTCTGTCAGCAGATATACTTCTGCATGATATCGCTTAATAGTATATCTGCTATCCAAAACATATGCGCTACAGTCTCCCAGGCTATTAAGATATCTTCCGAATTCTCTGATATATGAAACCCAACTCCGATCTTGGGTATTGCTTCTTTCGGCAAAATGCTCGGCCCAATCTTCAACAAGTGGTTTAGTGAGTGTGAATTCATTTGTATGGGTAAGGTTGTACCTGTCTAGATTCTTTAGAATAGATCTTGCAGAATGGTATTTAATTCCCAAAGAATTTTTAAATTCAAGAAATCTCTCAATCTTATCCGCTAGATTGCTAATATATGTAATCATGAATTCACCTCCGTTGATATGCCGGTCATCGGAAGCACACATTCTTTGAGACGTTCATTATCCGTTGTGATATATATATCTGTTGTATCTGGAGTTGCATGTCCTAATATTGCTGCAATTGTTTCTATTGGAACCTGGTTCCTTACCATAGTTGATGCGGCATTATGCCGGAGCATATGCATTCCAAATATGCGACTATCTTTTGAGACATTTGCTTTTGCAAATACCTTTGCCACTATGGCATAGCAGCTTGCATGATCAGCCAGAGGATTAAAAGGAGCAATTTGTCTCACAAACAGATAATCATTATCCGTTTTAGGCCTTTCATCACAGAGATATTTTGCAATAGCATTACCTACTATCGTTGTTAGAGGAAGGATTACGGTATTACCGGTTTTACTCTGCTTAAATGAAATGGTTTCTTTTATCCAGTCAATGTCAGAAATTCTTAGGTTGATTAAGTCGCATGAGCGTATGCCACAAGTTAACCCAACAAGCACGATAGCAGCATCTCTTAGAGATATATCGCCGCTGTTAATTACATCAATTATTCGATTAAATTCTTCATCAGTAAGAGTGGATATTATTCGTTTAAACCTTGGGGCACGAACACCCGCTATTGCTTCAAGTAAATCGTCCCTTTTTAGATATCTGAAAATTAATCTCAGTTCACATAGAATTCCTCTTTGTCGCTCAGGTTTTGAGCTTGCAAGATAACTGTAAACTGAATCAACCGATAAATCCTCAATATTGTTAATTCCGATTTGATCCATGTATTTAAGTAGGTAATACATGCCATATTCATAGAAATGTCTAGTGTTGATATTGGTGTAAGTAATTGATAGAAAAGAGACATAGTTCTTGTAGATTTGTAAGTGGATTGGATTTGTAGGCTGGATTTTTCCTCGCTTTTTCACATCAAAGCAGAAACTTTGATTGTAGTAATACGAGTTGAGAAGACGGATAAATCTTCCCTGGGTTTCATACCTTTGCTTGCTGAATTTGCCTGTCTTTATACTGATTACATCATCAGCATAAGTCTGTCCCACAGCTGGACTATACTCAGTAACGCCCAACTTGAAACAATGCGCCTTGAATCGTCTGATGACTCCGCGATAATTAAAGATAGTACTTTCATCATAGCCAGTAGCCATCAATTCTTCAATTAACAGTTCACATATTTCGTCAATTAACATCTTAAAGTACCTCCTAATTCAAAAGTACTTTAAGTATATGCTATGCCGAAGAATTGTC
>JAUNDE010000037.1 GCA_030526265.1 Eubacteriales bacterium | reverse complement strand
GGATTCTCTCGTGATGATGCTGGTAAGTTCCTGGATGCTTACTATGATGCTAAGATCTTCGAGAACGATCCATTTGCTAAGCTTGACCAGACAGGTGTTGGTAAACTTATGGAGACAGCTATCAAACTTGGTAAGCCTGTAAATCCAAATCTTCACATCGGTATCTGTGGAGAGCACGGCGGAGATCCAAGTTCCGTAGAGTTCTGTCACAAGATTGGTCTTGATTATGTATCATGTTCACCATTCCGTGTTCCGATCGCAAGACTTGCAGCAGCACAGGCTGCAATAGCAAATAGGTAGGAGTTCTCTTTCCTTTGAATTGCCGCTTAGTTTCGAGCAGGCAGCAGCCTATTGAAAGGCTAACGGACAGTATGTAAGGAAAAATCAGTGGAGAGATACCACTGTAAGGGTATTCATAGACCTTGATTAACAGTTAAATATGATAAGCGTATCATTAGAAATAGTGGTACGCTTATTTTTTGTCCCCAGAGAAGCATCGAAAATAATTCCTATTTCTCTCATAGTAAACTGACTGCTTTTTTCTTTTTGAGTGGGCGGTTTACTATTGATTTTCTATGTGTATATTGCATATAATATAGTAAAGTACCCAACCAACAAACAAATTTGAGGCAATTAAATAGAGGTGGACAAATGCTTCGTGAAAACGATATTAAAAATGTGAGAAAGCTGTTCAATCGGCATCACTATGTAATGACTACTGCCGAGCTTCTTGAAGCTAAGCTATACTATGCAGACATTAAACAACTTTTAGATGAGGGTTTTATTGAAAGAATAAGACGGGGTTATTATCACTGGATTGAAAACTGCGAAGTCAAAGAAATAGTTATCATTAATAGTTTGTTTCCCGATGCTGTTCTTTGTATGGAAACTGCTCTATTCTATTATGAATATAGCGATAGAAACCCCGCTGAGTGGAATTTTGCCATAGACAGGAATGTTTCAAAATTACGAACCAATATAGAGTACCCATTCATTAAAGCATATCGTCTTGAGTCCGATTTGGTTACTCTTGGTGAAACAACAGGTGAGATTGATTTTACAAAAGTGCGAATTTATGACCGTGACCGAACAATTTGTGATGTGCTGAAAAATATGAGTAAAATGGATAAAGAAATTTTCAATAAAGCAATACAAGGGTATGTTAATGATCCGAAAAAGAATATACCAAATCTTATGATGTATGCAAAAAAACTGCGTGTGCACAAAAAGGTTAAAGAATTGATTGGAGTGTGGTTGTAATGGCAGATATTGCAGCTTCCGTTTTGGCAAAGCTGAGAAATAAAGCAAAAGCTTCTGGTATCAGCTACCAGCAATGCTTGCAGCTTTTTGTGCAGGAAGAATTTTTGAGAAAGCTATCAAAATCTGGGTGTGAGGATACGCTAATACTCAAAGGAGGATTGTTCATTTATACTTTAACTAATTTTGAAAGTAGAGCTACCATTGATGTTGATTTCCTGCTCCGTGGATACTCTAATTCAATAGATGATGTAAAAGATTTGATTTGTACAATCATCGATACACCGACAGGTAACGATTATATTGAAATGCGAGCAAAAGGCTTTGAGGAAATTTCTCCGCAAAGAAAATATCACGGTATCAGTACGCAGATTATTGCTCAAATAAAAAATGTGCGTGTGCCATTTAATGTTGATATAGGCGTGGGTGATATTATAGTTCCCTGTGCCGAAGAACGCACAATCAACACTCAGCTTCCAGACTTTGAAGCCCCTGTAATCAAAACTTATTCCCTTGAAAGCACCATTGCCGAAAAGTTTGATGCCATACTGCAACGCTTTGAGCTGACAAGCAGAATGAAAGATTTTTATGACATTTATTATCTCTCAAATATATTCGATTTTGAGGGTGTAAAATTGCAGACAGCTATATTTGAAACCTTACAGCGGCGCGGTACTCCCTATGACAGAGATAGTTTTAAGCGTGTTGTTGCACTTGCCGATGATGAAGATATGCAGAAGCGTTGGAAGTTCTTTTTGAAAACCATAAAAGATAACACACTTGAGTTTCTATTTGTCATTGAAGAAATCCAGACTTTCCTTGAGCCTGTGTTTGATGCGATAGTGAATGAGAAAGAGTGGCAAAACATATGGAAAAGCAATGCGAAAAAATGGTCAAATCTGAAGGGAGGGATATAAGTCTTTCCTGTACTTTCATTCTTATTGACACAAATTGATTATATATGGCGTGTTATGATGTTCAAAACGTATTCGTTATTTTGTAATCTGTTTATACATCAAAGAAAAACAATTAATGGAGGTAACGATAATGAACAATATAGCACTTATTGCAGGATCATATGGTGGACTTGGAACCTGCTTTGTAGAAATACATGCAAAAACATGGGGCGATTTAAACAAAGGCATCAAAATGTCTCGTGAGAAAGATTTGGAACAGGCTCAAGAAATTATAAACAAGTATGTTGCTGAAGGATGGAAACTACATCAGACTGTGTCCCAAAACGATATGGTAGGTGCATTGGTTGGAGTGTTTTGTAAAGAAAAATGAATTAGACAAATTGAAAAGAAGGATATTGTATGAGTGATGGAAAAGTAGACAACTTGAAAGGAAAATAAAAATGAAAATCGAAACTAAAAGACTGACAATTACTGAATTTGATATGAGCATGGCAGAAAGCGTACATAGGGAATCTCTGGACGAGGATAACCGTCGCTTTGTCCCCGATGAAGTATTTGAAACAGTGGAAGAGGCTGCGAAAATGGTAGAATATCTGATAGGGTGTTATACTTCCGGCGACGGTCCGCTCGTATATCCTGTCACACTGAAAGATGATACATACATCGGTTATGTGCAGGCTGTTCCTCTTGATGATGGGGCATGGGAGGTCGGTTATCATATTGGTGAAAACTATACAAATCAGGGTTATGCTACGGAAGCCGTTACTGCTTTCCTTCCTGCGATCATGAAACAGATTGGAATTACAGAAATGATGGGGATCTGCCTTGCGGACAACAAAGCCTCCATAAAAGTCATGGAACGGTGCGGATTTATCAAGTTGTATGAGGGAGTCGGGAAATACCAGGGTGAAAATCGAGAGATCTGTAAATATGTCTGTTTCCTGCCTCCGAAAGATATTGTGACAAAGTTTTTTGAGGGCGGCATGGTTGCCACCCGAGTTCTCTACGAAGGTGTCCATTCAGGAACCTGTATGGGTATCCCTGCTACCGGAAAGCATATTGCTTTTGAAGCACTGGAAAACTTCAAGGTTGAAAACGGCAAAATAACAGAGTCCTGGGGTTATTGGCCAGACAAAGAAATTGAGCAGAAACTGAAATCGGAATAAGGTAATTCCTGTTAAGAGACATATTGCTTACTGGAAAAAATACGAAAATAGATATTTGACATTGTCTGGAAATCATTTCCCCTCCTCTTAGAAAAAGTGATTTTGATTAATTCAAGAACATGTACTATGAGTGGAATGGAATTAAAAAAAGAATGATTCAGATTCTTGCATTATCCTCTTGAAAAATCAAAGCAAAAGCAATATAATCTTAATGACCGTTCACCATTTAACATGGGGAGGAGGTAAGATATTGCGTACACATAATGAAGAAGCCCGCAAGGCGAAGAAAATAGATATTATGAAAAGGAGCTTTGCCTGTTATGCGGAGAACGGATTTTCCTCTGTCGGAATAAAAGCTATCGCAAAAGCCTGCGATTGCAGTGTCGCGACACTGTATCTGTATTTTGACAATCTCGATGACCTTATTGTCCAGTCCACCGAATACTGTATGAGCAAGGTGGAAGATGAGTTTATGGCGAAAGCTCCCACCGATGTAGAGGACATGTGGCGGTTTATTGACGAGATACCTTACTGGACGGCAAAAACCCACGGCAAGAAATACCGCCTGATGTATCAGGTTTATACTCACCCCAAATACAGAGAATACGGTCAGAAATTTTTTGAGGGTGTAGATAAACGATATACCGAATATGCAAAGAGTTTAGAGCCAAAGATTGGGATTCCTCACGAAAAAATCATACCGCTGATTTTCATTCTGATCAGAGCCTGCGTCCATTATGCACTGTTCGAGGATGAATTCTATTTGAAATCCCAGATAGAATCGCTGAAGGAAACCATTGAACTCTTTATTGCAAAATACAGCCCGAAATCAGGCTCGGGTACTGTTACAGAATAAGTCAAATTCAAAAATATCTTTTAGGAGGAAAACAAGATGAAAAAACGAATTTTAGGCATCCTGCTTACCTTTTGCATGGTGCTGATGCTCTGTCCGGCAACGGCCTTCGCGGACGAGGGCAGTTCCACCATCACGATCGACGGCCCGGATAAGGTCTGCGCGAAACAGGACTACGAATTCACCGCTACACCGTCGGCCGGCGTGACCCTTAACGAGAAATTCGGGCATGACAACGGCTCCAGCGGAAGCGACATTCCGCTGACGATCGACAAAGACGGCGTGGGACACGGCGTGGTGCCTTCGGAATGGTACGACCCGTCTGCAGGAGGCTTTGACGTGATCGCACATGGAATGATGGCGGACAAAACGCCCGTGTCCACAACCAAGCACGTTGAGGTCTCGCCGGAGCATATCTATGTGGACGGCGTCTGCGGCTGCGGCGATGTGCTGACGTACACCGTGCAGTATGACGGCGGCGCCGATTTCGGTCTATGCGTGGACTTCAAGACTCACGGCAAGGATCTCACCCTGCGCGGTGAGACATTCACTATGGACGGCTTCGTCCAGACCGGCTGGGTGGACCAAGACGGCGCAGTTTACGACCTCGGCGGCCTTTACACGCTGGACGAGGACGTGACGCTCAATCCTGTTTTCGATAAGCTTATCACCGTGACCATCCCTTACACCACCACCGTCGCGCTGGGCGGCGTTGGCGAGCCGGGAGAGACGACGTTTGAGCTGGAGCTGATCGACGGCTGGGGCAAGGCGAAGACCGATGATAATGTGACGGTCACCGCTGCGGTTACGACTGACGGCGCGGGTGACTATTCCGGAACCATGACCATTACCGGTCCCGAGCGGACGCTCTGGGATCTGCTCAGCGAGGATGCGTTCGTGCGACAGGTGAACGCCGGCGAAGCGGGCTGGAACTATGACGATACGGTCTGGGGGCTGTACACGTCGGAGATTGCGGCATATTCCACAGCGGACAGCGCGGAATTTATCGTTCTGACCATGCCGGCGTCCGTCTCCGACGAGGGCAGCTACATCATCGACTGGGATTCGATCGACTGGGAGAACCCGGAACCGACGGAGATGACCTTCACCAATACCTATACAAAAACTGTAACCGAACCGACAGAACTGACCAAACCGACAGGATTGACGCCGACCACGCCGGCGACCGGCGACAACAGCCACATGGCATTGTGGCTTGCACTTCTCTTTGTGAGCGGAGCAGGCGTAATCGGAACAACTGTTTACAGTAAGAAGAAAAGAGCGAAATAAATTCATATAAGTGTGCTTATTGCGCCTACAACTGGCCCTCCTGTCAGGTACAAACTGACAGGAGGGCTTTCATTTCTCCTTGACTGTTGTTCTCCTTTGGCAAGTTCACGATTGCAGCTTTCGACTACAGATTCTGAAAGACTGCCGGATAAGGTATGGTCTTCGATATTCTTTTGTGATCTGGCATGAATATTCCAGGAAAAAGCCCTTTTTTTTGTTCGCTTCTAATGATTTTTTAGTAAAATCTGATTTACACATGGACTTTCCGGGTCTGGATTGATACAATTATACCGAACATTTAAGGAATTATCATTAGATTCAGTAGACAAGAATTGAGGTGTAACTGATGGAAAAAGAAATGAAAAATGCGGTAAGACGAATTGGAGTGCTGACTTCCGGAGGCGATGCTCCCGGAATGAATGCTGCGGTCAGAGCAGTAGTGCGTACAGCACTGTATCGTGGAATTGAGGTTGTTGGTATCAGGAGAGGGTGGCATGGTCTGATCAATGCGGATATGTTCCGCATGACGACGAGTGATGTGTCCCATATCATCAACAAGGGCGGAACGATTTTATATACTGCCCGAAGTGATGAATTCCGTACAGAAGAAGGACGTAAAAAAGCATACAATAATTGCCGTCTGTTTGGTCTGGATGGAATCGTAGCGATCGGCGGTGACGGAACATTTTCCGGTGCGTTGGCATTGTCCAGTGAATACCCGATTTCGGTAGTTGGAATTCCGGGAACGATCGACAATGATATCGGATGCAGCCATTACAGCATTGGATATGATACGGCAGCCAATACTGCGATCGAGGCAATTGACAAGATACGTGACACGATGCAGTCTCATGAGCGCTGTTCTGTTATCGAGGTGATGGGACATCGTGCGGGAAATCTGGCACTTTATGTCGGAATTGCTACAGGTGCAACTGCAGTTCTTGTTCCGGAAGAACCATGGGATTTCGAAGAGGATGTTGCGGAAAAGATCCGTTCGGCACGTATTTCCGGACGTACTCATTTTATGATCATTGTTGCAGAAGGTGCAAAGAGAAAAGCAGATGGAAGTCTTGATAACGATGTCGTAGGAAACGGCGGAGCAGGATATCAGGTGGCAGATCTGATCAAGGAAGAGCTTGGACTTGACACAAGAGTGTCTGTGCTCGGACATATGCAGAGAGGTGGTGCACCATCAGCCAGAGATCGTGTGACAGCGACCAATATGGGATATTATGCTGTGAATCTTCTCGCTGAAGGAAAGACAAATCGAGTGGTTGTGCGTCAGGACGGAGTCATTACTGATATGGATATGACAGAAGGACTGAAGATGAAGAACCAGCTGAGTGATTATGAGAGAGCGGTTGTAAAGACAATGACAAATGGATATTAATCAGAGAGGAGCAGGAAGAGTATTTCCTGCTCCGTTTTATGTATATATTGCGCAGATGTCGGATTCCTTATCTTGAAAATCGCCAATTATGATTATATTTATATGATAATCTCTGAATTGTTGACGGAAACTGATTAGGGTGATAATCTATTTCGTTGGAAGGAGAAAATAAAGGAAAAATGAGTTTAAGTGCAATTATCATAATTATCATTGCCAATTTATTAGTTGGTGTTTGTGTCGGAATGACTGGTGTGGCGGGATTTCTGCTTCCGCTTGTCTATATGTTTTTGGTTGGAATGGGCTATGATGAATCTATGCTGATCTGCTTCTTCACATTTATGATCATTGGGTATGAAGGATCAAGACTTCATAGAAAGAATTTCCCGGTTGATAAACGCCTGCTTGTAAATCTTGCGGCAGCAGGTGCGGTTGGAGCATTTGCGGCGGTTTATATTCGCGGCTTTATTACGAACGATATGGCTATGAAACTGTTATATGGAATGGTTTTCTTTGCGGGAGTGTCCAATCTGATTCCGAAGAAGCAGAATAGAATTGAAGATTACAGCCATATTAAGACATGGATGATCTGGGGAATTGGTGTTTTTGTAGCGATTGTCTGTGCGCTTTCGGGCGCAGGCGGACCGATTCTGATGATTCCGATCCTGATGCTTTTGGGAGTAGATGCTCATGAGGCAATCGGAGTTTCGATGTTCCAGTCAGTATTTATTGCAATACCGACAATTATCGGATTTGCAATGAAGGTGGATCTTCTGAAAATGGTGCCTCTCATGGTTGGATGTGCGTTTGTCCACTATGTTGGAACGAGAATAGGCGTCAGATATTCAAAAGCAATTTCTCATAAGATGTTGAAATATATTGTTTCGGCGATCGCGATCAGTGTGGCGATCTGGAAATTGTTTTTTTGATCAATAAAGAAAAATGCTTTTTTCATTTTGTTATTTAAAAGAATATGAGACATAATAAAGGCTTTACTTTGACTGTTTTCAAAGTAAAGCCTTTATTTTTAAAAGATCTGCCGGGATTATAGCATTGGAACTTCGTAGTCCATGCCAGGAACTTCTTTGCCGAGATATTTGGATACGCAGTCTACGATAAAGCCATGGTCTTTTTCGTGTGCAAGTGCGGATACTGTGATAACTGCTGTGATTCCCCCATTTTTGATCCGAACCGGGAAACCACCGCCGCATAATTTGTAATCTTCGTAGGATAGTCCGAATTCAACGAGATTTCTTCCAAGAAGATGAGCTCTTGTCGTAGCGAGAAGAGAGCTTACTTCCATATAGTTGACCATGTTAAATTTGCGCTGCATCCATTTCTGGTGATTCAGATTAGATCCTTCCGGACCGTAAGCGAAAAGAATATGTCCGTTTACTTTGCGGATACATACAGCAAGAGGAATCTGACGTCTTTTGATCTCCTCAACCATGATGTTTCCAAGTTCCCAGGCGTCATCGCTTGTGAAATGATCAAACTGAAGAATCTTCTCCTGTTCGACAAGTATATCAGCAGCTTTCTTAAGTGTTTCGTTCATTGGGTGTTACCTCCGTGTTTTGTGAAAAATGTATTAAGATAACTATACTGCGAATGATTTTTTGTGTCAATGTGACCAAAAAAAGTAGGGATTCTTGAAGAAAAAAATAGGGAAAAATAACTATGAGATAGTGATATTATCGGGAAAAATAAGCGTCCGGAAAGGTTGTTTTTTCGAGTTGCAAATGATAAAATATAAGAGTTAAATACAGGATTATTTGAAGCTTTTGAGAAAATGTGCAGAGATACTTTTGGAGGAATATTGTGAGACAAAATGATATGAATGCTAAATCTTCTGAGACAAAGAGTGTTGGGAAAACACTGGCCATTCTTTCTACATTTACGCCGACAAGCCCGATTCAGAGAACATCGGATATTGCGGCGAAATTGGGGATGAGTATCAGTACAGTATCAAGACATCTGAATACTTTGTTTGATGCCGGCTTTCTTGGGAGAGACGAAAAGACGGGGTGTTACCATCTGGGAATAAGGATTTTAGAGCTTGCGGGTGTCGCTACACAGGAGAGCGAAGTATATCGCTATTCTTATGCGGAACTTCATAAAGTAGCATTTGAGCACAATGTCCATTGTCATATGGCAATTCCGCACGAAGAGGATATCATACATCTTATAAGTGCACAGAGTGAAAGTACGAAGGCTTTGTTCATGCCGATGGGACATCGGCAGCCGATGTATTGTACCGCGATGGGACGTGCGATCCTGGCGTATTTGCCTCATAATAAAGCCCTGGATATTTTGAAAATGAGCGAACTGAAAAAAAGAACAGAATATACAAAGGTCACAGTAAAGGAGATTGAACAGGAGCTGGACCGGACGAGAAGAAGGGGATATTGTATTATCAGAGAAGAACTGTCACAGAATAAGGCATCGATCGCGGCGCCGATTTTTGACCGTTATCGTGAACCGATCGCAGCGATCAGTGTTTCTACAAGTATGTCGGCACTGAACAATCCGGAGCGTGAAAAAGAGCTGATCAAAGTGGTGAGAAGTGCATCGAACAAGATTTCGGGAATGCTTGGCTATTTTCCTTGTTAACACTGGTTGAAAAGGAGAAAGCGACACATAATGTCTGAAAAAATGAAAGATCTGATTACATAAATGATGACTGATATTTGAACTTCAGTGAGAAACAGTGTTTCTCACTGAAGTTCTTTTTGTTAAAAGTGCACAATATATTTTGGCTGGATACGAATGCTATTTTAATGTATTGATAAAAAAATAATCTAAATTGCATGATATGAAAATGAGTATTGCATTGTGGAATTTGTATTCGCGCTTTGAGAGTATATTTTGATATCTGATAATCGATTGTGATAAATGATAACATAAAGGAAAAGTATTGAGGTTTTTATGTACAATTCTATATAATACTCGATGATAAGGGCGGAGCCCTGATGTGAGAAAAACATGCAGTGATCTGATTAAAGCGCACAGGTTCTTCAAGTAGTTTGAAGAGATCATTGTATGTGTCTGAATCACATTTGTTTTACAAAACTGAATAATGTACTTAATTACTAAAGGGAAAAGGAGATTTTAACGAAACATGAATAACAAAACACGTCTTATCCATCTCGTTATCGGACCAGTCCTTTTTGCAATCGGCTCTGTAGTGCTGAAGGGTGCGCTTTCCCCAACTGGTGCTCAGGCTTTCGGTGTTTTGCTTTGGATGGTGTACTGGTGGGCAACACGTCCGGTTGATTTGACAGTAACCGCATTTTTGCCGATCATTACAAATGGTCTTTTTAACATGGTTCCTATGGGTGAAGTTACTTCACAGTATGCATCTGGAAGTATCATTTTGATCTTTGGTTCCTGCCTGCTTACAATTCCGTGGGCTACAACAGGACTTGATAAGAGAGTTGCTCTTAAAGTTCTCTCTCTCGTAGGACCTTCTATGAAATCTCAGATTACAGTCTGGCTTATTGCAAGTATGGTATTCTCATGCTGTTTGCCTAACGTAGCTGTTTGTGCTCTGTTTACACCTATCGCTGTAGCGATGCTTCATGCTGCGGGATATACAGATGTCAGAAAGGCTGCCCCGGCAGTTCCGATCCTTCTCTGTATCGGATGGGGAGCCGGTCTTGGTGGCGCAGGGTCTCCACTCGGTGGAGCTATGAACGTGGCAGCAATTTCTTTCTTCCAGGAATGGTCAGGTCATGAATTTATGTACGTTGACTGGATTATAAGAATGCTTCCATATACAGTTCTTGCAGGAGCCATTACTCTGGCTATCATGTTCGGTATGTTCACACGTAAAGGTGAAGCGCTTGAAGGAACAAAAGATTACTTTAATAAAGCATATGCAGAACTTGGACCAATGACTCGTGACGAAGCAATCTGTGGAATTCTTTTCCTTCTTGCTATGACAGGGGCTTTCACACGTCCGCTTTTTGCAAACCTGCTTCCGGGACTTGAACCTGCTTATATTTTTGCGATCCTTGGATGTCTTTCATTCCTTATTACATCTAAAAAAGACGGAAATGCTCTTCTTACATGGCCTCATGCTCAGGAGAACATGTTATGGGGAATGATGCTTCTCTTCGGTGGTGGTCTTGCTCTTGGTAAACTGATCAATGGATCAGGAGCCGGTGAAGGTCTTGCAAAGGTTATCACAAACTTCAATCTTACAAGTGATATCGCAATTATCCTTGTGTTTGCGGTTTTTGCAACGGCTATCTCAGAGCTTACAAACTCAACAGTATCAGCAGCTGTTACAATTCCGATCATTCTTACACTTTGCATCAACCTTGGCTTGAATCCGGTTCCGTACTGGTTCATCGTGGTTATGGCTTACAACGCAGAGTTCCTGCTTCCGGTAAGTGTACGTGCGATCACAGTAGGATACGGACTTGATGCGAATGAGCAGTTGAAGAGAGGTATTCCTGTAGTCATTGCAAGATTTGTTCTTGTAGTAGTGCTTGGTTATGCACTTCTCAAGATCTGGCCAATGTTTGGCACACTTTCATATCTCTAGAAGCCTGTTCGATTTGAGGTAACCCATTCCGGTTTCTGTAAAGGAATTCCGAGAACCGGAATATAAAGTACATATGTTTAAAAGAAATTCTGTTTTATGAAGAAAAGGAGAAAAAAATGAGTGAAGTAAAAACAACAACAGTTGAAGAACTTGTAGCTCGCGCAAAAGCAGCTCAGAAACAGTTTGAATTTGCAACACAGGAGCAGGCAGATGCAGCTTCTAAAGCAATTTTCAAAATCGTATTTGATAACGCTGAAGAACTTGGCAGAATGGCAGCAGAGGAAACACGTATGGGAAATGTTCCTGATAAAATTGCTAAATGCCGTAACAAATCAGCACTTATCTGGGAAAGCATCAAAAATGCAAAAACAGTTGGTGTTATTGCAAGACATGAAGAAACACGTATGCTTGAAGTTGCAAAACCGGTTGGAGTTGTTGCCTGTGTAATTCCTTCGACAAACCCGGTCGTTACACCAATGAGCAACGCCGGTTTCGCACTGAAAACAAGAAATGCAGCAATCTTTGCTCCACATCCTCGTGCAGTAAAATGTACAAAATACCTTACAGATCTTTTCCGTGCAGCGCTCAAAGAGCAGGGACTTCCTGAGGACCTTGTTCAGACGCTTGAGAACGTATCAATGGAAGACAGTGCAGCTCTTATGAGCGCAGCTGACGTTGTAGTTGCTACAGGTGGTCCTGGAATGGTGAAAGCAGCTTACTCAAGCGGAAAGCCATCACTTGGTGTTGGTCAGGGTAACGTTCAGGTTATCGTAGACCGTGATGTTGATATCGAAGAAGCAGCAGCTAAGATCGTACTTGGACGTGCATTTGATAATGGTCTTATCTGCCTCGGCGAGCAGACAGCATTTGTTCCAAGAGAGAAATTTGATGAATTTATCGCAGCTTTCCAGAAAGCAGGCGGATACTATGTTGCAGATAAAGAGGGAACAGACAAACTTCGCGAAGCGATCTTCCCGGGACATGGTCCTATCAACCGTGATGTTGTTGGTTTGACAGCAGAGCAGATCGCAGCTAAATTCGGTTTCGACGTTCCTGCAGGAACACGTGTTATCGCTGCTACAGCTACATGCAATGGCCGCGGAGATGATCTTAACCGTGAAAAACTTTGTCCGGTTCTTAATATCTATCCATACGACTCATTCGAAGATGGTGTCGCTATGATGGTAGAAAACCTTGAATTCGAAGGAAAAGGACACAGTGTAGGTGTTCATTCTAATACACCGGAACATGTTGAATATGCAGCAATTCAGTGTTCAGTTTCCCGTTGTATCGTTAACCAGCCAACTGGTACAACAGGTGGCGGAAGCCCGACAAACGGATACACACCAACTACAACACTTGGTTGTGGATCATGGGGAAATAACAGTTTCAGCGGAAACTTCAGTCATGTTCACCTCATGAACATCACACGCGTTGGATATCCTTACGAAGAATCTTATCTTCCGGATCCAGAGCTTGCCTGGAAATAAGATTTAAGGCGCGATACAAAAGTATTTAGACATGCAGTGAAATTCAGCGCCATATGGTAAATATGGCGCTGTTTAAATAAGAAAGGAAATAGTATGGATTATTTGGAAATTGAAGGTAAAGCCCAATTGCGCAGATTTGGCATTCCTACAAACGAGAGTATTTTGCTTGATAGCGAGGAAGCTATCAAAAGTGTAGAGTATCCATGTGTAGTGAAAGGACAGATCCTTTCCGGAAAACGTGGAAAAGCAGGCGCTGTTAAAGTCGCTAAATCAGAAGAAGAACTTCGTGAACTCGTTGATAAGATCATGAAGATCACAATTAATGGAAAAGTTATGGAAGGCGTTATTGCAACAGGATTCCTTCCAATCGCAGAGGAATACTATCTTGGTATGACTCTTGATGTTAAAAATCGTGCAATGCTCATGCTCTTCACCCCATTCGGAGGAATGGATATTGAAGAACTTGCAGCAAATTCACCGGAGAAGCTTCTCCGTTTTGACTGTACAAACGGATTTGACGAGGCTGCTTTCCGCGCTGCTGCAGCAGTATTTGAGCTTGCACCGGAACGTCTTGATAAAGTCGTTGATTTTGCTACAAAACTTTGCACAGCCTGTTTTGAGCTTGATGCAACAACAATTGAGATCAACCCACTTGCAGTGTTAGAGGACGGAAGCCTTGTTGCGATCGATTCTAAACTTGTCATTGATGACAATGCAATGTATCGCCAGGGAGATTATATTATTCTTCCAAGAACAGCGTCTCAGTCTTCGGCTCAGGAAGCGGATGCAAGTGCTCATGATCTTACATATATTGAACTTGATCCAAATGGAGCTACTGGCATGATCGCCGGTGGTGCCGGAATCGGTATGGCTACAATGGACACTATTCGTCACTATGGCGGAACCGTTAATAACTTCCTTGACCTTGGCGGTGGTGTTACAGCAGAGAAAACATACCACGCTATGAGAATTCTTCTTCAGAATGAACAGACAGACAGTATTCTCATTAACGTATTCGGTGGTATCAACAACTGTGCAGATATGGCAGAGGGTATCACACGTGCATACAAAGAATTTGGCGGAGAAGATAAGATCGTTGCAGTTAAGAGCCGTGGATTCAACCAGGAGCATGGCTGGGCACTTTACGAAGAACTTGGATTCCCACAGACAAAATTCGGCACAACAGATGAAGCTGTACAGAAATTGATGAAAGCAAAGGAGGCGCGTAAATAATGAGCATTCTTATTGATCAGGATACTTCGATGCTTATCATCGGTATCACAGGAAAACAGGGTCGTATTCATGCAAAACGTACACTGGAAGCAGGTTCTAAACTGCTTGCAGGTGTGGCTCCTGGAAAAGGTGGACAGGAAGTAGAGGGTGTTCCGGTATTTAATACTGTAGCAGAAGCCCGCGAACAGTTCCCGGAGATTGAATCAGCTATGATTCTTGTTCCAAACAAATTCGTAAAAGGTGCAGCAATGGATGCGCTTCACGATGGAATCAAACTTCTTGTTATTATTACAGAGTTTGTACCGACACTTGACGCGCTCGCGATCGTTAACGAAGCAAAGAGACTTGGTGCGAGAGTCGTTGGACCTAACACGATCGGTGTTATTTCCCCGGGTAAATCCAAACTTGGTATTATGCCGGATTATATCTACGGAAAAGGACACATCGGTATCATCTCACGTAGTGGAACTCTGACACATGAAACAGCTTCTAACCTTACATTCAAAGGATATGGACTTTCCACATGTGTCGGAATCGGAGGAGACTCTATCATCGGATCAAACCATGCTGATATTATTGAGCTTATGGCAAACGATCCTGAAACAGATGCAGTTGTTATCATCGGCGAGATCGGTGGAACAAGTGAAGAAATGGCGGCTGCAAAGATCAAAGAGCTTGGTATGAAAAAACCTGTATTTGCATACATTGCCGGAAGATATGCGCCGGAGAACAAACGTATGGGACATGCCGGAGCTATCGTAAGCGGTGGTATGGGAACAGTGAAATCCAAGATCGCTGCGCTTGAAGATGCGGGTGTTACTGTTTGTCCTACACTTGGAACGATCGTTGACTGTATCGCAGAGTACAATGAAAAAACAAACGGAAGATTAAAATCTCTGGAACCACAGATCGATTAATCATTCGGACAGATTTGTTAATTAAATGATAATTATCAAAAGCCAGGGAGAAGCTGTACAGGTTCTCCCTGCTTTTGTGCATAGATAAAAGATGTTATAATGAATCCGGAAAGGAGATGATTGATCATGAATCATGAAGAAGTGAATCATTCGAATTTTTTTACGGAAATGGCAGAGTATCAGATTTCTGCGAAAGAGTTTTTCAGCACAATGCTTTTGGATTCGCTGGAACGCAATTTTGGATTGACGAAAGTATTGATTTCCTTTTTTGATACTCGTGGAAAATTCCTTTCATGGACAAATAAAGAAGGTGGTGTGGTTGATTCGGATGATCATCCATACCGTAAATTTCAGGCAAACGATGTCGTGCGTCATATGATTTATAATGATGCGATACGGGACAGACTTACTTATTTTAACGTTGAGCCCAGATTATACCGCTCTTCGGATATCATCAATCCGGTAGACTATGATCATTCTGCATATGTTCGTTTCATTGAGGAGATATTCCATGCGCATTACAGTGTTACGCTTGCGTTTGGTATGAATGCTTACATTCAGGTATCGTTTTTTAAAACCCGTGAAGAGGGCGATTTTACAGAAGATGAAATGGATGCCCTGAAAAAAATATATGTCTATGTAGCAAATTCGTACAAAAACTTCAAGAAATATGAACAGGCAAGAATTGTGTCCAATATTCAGTCGGAGATCATTGCTTCGGGTGAAAAGGCATATCTCGTCACCGACGATTTTATGCATGTGATGAGTTACAACGATCTGGCAGAAGAGTATTTGAAGGATATCCTCGGTTCAGCGGTCTCTGAGCAGCTGAGCACGACAAAACCATGTAGCTGGCTGCCGTTTCTTCTTGGCAGTGATGAAGAAGGAGCGGATGAGAAACACGTACAGGTACGTGTGATTCGTGACTATTTGTTTAAGATTTACAGTTACGATCAAACTTACTCTAATAAGATTATTGACAGATACCACTGGATCACAATTTCGAAGAAAGAAGAAGGAAAACCGGATAATACCCGCGCAAGAGAGGTGCTGACACCTGCGGAGTACCGTGTTGCAGAGTTTCTTTACAAAGGGCTTACTTACCGTGCGATTGCGGCTGAACTTGTTGTCAGTTACCATACGGTAAAGAAACATGTTCAGAACATTTATACAAAATGTGGTGTGAATAGCCGTTATGAATTGTGCAAATGGCTTGAAAATAGGGAGAATTCCTTATGTAAATAACCTCGGTGGTTAATATATAAAATCCTTCTTTTGTGATATATTTTTATCAAAACAGGAGAGCGGTTACTGGAGGGGCTATATGAGTACAAAAGGTATTGTTTTTAACATACAAAGATTCACGATTCATGATGGACCGGGACTTCGTACAGAGCTTTTTTTAAAGGGATGTCCGTTACGGTGCAAATGGTGCAGTAATCCGGAAAGCTGGAAACTGAGCATTGAACCGGGGGTTTATCGAACAAAATGTATCTCATATAAGAAATGCGGCGGTTGTGTTGAAGGGTGCCCGGAAGGAGACATCATCACATTTTACCGTGGAAAGATTAAAGAAATCGACCGTACCAAATGTACGAAATGCATGAAGTGTTACAATGAATGTCCATCCGATGCCATTAAAAAATGGGGAGATGAGATGTCTGTTGAAGACTGCATGAAGATCATCAGAAGGGACAAAGGATATTATGATCGCTCAGGCGGAGGTGTTACGGTATCCGGCGGAGATCCTCTGATGCAGAGCGATTTTGTGTTAGAGCTTTTCAAAGCCTGTAAAGCCGAGGGGATACAGACATGCTGTGAGACAACGCTTCATTCAAAATGGGAGAATATTGAAAAGCTGATTCCTTATACAGATATCTGGATTTCTGATCTGAAACATATGGACCCGAAAGTACATAAAAAGTATACCGGTCTTAGTAACAGACAGGTGCTTGCCAATATGAAGAAACTTGTAAAAAAGAATGTTGAACTGATTCTTCGTGTTCCTGTTATACCGGATGTGAACGATGATATGGAAAACATCGAAGCAACCGCTGATTTTATTCTGAATGATCTTAAAGGCAGAGTTCGTACACTTCAGCTCTTAAGCTTTATGAGACTTGGAGTTGAGAAATATGAATCGCTGAATATTCCTTATGGAATGGGTGATATCAAAGTAAACCGCAGATCATTCCAGAAGCATGTACGTGAACTGGCTGAGTATTTCAACGAACGGGGCATTCATTGTCTTGTCGGTACGAAAGAAAAGCAATAAATAAAAGATTCATCTATTTTAAGGAGGTAATTCCAATGGCTATCATTCACACAAATGCACGCGGAACAGAACCATTTGATAAGACATATTGTCTTGGTTATCAGGTACACCACGAAGACTGGTCACCATTCCCACGTGTAAACAAATTAAGACAGAGATTCTTAGACAGACCTTATGAAGTTGATGTACAGAGACTTCGCCTTGTAACAGAAGCATACAAAAAATACGAGGGATATCCACGTAAGCTTATGTGTGCAAGAGCATTCGAGAACGTTCTTTTGAATGTAGATCTTGAAATTGATGATGACGATTTGATCGTTGGTGAGATCTGTGCACCATTCAAAGCATCACCAATTTACCCTGAGTTCTCTGTTAACTGGATCATCGATGAAATTCTTCACTCTCCATTTGAGGAGCGTGATCATGACCAGTTCTACATCCGTAATGATGAAGAAAGAGCTGAGATCGTAGAGCTTTGCAAATACTGGCAGGGAAAAACGATCGACGATCTGACAAATGCAAGCCTTGAAGACGATCAGGTAAAAGGATCAGAAGCTGGAAAGAAGATCTTCCAGACAAACCTTTACCACTTTGCAGGTGCAGGACATCTTGCAATTGATTATGCAAGACTTATGAGACTTGGCTTTGATGGAATTATCAAAGAGGCTGAGGAGAAACGCGCTGCACTCAGCAAGAGAGATCCTGAGTACGGCAGCAAGAGAGATTTCTATGATGCATTGATCATCATGCACTCAGCAGTTAAGAAATATATTGAGCGTTATGCGAAACTTGCAGAAGAAATGGCTGCAAAAGAAGCAGACGAGACAAGAAAGAAAGAGCTTGAGCAGATCGCTGAGAACTGTCATGCAGTAGCTGGTGGTGTTCCACAGACATTCTGGCAGGCACTTCAGTTGTTCAACATCGCTACAACTCTTATCCAGGTTGAATCAAACGGTCACTCAATTTCTTACGGACGTATGGACCAGTGGTTATATCCATACTACGAGAGAGATATGAAGAACAATGTGATTCCAAAAGAATTCGCACTTGAGCTTCTTGAATGCCAGTATGTAAAGATGAACTATCCTACAAAACTGAAAGACAAAGGAAGTATGGCACTTCGTAACGGTCGTGGTTTTGGTGGAGAGTCTCTTACAATCGGTGGCGTTGACAGAGATGGCAACGATGCTACAAACGATCTTACAATGCTTATGCTTGAAGGATCAGCTCATACACGTATGATGAATCCATGGGTATGTGTACGTATGCATGAGAATACACCATACGAACTTAAAATCAAAACAGTTGAATGTATCCGTGCCGGTTACGGACATCCAAAGCTTTTCATGGACTCAACAGCTATCAAAGGAATGATGAGAAAAGGTATGACTCTTGAAGAAGCAAGAGACTACTGTGTAGTTGGCTGTGTAGAGCTTGACCTTCCTGGTAAAGAATATGGATGGCATGACGCTGCATATGTAAATACTCCAAAGATGATGGAAATGGTTCTTAACGGCGGACGCTGCTTAGACTGTGGCCCTCATTGTATGAGATGGGAACAGTGTGGAGCGAAGGGCGATCACGTTGGTCCTGACACAGGAAACCTTGCAGAGTATAAATCATTTGATGAAGTACTTGCATCTGTTGATGCACAGTTCTCATTCTGGGCAGATCAGATGTGCTCAAGCCTTAATATCATCGACAATTGCCACAGATTATTAAAACCATTGCCATACGTATCAGCATTCTTTGAGGATTGTATGGAATCAGGACACGACCTTACAGAAGGTGGCGCAAAATACAACGGAACAGGCCCGCAGGCTTCCGGTATGGCTACATGTGCAGATACACTTTCCGCTATTAAACAGCTTGTATTTGATGAGAAAGTATGTACAGGAGCAGAACTTCTCCAGGCAGTTAAAGACAACTGGGTAGGACATGAGAAACTTTACGCACTCGTAAACAGCTCAAAAGTTCACCACTATGGAAATGATGACGATTATGCAGATGAACTCTTCAAATATATGTTTGAGTGCTACTGCAGAAACATCGGTGGAAGAGAGAACGCACGTGGCGGTATCTTCAGCCCAGGTGTATACTCAGTTAACGCAAACGTTGCTATGGGTATGAACACAAACGCTTCCGTAGACGGACGTAAAGCTCATGAGGCAATTTCAGATAACATGGGACCGGTACATACAGATGGCGGATCACATGATATCAACGGACCAACAGCTGAAGTTAACTCACTTGCCAAAGTTGACCACTCACTTGCAACAAATGGTACTCTTATGAATCTCAAGTTTTCTCAGGAGGCAGTTGCCGGTATCGAGGGTAGAGATAACCTTGTAAGCTTTATTGATGAGTATGTAAACAAGGGACCTATGCATGTTCAGTTCAACATCATGAGTTCTGATACAATGAGAGCTGCTCAGAAGAAACCTGAAGATTACAAAGACATGCTTGTACGTGTAGCTGGATACTCAGCATACTTCGTAGAGCTTGGTAAGCCACTTCAGAAAGACCTGATCCAGCGTACAGAGCTTCATTTCTAGGATTTTCTATAATGATTAAGCTGTTTTCTATATGTCTGGATTACTGCTTGTCTGAAAAAGACCTTACATTTACTCCGGCAGATCGCTATGATCTGCCGGAGTTTTTTGCTCTATAGAAAACTTTGTTTTCATAGGGCAAAACTTTTGTGCTTTTGTACGAAATGTACAATAAAAAAAAGAAACTGCATAATAATTTATTGAAAAAAATAAAGAGAATGAATGTGATTTCGCATTATGAGTTTGTAGTTGCATAATATGAAAAATATATGCACGAACTGGGAATATATTTTAAGATTTGAGAATCGATTTTGAGAAATGATAACATCCCGGAAAAGTATTGAGCTTTATTAGTTAATCTATATAATTAACGGTGTTACGGGGAATATCCTGTTGTGAGACGAGTATAAAAAATGTCTTTAAAGCGCATGAGTTCTTCTCTTTTGTTGAAGCGATCATTGATTATATTCGATTCACAGATGTAACAAAAAATATGTACTTAATTACTAAAGGAAAAGGAGATTTATCAAAAATGAGTAACAAAACACGTATTATTCATCTTATAATCGGACCAGTCCTTTTTGCAATCGGTTCTGTTCTTCTTAAGGGTGCGCTTTCCCCAACAGGAGCTCAGGCATTCGGTGTATTGCTTTGGATGGTATACTGGTGGGCAACACGTCCGGTTGATTTAACAGTAACTGCTTTCTTGCCAATCATCACAAATGGTTTGTTCAACATGGTACCGATGGGTGATGTGACTTCTCAGTACGCATCAGGAAGTATCATCCTGATCTTTGGTTCTTGTTTGCTTACAATTCCGTGGGCTACAACAGGACTTGACAAGAGAGTTGCTCTCAAGGTTCTTTCACTTGTAGGACCATCTATGAAATCACAGATTACGGTATGGCTGTTTGCAAGTATGCTTTTCTCATCTTGTCTTCCAAACGTGGCTGTATGTGCTCTGTTTACACCGATCGCTGTTGCAATGATTCATGCAGCAGGTTACGAGGATATCAGAAAAGCGGCTCCTGCAGTTCCGATTCTTCTCTGTGTAGGTTGGGGAGCAGGACTTGGTGGTGTAGGAACACCTCTTGGAGGAGCGATGAACGTAGCTGCAATTTCATTCTTCCAGGAGTGGTCAGGACATGAGTTCATGTATTTTGACTGGGTAATCAGAATTCTTCCATACTTCATCCTTGCAGGTGTTGTTACATTGCTTATCATGTTTGCAATGTTCACACGTAAAGGTGAAGCTCTTGAGGGAACAAAAGATTACTTCAATAAAGCATATGCTGAACTTGGACCTATGAGTGCTGATGAAAAAATCTGTGGATCACTTTTCATCTTTGCTATGATTGGTGCTTTCACTCGTCCTCTTTTTGCAGATTATCTTCCGGGACTTGAGCCTGCTTACATCTTTGCAATCCTTGGATCACTTTCATTCATCATTACATCAAGAACAGACAAAGAGAAAAAACCTCTTCTTACATGGCCACATGCTCAGCAGAATATGCTTTGGGGAATGATGCTCCTCTTCGGTGGTGGTCTTGCTCTTGGTAAACTGATCAACGGATCAGGTGCTGGTGAAGGACTTGCACAGGTTATCACAAACTTCAACCTTACAAGTGATATTGCTATTATCGTTGTGTTTGCAATTTTCGCAATCGTTATTTCAGAGCTTACAAGCTCTACAGTATCTGCAGCGGTTACAATTCCGATCATCCTTACACTTTGCACTAACCTTGGAAAAAACCCGGTTCCATACTGGTTTATCTGTGTAATGGCTTACAACGCAGAGTTCCTGCTTCCTGTAAGTGTTCGTGCTATCACAGTTGGATACGGACTTGATGCTAACCAGCAGATGAAGAGAGGTATTCCGGTAGTTATCGCAAGATTTGTTATCGTTGTTGTACTTGGATATGCTCTTCTGAAATTCTGGCCAATGTTCGGTCAGCTTTCATACCTCTAAGATTAGGGAATTGAAACAGAAACACATTTGAAAATATTAAATTCCAGAAGGAGACAATGCAATGAAAGACTTTAATTTTATGATTCCACAGAACATTCATTTTGGTGTAGGAGCACTTAAAAAGCTTCCGGAAATTCTTGGACAGCTTAATTCAGATAAAGTCCTTCTGATCTCTGACAGAGGTCTTGAGAAGATCGGTGTGGTTAAGAAAATCCAGGATATTATCGAAGCAGGTGGAATTACCTGTACAACATTCCTTGATGTAGTTCCAAATCCGACAATTCCGGTTGTAGAAGCAGCTGCAAAACTTTACAAAGAGAGCGGATCTACTTCTATCGTTGCAGTTGGCGGCGGAAGCTCAATGGACGTTTCAAAAGCAGTAGGTGTTCTTTCTAAACATGGTGGAAAAATTACTGACTATGAAGGAAATCATACAGTTCCGGGACCAATCGTTCCTATGCTTGCAATTCCTACAACAGCAGGTACAGGTAGTGAGGTTACAGCTTCTGCGGTTATCACAGACCCGGAAAGAAACTTCAAATTTACAGTATTCAGTTATGAAAATCTTCCAAAATATGCGATTCTTGATCCGGAGCTTATCATGACAGCTCCTGCATCTATCGCTGCTTCATGTGGTGTTGATGCTTTGATCCACGCAATGGAAGCTTACATTTCAAATCTTGCAACTCCTTTCTCAGATGCATTTGCTGAGAAAGCAATGGAATTGATTGGAGCAAACCTTCGTAAATTTGTTGCTAATCGTCAGGATGAAGAAGCTGCATGCGCGATGATGATCGGAAGTACATTTGCCGGCATCTCATTTGCATGGGCACGTCTGGGTAACGTACATGCAATGAGTCATCCTGTAAGTGCTTATTTCAATGTACCACATGGCGTTGCGAACTCCATTCTTCTTCCAAATATTATGGAATACAATGCTACAGCGGACAAAGGTCGTTACGAAGTAATGTACAATTACATTCATGAAGGTGAAAAAGCTGAGAACTTTGACCCAATGATGCTTGTAGAAGAACTTAGAGAATTAAATACAGCACTTAAGATTCCTGCAACACTTTCAGAAGTTGGTGTTACAGAGGATAAGATTGAGGCTATGGCTGCGGATGCTATGAAGAGTGGAAATATCCCGGCTAACCCAAGAAAAACATGTGTTGAAGAT